>DATKBL010000001.1:0-11489 GCA_035513995.1 Actinomycetota bacterium
TCGCGGGCGATCCGCCCGAGCACGCCGTTCACGAACCTCCCGGAGTCCTCGGTGGAGAGCTCCTTCGCGGCCGCCACCGCCTCGTCGATCGCCACGGCCGCGGGCACGTCCTCCCGATGAAGGATCTCGTGGGCGGCGAGCCGCAGGAGCGCCCGGTCCACCGCGGCCATCCGGCCCACGGTCCACTCCTCGGCCGCGCGCCCGATCACCTCGTCCAGCTCGGGGAGATGATCGGCGACCCCGAGCACGAGCTCGCGGGTGAAGGACGGGAGCCGCTCACCGAGCTCGGCCCGCTCCCCGAGCACCTCCGCGGGCGCCCTCCCGGTGACGTCGGCCTGGTACAGAATCAGCGCGGCTCGGCGGCGTGCCTCGCGCCGCCGCGCCACCTCACTGCTCCCGCGTCAGATACTCGCCCGATCTCGTGTCGACCTTGATCCGGTCGCCGGGCTCGACGAACAGGGGGACCTGGACCGTGAGCCCGGTCTGGAGCACCGCGGGCTTCATCGCCCCGCTCACGCGATCGCCCTTGACCCCCGGGTCGGTCTGGGCCACCTCGATCACGACGGCGGCCGAGAGCTCCACCCCGATCGGCACGCCGTCGTGCATCACGATCACGGCCGTCGCCCCCTCCACCAGGAAGCTCCCCATCTCGCCGACGACGTCCTTCGGCACGTGGACCTGCTCGTAGGTGCCGGTGTCCATGAAGACCAGGGCGTGGCCGTCGTCGTAGAGGTACTGCATCTCCTTCCGCTCCACGATCGCCAGCCCGACCTTCTCGTCGGCGCGGAAGGTCCGATCGAGCACCGCGCCCGAGCGCACGTTCTTCAGCTTGGTCCGGACGAACGCGTGACCCTTGCCCGGCTTCACATGCTGGAAGCCGACGACCTGCCACAGCTGGTCGTCGAGGTCGAGGGTCATGCCGTTCTTCAGGTCGTTCGTCGAGACCTTCACAGGACGATCAGCTCCTTGGTCGTGGTGGGGAGCGGGCGGCATCCGTCGGGGCCGACCACCACCGCGTCCTCGATCCGGACGCCGCCGAGGCCGGGCAGGTAGATCCCCGGCTCCACGGTCACCACCGCGCTCTCGGGGAGCACGTCGTCGGACTTCTTGCGGAGCGTGGGCCCCTCGTGGACCTCCAGCCCCACGCCGTGACCCAGCGAGTGTCCGAAGCGGTCGCCGTGCCCGGCCTCCTCGATCACCCGGCGAGCCGCCTCGTCGGCCTCGCGCCCGGTCACCCCCGCCCGCACGGCCTCCTCGCCGGCACGCTGGGCCCGCGCCACGGTCTCGTACACGCCTCGGAGCTCCTCCCCCGGGTCCCCGAACGCCACCGTCCGCGTCATGTCCGAGTGATAGCCCTCGACCACGCAGCCGAAGTCGAGCTTCACGAGATCGCCGCGGGCCAGCCGGCGGTCGGTGGGGCTGTGGTGCGGCTCCGCGGCGTTCTCTCCGAACGCGGCGATCGTGTCGAAGCCCACCCGCTCGGCGCCTCCGCGGCGCATCGCCAGCTCGAGCTCGAAGGCGACCTCTCGCTCGGTCATGCCCTCCGCGAGCTTCCCGACGATCTCGTCGAAGGCGGCATCGGTGATCTCCTGGGCCCGCTCGAGGTGGCCGATCTCCTCCGGGTCCTTCTCCCAGCGCAGCCGCTCCACCTCCGGCCCCATCGGCACCATCTCGACGGCGTCGAGCTCCCGGAGCGACTCGTAGCTCTCGTAGGTCACGCCGCTCCGCTCGAACCCGAGGCGCCCCGTCCCGGCCTCCCGCAGGGCGGCCCGCAGCTCGTCTCGGAACGCCTGGGCGTAGATGCGGCGACGGACGTCGGGCGCCTCCTTCTGCGACTGCTCCTCGTAGCGGAAGTCGGTGAAGAGCACCGGGTCGCTCGAGAGGAGCAGCTGGCCGTTCGAGCCGGTGAAGCCGGTGAGGTAGCGGACGTTCACCAGCCGCGTGATCAGCAGCGCGTCGACCTTCAGGTCGTCGAGCCGGGCGGCGAGCCGCCCCCTTCTGTCTCCGTGATCCATCCCAGGGCCTCCAGCGCCACATGATAGCCGCCGACCCCCAGCCCCACGATGACGGCCCTGCAGGCCTCCGAGATCACCGAGCGGCGGCGGAACCCCTCGCGGGCGAACACGTTCGTCTGGTGCACCTCCACGGCCGGCAAGCCGGAGGCCTCGAGCGCGTCCCCCAGGGCGTGCGAGTAGTGCGTCAGGGCTCCAGGGTTCGCGATCACGGCGTCGAAGCCCTCGTCCGGCGCGGCGAGCAGCCACCGGACGTGATCGGCCTCCGCGTCGCTCTGACGCCAGGTCAGCTCGTGATCGAGATCGGCCGCCCGGCGGGCGACCGAGGCCATGACGTCCTCGAGCGGCTCGCCTCCGTACAGCTCGGACTCCCGGCCGGCCAGCGCCCCGAGGTTCGGGCCGAGGAGGAGCAGGACCTTCACGCCGCTCCCCCGAGCGCCTCGGCCAGGGCGTCGCGGATCGTCGCGGTGGGGACCTCCACGAGGCGCGGCCGCCCAACCTCCTCGAGGAGCACGAAGCGGAGGCCGCGCCGGTACTTCTTGTCGAGACGCATCGCGTCGAGGACTTCGTCGGGGTCGAGCGCCGGCGGCGCGTGCGGAAGCCCGAGGGCCGCCAGGACCCGTAGATGCCGCGCCAGGAGGTCGGGCGAGGCGATCCCCAGGGCGGCCGCGAGCCGCGCCGCGAAGGCCATCCCCACCGCGACGGCATCGCCGTGGCCGATCCCCCCGTAACCCTCGAGGCGCTCCAGCGCGTGAGCGAGCGTGTGCCCGTAGTTCAGGACCGCCCGGGCTCCGGTGTCCCGCTCGTCCTCCGCCACGACCGACGCCTTGGCGCGCACGCAGGCCGCCACCAGGTCCACGAGCGCATCCGGGTCCCGGGTCGTCACGGCTCCGTGGGTCCGCTCCAGGAGGTCCAGGATGCCGGGGTCGACGGCGAGCCCGTACTTAGCGACCTCCCCCAGCCCCGACCGGAACCGCTCCTCGGGGAGGCTGACGAGGGTCGCGACGTCCGCGAGCACCGCCGTCGGCTGGTGGAAGGCGCCGACGAGGTTCTTCCCCAGGGGGAGGTTCACGCCGACCTTGCCCCCCACCGACGCGTCGACCTGAGCCGTCAGCGTCGTGGGGAGATGGACGAGGGGCAGGCCCCGCATGTAAGTGGCGGCCACGAAACCGGCGACGTCGCCGGTCGCGCCGCCCCCGAGCGCGAAGACGGGGTCCTCCCGGTGTGCCCCCTGGGTCGCCAGGTGCTCGTACAGGACCTCCGCCGTGCGGAGGGTCTTCGCGCTCTCCCCCTCGGGCACGGCCAGGTGCACCGTGGGGAGGTCCAGCGAGGCCTCGAGGGGCTCCAGGTACAGCTCGGCCACGGACTGGGCGGCCACCACGAAGGCACGCTCCGCTCCGGGGAGAGCCGGCAGCGCGTCGCCCGCGCGCGCCAGGAGGCCCGCTCCGATCGCCACGTCGTAGGATGCCCCCGCCAGCCGTACCGGCACCCGGATCACGCCAGACGCTCCAGGATGTGGTCCACGATCGCCTCGAGGGGCCCCCGGGCGTCGACCACCAGGTGCGCGGCTGCCTCGTAGGCGGCGGCGCGGTCGCGCAGCAGCCGGCCGAGGTCCGCGCCGGCCGTCACCGGGCGAGGCGCGCCCTCGAGCCTGACGGCCAGGACCTCCGGGGCGGCCTCGAGCAGCACCACCCGTCCGGACGCCCGCATGGCCTCCCGGTTCGCCGCGTCGATCACCGCGCCGCCGCCCGCGGCGATCACGGCGTCTCCGTCCCTCGCCAGCTCGGCGATCGCCTCGCGCTCGAGCGAGCGGAAGCCCTCCTCGCCCTTCTCCGCGAAGATCGCCCCCGCGTCGCGCCCCGCCCGCGCCTCGATCTTGGCGTCGACGTCTACGAACGGCAGCTCGAGACGGTCGGCGAGCAGGGAGCCGACGGTGGTCTTGCCGGACCCGGGCATGCCGACGAGCCAGATCTTCACGCGCCCCCCTCCAGGGAGCGGAGGTACCCGTCGAGGTTGCGGCGGGTCTCGTCCACCGAGTCGCCGCCGAACTTCTCGAGCGCGGCGTCAGCGAGGTCGTGCGCCGCCGCCGCCTCGCCCACGACAGCGGCCGCCGGCACGGCGCACACGTCGGTCCGCTGCCGGATCGCCCGCGCGGGCTCCCCGGTGTCGAGGTCGATGGTGCCCAGGGGGCGAGGGAGCGTCGAGAGCGGCTTCATCGCGGCGCGCAGCCGGATCGGGTCGCCTGTCGACATGCCCCCCTCGATGCCGCCGGACCTACCGGTGCGGCGGTGCGGCCCGGCCGGACCGCTCTCGATCTCGTCGTGGGCCCTGGAGCCGGGCCGCGCCGCCCCCGCGAACCCATCTCCCACCTCCACGCCCTTGATCGCCTGGATGCTCATCAGGGCCAGCGCCAGGCGCGCGTCCAGCTTTCGGTCGTAGTGAACGTACGAGCCCACGCCGGGAGGAACCCCGGGCGCGACGACCTCGAACACGCCCCCGAGGCTGTCGCCCTCTCGGCGAGCGGCTTCGATGGCGGCCACCATCCGCTCCGAGGCGCGAGGATCCAGGCACCGCACGGGCGAGGCGTCGATCGCGGGCAGGTCCTCCGGCAGGGGCGTGCGGACGGTGCGGCTCATCGCGGTCCCGATCCGCACGACGTGAGAGATGACGGCCACCCCGAGCTCGGCGAGGAACGCCTTGCAGAAGACCCCCGCGGCGACGCGCGCGGCCGTCTCCCGCGCGCTGGCGCGCTCCAGCACGTTCCGCACGTCGTCGAACCCGTACTTCTGCGCGCCGGTCAGATCGGCGTGGCCGGGGCGTGGGCGGACCAGGCGGTCCTCCGGGTCGGGCGAGCCGAACGGCGCCATCCGGCGGCTCCACTTCTCGTCCCACTCGGCGTTCTCGATCCGGATCGCGATGGGGCTGCCCAGGGTGCGCCCGTGCCGAACCCCGCCCAGGACCTCGAAGCGGTCCCCCTCGAGCCGCTGACGGCCGCTCCGCCCGTACCCCTGGCGGCGGCGCGCCAGCTCGCCCTCGATCTCCTTCTCTGAGACGGGCACGCCCGCAGGCAGGCCCTCCAGCACGGCCACCAGGGCCTTCCCGTGCGACTCGCCCGCGGTGAGCAGTCTCATCGTCTCAGCATACGGAGGAGGCGGCCCGAAGGCCGCCTCCCAGCTCCGGCGGCCGCTCCCCCCGCGGTCGCAGCCGTCGGACCCGCCGGCCGGTTGGGTCAGTCCCGGCCGTCCTCCATGGAGCCGCGCGGGGGCGTCACTTCCTCTCGCCGGGCTCGCAGAGCGTGAAGGACTGGTCTCCGAACAGGAAGTTCGCGCACCCGCCCTGCACTGAGACGAGCTGGAAGTTGTCGGCGAAGGACTCGCCCGGCTCCACCGTGTAGCTCTCGCCGTCGACCTCCACCTGCACCCGGGTGCCGTTCGTGGAGATGATGTCGATCAGCGTCACGGTGTGCCCGCCGACGGTGATCGTCTCTCCTCGCTCCTCCGGGGGCACGCCGCCGTCGCCGTCACCGTTCGGGGGCGGGTCGCCGTCCGGATCGCCGTCGGGGGCGGGGTCACCGGTGTCGCCTGTGTCGCCGGTGGCCGTCTCCTCGACCAGAGGGACGAAGGGGTCGCGGCCGGAGAAGAACGCGATGCCGGGGGTCCGGCGGTCGGGCTCGTCCTCATCCGGATCCTCCGTCGGCGTGGGCGAGGGGGCCGGGCTCGGTGAGGCGCCAAGCGTGGGGGCGGGTTCGTCGGGCGCCCCACCGGGCCGGACCACGAGGAAGAAGAAGGCGACCGCCGCCGCGGCGATCACGCCGAAGACGACAAGCAGATTCCGTTCACGCGAGGTCATGGCTCAGCCCTCCGTCGGCGACGCGGTCGGGGTCGGGGTGGGCGAGGCCTCCGGCGAAGGGGTCTCCTCCTCGAGCTCCACCGGCACCGTGCCCGGACCGGACGTCGGGTCCGTCGTGTAGAACTCTACCGACATCGAGACCTGGATCTGAGGGAGGCTGTCGGGGCCGGGACCCACCGAGACGCTGATGACCTTGGCGGCGCGGTCCATCGTCTCCAGGCGGAACAGGAACTCGTCCACCTGGAAGAACCCGCCGATCACCTGAACCTCCGCGGGGATCTCCGACGCGGCGACCTGCGTGAACGACACCGGCGTCCCCGGGGAGACCGAGAAGAACTCCACGTCCGAGACGTCGGCCGCGTCTTGCAGCGCGTTGATCAGGCCCGGCAGGTCTGCGACCGGCGGAACCGCGCGGCGGAACCGCGCCACCTGGCGCCGGATCTGCTGGGCGTTCTCGCGCACGCCCTGCAGCCTGGCCAGCTCGGCCCGGAGCGAGAGCTCCTGTCCACGGGCCTGCTCGACGGACTCCTCCGTCCGGGAGACCTCGCGCATCTTGGGCACGACCAGGAAGAAGAAGAGCAGGATCGCCAGCAGGAGACTGATGGCGAGCACGATGATCGGACCACGGCGGCTCATCGCTGACCTCCCGGAGGTGTGATCGCGTCTTCGGACAGGTCCACCGAGCTGCCGAACTCCACGACCTCTGTGGTGCCGATCTCCGTCTTCTGCGACGAGCTCAGCCACGGGTTCACGAAGCCGCTCACGTCCTCCAGCCGCGCGAGCCACAGGGCCACGGTGCGGTGATCGAACGCGTTCCCGGTGAAGGTGATCTGCCCCACGAGCCCGGCCTCGCCCTCGGGCGTCTCGGGCGGGGCGACGCCCTCGGTGGCCACCGGCTCGGCCGTGACGGTCCCCTGGAGCGCGGTCAGCCACGCGGTCCCGGGGATCACGAGCGAGATGTCACGCAGGACCCCCGACCAGAGCACCTGGTTCTGAAGCAGCTCATCGAGCAGCCCGCGGGTGGCCAGGAGCTCGGCCTCGAGGTCCGCGAAGCGCTGCAGCTCGTTGATGTCCTGCTGGAGCTGGGCGTTCACTGCCTGCTGCTGCTCGAGCTCGTCCTCCACCGAGGAGAGCCGCACCTGTTGCAGGAAGAAGAACCCACCCACCGCGGCGACGATCAGCAGGCCCACCACGCCCGCCGCGACCGTGCGACGCCGCTGGCGCTGGCGCTCGCGGATCTCGGAGGGAAGGAGGTTGATCCTCATCGTGGTTCCTCCTGGGGGAGGGCGAGGCCGATGGCCACCGCCAGCAGGGGCTCGGCCTCGTTCAGGTCCTGCGGGCTCAGGGCCACGCGGACGTCCACCTTGGCGAAGGGGTGCCCCGCCTCGGTGGCCACGCCCGTGCGCTGGCCCAGAAGATCGATGAATCCGGGCATCTTCGAGCCGCCGCCCGACGTCCGGATCCGGGAGACCTGTGCCCCCGGCATCTGGGCGCGGTAGAAGTCCAGCGACGAGCGGATCTCGTCGACGAGCGCCGTCACGCGCTGCTCGAGCGTTCGTCGCGCATCGTCGGAGGCGGCGCCGCCCCGCTTGAAGGTCTCGGCGGTCTCGGTGTCCACGCCGAGCGACGTGGCCACCGAGGTGGTCACGTCGTTCGACCCGGAGGGGAGGATCCGCACGAAGCGCGGGACGCCGCGCTCGTGCACGCTGATGTTCGTCACGTCGGCGCCCACGTCCACGACCGCCTCGCCGCCCGCGTCGGACTCCTCGAGCCCCAGGCCCTCGTACTCGCCGATCGAGCGCACCAAGGCGAACGGAACGAGGTCGACGCCCACCGCCTCGAGCTTGGCGCCGGTCACCACGGCGAGGTGCCGATCCACCATCTCGCGCTGCGCGGCGACGACCAGGAGACGCTGGACCTTCCGCCCCTCCTCCTCGAGCTCCTCGAGGACGTCGTAGTCGAGCACCGCCTCGTCCATGGGGATGGGGATGAGCTCCTGGACCTGGAACGGTAGCGACTGGCGCATCTCCTTCTCGGGAAGCGCCGGCAGGGTCACCTCGCGGACGACCACGCGCTGGTTCCCAACACCCAGGGACGCCTCGCGGCTCTTGAACCCTCCGCGCCGCCAGAGATCCCGGACGGCTTCGGTCACCGCCTCCACGTCACGCACCTCGCCGTTCTCCACCGCGCCCGGCCCCAGAGGGACCTGCGCGATGCGCACGAGCGTCGGGGCCCCGCCGCCGACAGTCAGCTCGGCGGCTCGGACGCTCGTGGAACCGACATCGAGACCGATCCTGGTGCGCGCCATCAGCCTTCGTCCTCCTCCACGCGGACCGCGCGATCGGAGAGGTACTTGTTCACGTCGGACTCTCGGATCCGGTAGTTCTTGCCCACGCGGATCGCGGGCAGCTGCCCCGCCTTGATCAGGCGGTACACCGTCATGTTGGAGACCCGCATCGTGGCCGCCACCTCGCCAACCGTGAGGAGACGGTCACCCACGAACGGGCGCCGCTTGGGCATCATTCACATCCTCCCCAGGTTGCCCAACATACTCAGCTGCCACATCCTCACCATGTTTAACTTCTCTCCCTTGTGCTTCGCCTGACCCATCTCTCCCGAAGGATGCGAACCTTAACAACTGCCTCACCCCTTGTCAATCGGCAATGCGGCCGACAATCTTTAACCCATGTCGAGTTACACCACTGTCATTTACTGCGGTCCCGTGAAATGACAAGGGTGTCGTTATGGGAGGGAAAGGGGCGAAAGGCTCAGGGGAGCAAGCCGACGTACCAGCTGGCGAGGCGGGGGGCCAGGAAGACCGCGAGCACGCCCCCCGCCGCCAGGAATGGTCCGAAGGGGATCTGCTGCTTCCTCCCGTACCCGAAGGCCGCCATCGCCACCAGCGCCCCCACCCCTCCCCCGACGATCCCCAGGAAGGCCGCCACGCCCACGTATTCGAGGCCCAGGGAGCCGAGGACCAGGCCGATCAGGGCCACCAGCTTCACGTCGCCCATCCCCATGCCCCCCGGGAGGGCCAGAGCGATCAGGAAGAGAGGCACAGCGTAGAGCACCATCCCCAGCAACCCGTCGAGGACGTCGAGGCCCTGGCCGGCGAGGTCCCCGACGAGGACGGCGAGCGCGAACGCGGGGATCGCGGTGTAGGTGATCCGGTTGGGCACGACCCGGTGCTCGGCGTCGATCACGGCAACCGCGAGCATCACGGCCATGAAGCACGCGGCCACGGCGGCCGCGTAGAGGGGCTCGAGGAACGCCGCGGCCACGAACAGCGCGGCGGTAGCGAGCTCGATCAGCGGGTAGGACGGCGAGATCCTCTCACCGCAGGTTCGGCAGCGTCCCCGCAGCAGGACCCAGCCGAGGACGGGGAGGTTGTCGCGCGCACGCAGCTCCGTTCCGCAGCGGGGGCACCTCGATCGGGGCCGGACGATCGACTCCCCCGCCGGCACCCGGTGGATCACCACGGTCAGGAACGAGCCCACCACAAGCCCGAACACCGCGAAGATCGCGGCGCGGACGGCAAGCGGCAGCGCGGTCTCCATCGGGTCCCCTCTCCCCTTCCGGGGAGAAGCCTACGTGGTCTGGACCTCCCGGATGAAGGTGATGTCCTCGTCGAACCCGTCGGGGGCGAGCCCGGGCACGGGGATCAGCTCGAAGTACAGCGTGGCGTTCGAGTTGAAGTTCACGGTGCCTCCGAACATCTGCCCCTTCCCCACGAACGAGTTGGAGTTCATGTTGATGTTGCATGGCGTGTAGAAGAGCGCCGTCAGATCGTCGGCGATGTCCGAGTTCGAGTTGAAGGTGATGTCGCACGGGCTGACCTCGCCGAGGCCGAAGATCAGGTGGGCCTTGTGCGGCCCCCCCGTGTTCTCGATCCGCGCGTTGCTCTGCAGCGTGAGCGCACCGTTGCTGATCACCGCGATGTCATCTTGGACCATCCAGGTGCTGTTGGAGGGGAACTGAAGATCGCACGACGACGTGATGCGCACCGCGTGCTTCCCGCTGGTGATCCCCTGGAGGAACGTCCTGGCGCTGGTGCAGCTGGAGAAGCTGGTCACCGTGTAGCCCGCGTCGATCCAGTCCTGCGCGTCGTAGCTGTAGGTCGGGAACGAGCGCTGCGGCGGCGGATCCGACGGTGTGTTGGCGATCCTCAGCCCGTCGATCGCGGCCTGCCCCCCGCTGACGGTGATGCTGGTGGCGGCCTGCGCGTTCCCGTACACGTGTGCCTGCTGGGTCAGGGAAACGAACGAGGTCGAGGATATGACATTGCTCCGGACCACGGACTGATTCGTCAGAGAGACTGAGCCGTTCGCCCAGACGTCCTTCTTGATCTCCGCGTTCCCCTCCACGGTCGCCTTGCCCTGCGCGAAGACGCTGCCCTCGACCTGCACGTTGCTCGTGAGGATCACGTCACCGTTCGTGTAGATGTCGGCGTTGACCGCCCCCCCGCCGAACACGGTCACGTTCGAGTTGAACGTGGGGTCGCCGTCCGAGAAGATCGCCTGGTCCCCGAAGGGCTTGGGCGGCTTCGGGATCAAGTACACGAACGACTGCACCGTCCTCGTGGGATCCACCTGGCTCGTCGTCCCCTCGGACGTGATCAGAGCCGAGTCTGGGATCGTCTCGTCGGTCATCGGGCACGGGATCGGGTCACCGGCGGCGTCGAAATACTCCGCCGTGACGGTGAACTCGGCCGTCGGGGACCCCGTGAGCGCCTGGCTGACCGAGCATTCGATCTCGCTCGGAGACACGTCCTGCAGGTGGGAGAAGTAGTAGTCCAGGCCGGCCTCGGCCGACCCGATCGACTCCACGCGCCGGCGGTCGCGGGCGCTCTGGTCGCTGTTGTGCACGGAGATCTGCACCGCCGTGATCCCCATGACCATCACGATGGATGAGATCATGACCGCGGTGAGCAGGGCCACGCCCCGTTCGTCCTTCGTCCTCGACATGAACCACTTCATCTGTGTCTCCTCCTACGTCACGAGACCGGCAGGTCCGCACACACGTCCGAGGAGAACCCCAGGGACGTGTTGCGTCCGGTCAGCGAGGTCTGGATCCTGATGGTGGCGTCCGGGTCCTCTGCGAGGCTCCCGTTCACCGTCAGGTTGATCATCACCGTGCGGCCACCCTTGCTCGGCTCGGGGTCGAGCTGGAACGCTTCCTCCCCGACCGTCCGGTTCACGATCCCCTCGGCGACGATCCGCCAGGGGGTGACCAGCTCAGGCTCGTTCGGGGGCCAGTGCCGGCGCTTCAGCTGGTCGTCCTCGATGAGCCACTGCACGCACTGGAAAGCTGGGGTCCGGGTCGGGGCGTTGGCCTGCGTGTACACACGCAGGGTGTAGAAGGGATCCGCCTCGGTGGCCGGGTTGTACAGCACGTTCCCCGATCGGATCTCGCGGTCGAGCTGCTCGACCGCCAGCCGGGCCTGATCGTTGTTGTCGCTCCGACGCTGCTGCCGCACGAGGTTGGTCTGCAGCGAGATGACCACGGACAGGAAGGCCCCCGCCACCACCAGCATCACGGAGAGGGCGACCGCGAGCTCGGGGATCGAGGTCCCCGACTGCTCCCTGTGGAGCCGAGAGTAGCGCCGCCAGCCCATCATGCCGTCGGGGC
>DATKBL010000002.1:0-14882 GCA_035513995.1 Actinomycetota bacterium
GTGTTCCCCCTGCCGACGATCGGCGAGGAGCTGACGAAGAAGGACATCGACTGGGCTTACTACGCGGCCGAGCCGCACCAGGCCGGATACATCTGGTCGGCGTACAGCTCGATCCCGAACGTCTTCCTGACCGAGCTGTGGGACGAGCACATCTGGCCGGTGGACGAGATCATGGTCGACATCGAGGCCAACGCCCTCCCGCCCGTCACCTGGATCACGCCCAGGTTCCAGCTCTCGGATCACCCCCCCTTCTCCACGGGGCACGCGATGAACTGGGTGACCGACATCATCAACGCGATCATGCGGAGCGAGATGTGGGAGCGCACCGCGATCTTCATCACGTGGGACGAGTGGGGCGGGTTCTACGACCACGTGGTGCCGCCCGAGGTCGACTCGATCGGCCTGGGGATGCGGGTGCCGATGCTGGTGATCTCGCCCTACGCGAGGAGGGGATACATCGACCACGAGGTCGGGGAGTTCTCCTCGCCG
The DNA here is from genome assembly GCA_035513995.1 of Actinomycetota bacterium. Classification (GTDB taxonomy): domain Bacteria; phylum Actinomycetota; class UBA4738; order UBA4738; family CALAEC01; genus DASUTW01. Next base: position 490 of record DATKBL010000002.1, read on the forward strand.
CTGCGCTTCATCTCCGACAACTGGGACCTCCCCTACCTGAACGAGCGGATCTCGGGAACGCACAACTACGCACATGCCTTCGACTTCGATCAGGGGCCCCGGCCGCCCGACCCGCTTCCGAGGAAGAAGGGGCTGGTGAGCACGCCCTACGAGTTCCCGGCCGACTACGAAGGCTGGCCCGAGGACGTCGAGATCGACGTGCCCCGGATCCGGGTCAGCTAGCCGTCGGCCAGCCCCTCGAGGGCGCGGGGGAGCCGCATCCCGAGACCGCGGGCGGCGGCCTCCTCCGAGACGCCGACCTCGCCCAGCGCCGTGGCCCACCTGGCGATCGAGCCGCGGACGGGATCTCGGATCAGCTCCAGCGTGGCCTCGGCCGCCTCGACAAGCTCGGAGGCGCCGCCCCCGTCCAGCGAGGAGACCCACGCCGGCGTGTGACACCCGCCGCCTCGGAGCAGGTCTCGATCCTCGGCCGAGGCGACGACGAGCCCGCGCGCGCGGCGGGCCGGATACGCCGGCCAGCACGCCCCCGGGGACCCCTGGCCCAGGCGTGCGGCCGCGGCCCGCGCCTCGCGCCGGGCCCGAACCGCCACGGGGTCGCCGCGGGCGAGCATCGAGGTCACCAGGCGCTGGAGCGAGAGGTCGTGCAGGACGAGGACGCCGGGGATGAGCACGGAGAGGCGCAGGACGTCGGCGAAGGCGGGCTCGTCGGCGAGCTGGTACACGGCGAGGTCGGCGGTACGCGTCAGGTCGAGCGCGTCCTCGCGCCCGGCGCGGACGAGGCGGGCCCGGTGGCCGGCCTCGTCCAGGAGCGGAAGGAGGGCCTCGGTGAGGGCGGCCGGCCGCGCGTCCTCGGCCGCGTCCGGGGTGGGGATCGCGATCCGCGCCATCAGGACAGGAGCCGGTCGACGACCTGGGGCCACGGCGGCACCCGCGATTCGAACGACGCGCGGCCGGCCGCCCCCATCTCCGGCGCCAGGCCCCGGCGGGCCGCCAGCGTCTCGACGCTCTCCGCGATCGCTTCGGGCTGGGGAGGGGCGATCAGCCCGGTCACGCCTTCCTCTACGAGCTCGAGCGGTCCGCCGCTGTCGGTGAGCGTGATGACCGGTCGGCGCGCGGCCATCCCCTCCAGCGTCACGTAGCCGAAGTCCTCGTCGAAGGGCCCGTAGTAGACGCCGAGGGCACCACGGTAGAGCTCGAGCAGGCGCTCCAGGGGCACCGCTCCCTCGAGGATCACCCGGTCCTGGAGGCCGGCCTCCTCGATGCGCGCGCGCAGGGCCGGCTCGTCGAACCCGCCACCGACCAAGACCAAGCGCACGTCGCTCCTCACGTGCCGCCACGCGTCGATGGCCAGCCGCTGACGTTTGATCGGCTCCAGCCTGCTGGGGAAGAGGAGGTAGTCGCCGTAGCCGTCGGGCTCCGCCTCGAGCAGCATCTCGCTCACCGACGACCGGTGGTAGAGGGGGTCCGCGGTCATCCCCAGGCTGGTCCGCAGGCGATCAGCGACGTGCGCGGAGTTGGAGAAGATCCGCTTCGCCTCGCCGAGCGCGAGACGGTCGGCCCGCCAGATCATGTCGCGCACCTCGGCCCCGCCCTCGTGCGGCGAGAGGTCGCCGAACACCGGGTGGTCCCACAGCTCGTAGGCGGTGCGGTGCTGGTGGATCAGCCACACGATCTTCCGCTCGTGACGAACGAGGTACGCGGGGAACTTCAGCGCGATCACCAGGTCGATGGGCATGCCGTTGGCCTCGGTCAGGTCGAGGCTCCGCCAGATGCCCATCTGATGGACGATCTCGGAGGGCGGGTACCACTTGAACGGGACGCCCACGATCTCGACCTCGTGCCCCGCCTCCCGGAGGGCGAGGGCGAGGCTCTCGGTGTGCATCTCGGCCCCGCCCCGGGCGAAGGGGGTCTGCGCGTGGCACACGGCGATCCGCATCAGCCCGTCTCCGCGCGCAGCACCACGCGACCGCCGGCGGCGACGAGCTCGGTGCGCTCGAACCCCGCGTGCAGCGCCGCGAGCCTGATCGACTCGGGGTGGGGCGGGGCCTCGCTCCGCGGGCCCGGCGTCGCGGCGTCGTCCTCGGCCGGAGCGGCCAGCTCAACCAGCAGCACGCCGCCCCGACCGAGCAGGCGCCGGGCCCGCTCGAGCAGCGGCCCGCGTCCCGAGCCCCGGAGGGTGTCTGCGCCGCGCACGCTGATCACCCGAGGAGGCTCACCGTCGTACGCCTCGAGGAACGCCGCAGGATCCGACGACGCGAGCTCGACCCGCGCGCCCGTCCCCAGCGTCCGCCAGCCCCACGCATCGAGGCGCTCGGCGAGCTCGCTCCCCTCGGCCCCGACGTCGATCCAGAGCGGAGCCTCCTCGCCGTCGCCGCGGAGGCTCTCCGCGAGCTGCTCGTACGCGTCGACGGGGGCGGACGAGAGGGGCATCGGGTCTTGGTGGGCGACGGGCTCCTTGCGCATCGCGTCGATCTCGGCCTCCAGCCGCTCGACCGCCGCCTCCGCGCGCTCGAGTCGCGCGGCGAGCCCCGCCCCGAGCGAGGCCAGCTCGGCCATGATCGTGCTGTAGCGGCGATGGACGGGGCGCAGCAGGCGGTGCAGGAGCCGCTTCAGCCACCGCCTCCAGGGCGATCCCCGATGGAGGTCCCACTCGGGGGAAGGCTTGGAGCCGGTCAAGTCGTCTCGGAGGCGCTCGGCGAGGCGATGCAGGGCGACGCGGAGCTCCTCGGCCGAGCGCTGGGTCCCCGCCTCCTCGGCGCCCGCCCAGTAGAGCTCGCGCTGGAGCGCCTCGAACGCGGTAGCTCGCCTCGTCATCGTGTTGTCCCCGCCCGGGTCCGGGCTCGCACCACTATACGGGACTTGCCAAGACGCGCCCCGTGACCTTGAATACCTCGCCGTGACCCCTTCCCGGATCCTCGCCGGCATGTTCGTGCTGGCCGTCGCCTGCACGGGCGCCCCTGAGATGTCCGACGACCCCACGCCGACCCAGGCGTCCCCGACACCGACGCTCGCCGAGGGAGAGCCGCTTCCCGTCGCTCGTGGAGAGTTCGCCAGGCTCGCCTGCAACAACCTGCCGCCCGACCAGCTCCACAAGGTCTGGACGGGCTACCACCCCGGCCGGGGCGGCGAGCTGCAGTTCATCCCGAAGTTCCCCAATGTGCTGGGCTCCTGGTTCCCGCATTCCGGACCGTGGCCCTACCTCCAGCGCGTGCCGGTCTTCCTCTACGGGCCCGGCCACATCGCCGAGGTCGGGCGCGTCGAACGGCCGGTCACGGTCGCGGACCTGGCCCCGACCTTCGGCGAGCTCGTCGGGCACCCGTTCGACGCGCCCGACGGCGAGGTCCTCCGCGAGGCGCTGGCCGAGGGAAGCGATCGGCCGCCCAAGCTGATCCTCACCGTCGTGTGGGACGGCGGCGGGCGCAACGTGCTGAGCGCCTACCCGAACCGGTGGCCTGTCGTGAAAGGCCTGATCCCGGGCGGCGCCTGGTACGAGGACGCCACGGTGGGCTCCTCGCCCTCGGTGACCCCCGCGATCCACACCACGATCGGCACCGGCGCCTTCCCCAGGGCGCACGGGATCCTGGACCTCCGCTTCCAGGTCGACGGCGAGCTGGTCCCGCCCGTGACCCAGGGGCCGCAGTGGTACCTCACCCCGACCCTGGGCGACGTATACGACGCCGCGATGGGGAACGAGCCGCTCGTGGGGATGATCGCGACCGAGGCCGCCTTGGGCATGATCGGCCACGGGTCCGACTGGGAGGACGGCGACCGTGACATCGCCCTGGCCCAGCGGGGCGGCGTGTGGTCGCTCACGGGCCCCAACGCGGAGATCTTCGAGTTCCCCGACTACGCGGACGAGGCCGGCGACCTCGAGGGCGCGGTGGCCGAGCTCGACGCGGCCGACGGCCAGCGCGACAACGCCTGGATGGGCGAGCCGATGTTCGACGACCCCGACGACCTCACCCACACGCCCGCCTACTCCGTGTACAACACCGAACTCATCGGAGAGGTGATCCGGCGCGAGGGGTTCGGGGCCGACGACGTGCCCGACCTCCTCTACGTCAACTACAAGCAGATCGACAAGGTCGGCCACCGCTGGAGCTTCCCCAGCCCCTTCATGGAGCAGGTCGTCGAGTCGCACGACACGGCGTTCGGCGACCTCGTCGACATCCTCGACCAGGAGGTCGGCGAGGGCGAGTGGGTGATCGCCCTGACCGCCGATCACGGAGCGACCCCCCAGCCCGACACGACGGGCGCGTTCGTCATCGACAACAAGCGCCTCGTCGACGACCTCCTCGCGGAGTTCGACGACGACGACGGCGCGCGGGTCCTCCAGAACCTCCGCGTGACCCAGGGCTGGTTCGACGAGGACGAGTTGGAGCAGAATGGGCACACGATCGAGGACGTCGCCCGGTGGTTCATGGAGTACACGAAGGGCGACAACGCGGCCGACCCCTCGGCCCTCTCCGCGGAGGAGCGGGACGAGACCGTCTTCTCCGCGGCCTTCCCCGCCTCGATCCTGGACGGGACCCTGAGGTGCATCCAGGACCTCACGGGGTGAGCGGGGAGGAGGACCATGAGCACGACGCGTGAGACCACCGAGGTCGAGCCTCGACGGACCCTGACCCTGCGGGAGCGCTGGGGCGGCGGGGGAGACCTGCTGGGCCGGGCCGGAGCCTGGCTGGCCACCCCGGGGGCCGCCCTGACGGCGATCGCCGCCATCGTGCTCGCCATGAGCTGGCAGTTCATCACCGATGCCTCGCGTGCGGTCCCGGCCCTCGACACGGCCTGGTACCAGTGGCGCGTCGAGTACCTCCTCGAGAACGACCCCGGCAGCCTGATCGCGATCGAGGGCGCCCGGGGAGCGCTGGCGGGAGGCTACCGCGTGGCCGAGCCCGTGCTCGGGGCGCTGATGCGCACGGTGGGGGGCGTCGGCGCCTCGGTGCCAACCGTGATCCTGTCGGTGGGCTTCCGCGTCCTCGCGGCCGTGGGGATGGCCGCGTTCGCGTGGAGGTATCGCCGCAGCTTGACGCTCTACTACCTCACGCTCCTGACCATCCCTCCGCTGTTCATGCTCCAACGGTTCTTCGGGTTCATGGACAACTTCTTCTCGGTGGCGCTGATGGCCGGCGTGCTCCTGCTGATGGACCGGATGCGCGTCAGCCGCGTCGCGTGGGTCATGGCCACCCTGTTCATGTTCCTCTCCGGCCTCTCCCACCCCACGACCCTGGCGGTGTTCCTCGTGTCGATGTTCGCGATCGCCGTGTGGCACTTCCTGCGGACGCGCTTCTCGTTCCGGGCCGCCCTCGACTCCTACGTCGCGCCGGTGCTGTGGTCGGGGCTCGTCGCGGTGATCGCGATGGTGGCCTTCTGGATGGTGGGGCTGTGGGGACCGGGCGCCGGGCTGAACGAGGCGGCCGTCCCGCCGCCCCAGGACGTGGACTACTTCGTCAACCGCTCGCTGAATGTGCTCCGCAGCATGTCGCCGCTCACGCTGCTCCCGATCTTCGCGGTGGGGCTCGTCGCGCTCGTGGTGGCCTGGGTGCGGCGCCAGGAGCGCTTCGAGGAGGTCACGCTGGCGTGGGACCTGCCGCTGGCGGGGATGTTCGGGTTCCTCCTCGGCGCGGCCTACCCGTACTTCCGGTTCTTCAACGCCACGCTCGGACCGCTGGTGACGGTCGCGGTCGGCTTCGCCACTCTCCTCGCGCTGGCCCTCCGGTTCACGCGGCGGCCGCTCGCGCAGATCGCGCCCCTCGTCGCGGCGGCCGTGGTCGTGGGGATCCTGCTCACGTGGTGGATCACCGGGTTCGGGGCGTGGAACCGCGCCGGCACCTGGCTGACCCCCGAGGTCCGGGCGACGGGGGCCGCCGCCGACGCCTACCTCGACGCGGCGGCGGAGGGGACCCAGGCGGTCTTCGTGGCCGACGCCCGCCCCGACGGCACCGCCGTCCCCTACGGCGAGTACAAGGACGCCGTAAACGGCACCTACGCGGGCCTGGGCGGCGAGCACCTCGACCGCGTGGCGATCTTCTTCGGCGGCATCGAGGACCTGCGGAACGGCCAGCCCACGACGACCGGCGACGAGATCTACGACGAGCTCTCGCGGGACAGCTTCGAGGAGGCGAACGCCCTCCTCGAAGACGGGCCGACGGTGGTCTTCATCCCGCTCGTCTACAACGAGGAGACGCCGAACGCGGAGCTGGGACAGGCGTGCCCCGAATGCGTGTCCCTGACCGACGACGACTTCCTGTTCGTCTCGCCGGACCTCTCCACCGCCCCCCTGAGCGAGGAGGCGATGGAGCGAGCGAGCGCCGCGGCCGCCGAGGCCCGGGCGTTCGCCGAGAACCCGCCGGGCCCACTGGAGAACGTCGGGGGGACGCTCCTGTCGATCCTGGGCCTCGCGGTGCTCCTCCTGCTCCCCGGCTGGATCCTCTTCCAGGCCCTGCCGGACCGAGACCCCCTGGAGGGGCTGGCGCTCGTGCCGCTGATGTCGATCGGACTCGTCACGACGGTCGGCGTCTTCGTGGTGGCGATCACCCGCTCGCCCTACGACGGACTGCTCGGGTGGGTGACCCTGATCGTCGCGGTGGTGGTCGCGGCCGGGTTCCAGGCCGCGCCGGAACCCCAGACGGAGACGACCGAGGCCCGCTGAGCCGCCTTGACACCGCGCCTCCGCCGGGGGTACGGTGCTCCCCTGCTCGAACATACGTTCGATAGGGTGGGATGGCGAAGCGCTACGACGAGGCCGTGGAGGTGGAGCGGGATGGAGGGCTGCCCGCCGCCTTCGTCTGGCGGGCGCGGCGCCACGAGATCGTGGACGTGATCGGCCGCTGGAGGATCGAGGGCCGCTGGTGGGAGGACGGACGCGACCGCGAGTACTGGCGCGTGGAGGCCCGCGGCGGCGCCGTCTTCGACCTCTTCCTGGACCGGCTCGCCGGCCGGTGGCACCTCGAGCGCCTCTGGGACTGAGGTTGGGAGAAGCGAGAGGCGTCTGCTAGCGTTGCCGCCCGTGAGGATCGCGCGGGACTCGATCGCCCTCTTCCGGAAGCGGGACTTCACCTTCCTCATGGGCGCCCAGTGGTTCGCGCAGGCTGCCGACGGCCTGGTGGGGCTGGCGATCGCCAAGGAGATCACCTTCGGGGGCGGGGCCGGGTTCAGCCTCGACGTCGAGGGGGCGGCCACGCCGCGAGAAGCCCTGCTGATCGTCCTGCTGACCTTCCTCCCCTACATGCTGATCAGCCCGTTCATGGGCGTGTTCATCGATCGGTGGAACCGTCGCATGCTGCTGTTCCTCTCGAACGGCGTGCGGGCCGTGCTGCTGCTCGCCGTGGGCGTGATCGGCCCCGACGCGCTGGGGAACGTGGCCCTCTACGGGTCGTTCCTCCTGGTCCTCGGGGGCACACGCCTCCTGCTGGCGATCAAGGGGGCCGGCCTGCCCTCGGCCCTCGGGGGCGAGGACGAGCTCATGCAGGCCAACGCCACCTCGCAGGCCGGCAGCGCGATCTTCCAGCTCGGAGGCGCCGGCGTCGGGCTCGTGGCGGCGGGGTTCGTGGACGCGCGGCTGCTGATCCTCGCAGGGGCGATCGTATACGGGATCGCCGCGGCCTCGGCGTCCCTCGTCCATCGGCTCGGAGAGGCCCGTGCGGTGGTGCCGCTCCGGAAGGAGATCGGGCGCGTGTTCCGCGACCTGCTCGACGGGTTCCGGGAGATCGGGCGCCGCCCCATGGCCGGGCTCGCGCTGGTGTCGTTCCTCTCGGTCCGGTCGCTCCTCACGTTCGTGGTCCTGGCCACCGTGTTCATCTCCCGGGAGCTGATCGCCTCCCAGGACACCCTCACCACCGCGATCCCCGCGGCGGCGGGCGCCCTCGGCGCGGTGGTCGGGTTCGTCGTGGCCCACGCCCTGAAGGACCGGGTGCCGCCCGCGCGGATCGTGGCGGGGGCTCTGCTGTTCGGCGCCGCAGGGATGCTGGCCTTCGGCGGCATCATCAACATGGTGGGGATCTCGGCGCTGGCCTTCTGCGTGGGGGTGGCGTTCTTCCTGGGGAAGGTGGCCGTGGACACCCTGATGCAGCGCGCGCTCGCCGACGCCTACCGCGGCCGCGGGTTCAGCCTCCAGGACGTCGTCTACAACCTCTCGTGGGTGCTCCCCGCACTCGTGCTGTGGCTGGTGCTCAGCGCGGACCGGGCGCGCTTCGTCCTGCTCGGCGCCGGAGTGTTCTTCCTGGTGATCGCGGCGCTGATCGCGCTGTGGTCGAGGGCGCTCGGCGACCGGCCGGAGCGTGTCGAGGAGCCCGAAAGCGTCCCGGCCGACTGACTAGCCGAGCAGCCCGGCGAACCGCCCCGTCGGCCCCGGTCCCGTGAGGTCGCCCTCCGGGTAGAGCCCCTCCCCCAGCACCGCGGCGTCCTCGACGGAGAGCCCGTCGAGGTACGAGTGGGGCAGCGCGGCCGCGAAGACCCGCTCGTCGAGCGTCTCCTCGGGGATCGCTCCGAGGTCGGTGTCCTGCGGCAGGACGTCCCGGTACCGGAGGGACCCGACGAACCGCGCTACCGTGGCGTCGGAGATCTCGAGGTCGGCCGCGAGCTCGCGGTCGAGGAACAGGCCCGAGGGCGTCACCTTGGCCACGATCGGCTCGCCGAAGTACTCCTCGACCCGCCGCTTCAGCACGTCGGGATGGATCCGGAGGCCGCCGCTCGACTCCGGAAGCGGCGACTGGCCGTGGTCGGCCGTCACGATCAGCACGTAGCCGTCGGGCCCGGCGGAGCGCTCGAGGTGATCGATCAGCGCCCCGAGGAGGTCGTCCTGGGCGCGGAGCACCGGCTCCTCCTCGTCCGCGACCATGTTCCAGAGGTGGCCGGCGAAGTCGGTCGGCTTCAGCTCCACGAAGAGGAGGTCGGTGATATCGTCCCGGCCGAGCGGCGCCTCGTCGAGGAGCCGGGTCAGCGCGTCCTGCTGGTGGCGGACGAAGGCCGGCAGGGCGGGGACCACGAGCGGGTCCTGGAGGTCCCACCCCAGCCACGAGCCGTCGATCTCGCCGTCGTCGCCGTCCTGCTCGCGGAGCCGCTCCTCGAGGTCGGCGTCGCCGGGCAGGTTCCCCGGGAGCGCGTAGAAGTCCTCCCGGATCGTGAAGTGGCCCGGGGACGGGTCGCCCTCCTCGCCGGGCTCCCAGATCACGCCCACGTCGCGGTCGGGCTCACCGGGAAGCTCGATCGTCTCGGTCTGGGTCCCGTGGCTCATCATCCCCAGGTGCCACGACTCGTAGGCAAGGATGCCCACCCAGGGCTCGTTGTCGTGCTCGAGGTCGAAGACGTCGGCGAAGGTCGGGAGCCGGATCAGGCGCGGGTCGGACTCGTCGAGGAAGGTCTCGCCGATCCGCCCGTCGGGCAGCCGGCCGTTGATCTCGGAGAGGCCGTGGTGCTCGGGGTAGGCGCCCGTCCCCATGTTCGCGTGGATCGCCGTCGTGACCGAGGGGGCCGACCCGATCGTCGCGTTGAGGTAGGTGGTGCCGGCCGCGCCCAGCCGCCGCTGCTCGGGCCAGGCGTCGGGCCACTGCTCGAGCAGGTTCCATCCCCCGCCGTCGTAGGCGACCACGGCGATCGCGCGCGGGCGGCCGTTCCGCTCCCCCTCCGGGAGGAGCGCCTCCTCGAGCACCTCTCCGTCCGGAGCCCGGAAGGCACTGCCGGTCAGCTCGGCGAGGGTGGCCGCGATGTCGGTGAGGTCGACGGCCCTGTCGACCATCTCACCGTCCCGGATGTAGCCGGGGCCGTACAGCATGATGGGGACGCGCTGATGGTAGTCCCAGGGCGTGGAGTGGCTCGACCGAGGATCGGCGTCGAGCGTCCCGAGCCCCTCCCCGCTGAACCGCACGACCACGTTGTAGGGCCGGGGGATGTAGGCGACGTCGGGAGACATCTCGGGGGCGAACCCCCGGCGGAGATGCTCCACGACATCGGCGCCGAGCTCCTCGGCCATCGCGCCGACCGCCCGGGACCCCTCCGGAGGGCCGGGGGGCCCGCCCGTGCAAGCGGCGGCGGCAAGCGTCAGAGCGAGGAGGGGGACCGCCGGGCGGCGGGCATGCCGGGAGAGCGTGCGGAGGGCCATCGGCGCCGGATACTACACGGTTCCGTCGATCGGTTGCGGTAGCCGACCCGCCACCGGAGAATCGGCGGGATCCCCATGTCCCTCTCCACGCGCGATCGTCGCATGCTGGCCGCCGTGCTCGTCGCCGTGATCGTGGCCGTCCCCGCGATCGTGCTCAGGGTGCTCTGCGTGGGACGCGCCTGCGACGTCCGAGCCCCGGTGCGCGCGGAGGTGCCGTTCTGCTCCCTCCCCGACGACCTGCGAGCGGCCCTGGCCGCGGGGTACCGCGCGGGACGATCGCCGGAGACTCTCGCGGTGACCGGCGACACGGAGGTGCGGGGCGCCGACGGGCTACGCGACCTCGACCCCGCCTGGCCCGGGCTCGACGCCGCCGGATCCACGGTCCCGTTGGTGTTCTCGGGCGCCGGGATCCGCCCGGGGGCCCTCCCTCCGGACGTGCGCCTCGACGCCGTCGCGCCGACCGTCGCCCAGATGATCGATCTCGACCGTCCCCACCCGGAGGTGCGGTCGGGCGAGGCCCTGTCGGGGGTCGCCGACAGTCCCCCGCCGCGTCTCGTCGTGCAGGTGGTGTGGAAGGGCGTGGGCAGCGAGGATCTCCAACACCGGCCCGACGCCTGGCCGGTCCTGCGCGGCCTGCTCGACGGCGGCGCTGGCACCCTCGACGCGCGCACGGGCTCCCTCCCCCTCGACCCCACCGCCGTGCTCGCCACGATCGGCACCGGAGGCCTCCCCCGCCAGCACGGCATCACCGGGACCCTCGTGCGCAACGAGGGGGGAGAGGTCGCCGATGTGGGCGGGCCGCGCGCTCCCTTCTCGGTCATCGCGACCCTGGGGGACGACCTCGTCGAGCTCCGATCCCAGCGTCCGAGGGTGGGCGTGGTGGGCACGCACCCCGCCGACCGGGCCGCGATCGGCGGGGATTGGTACGTGGGCGCCGAGCCGCCGGACGTGGTCGTCGCGGCCGGGCGCGTCGAGGCGCAGGTCGGGGCGGCGAGCCGCCTGCTCGCGACGGGGTTCGGCCAGGACGACGAGCCCGACCTCCTCGTGGTCGCGATGCACGGCCCCCTCCCCCGTCTGGACGGCGCGCTGGGCTCCCTCATCGTGGCCGCCGAGGCAGCCGCGCCCGGAGCGACGGCCGTCGTTGTAACCTCGACGGGATCGAGCGGGATCGAGGGCGACGATGCCCTCACGCACGACCAGGTCCGCCGCCGCGTGGAGGCGAGCGAGGACGTCCCCGAGGGAGCGGTGGCCGCGACCGCGCTCGGCGGGCTCTTCTTGGACCAGGAGGTGCTGGCCGAGACCGGCGCCTCGGCCCAGGTCGTGGTCCGAGCGCTCGCGAGGTTGGGCGCCCCGGAAGGGAAGCTCTTCGCGGACGCGTTCTCGGGGGTCGCCGTGGAGTTCGGGAGGTACTGCTGATGCAGACGACGACGGAGGCGCGCCCGGTCGCTCCGGGACGGTGGCGGGCCGCACTCGTGGTGCTCGCGGCCCTGGCGGCCGTCGGCCTCGTCCTGCGCCTCGTGGGCGAGGCGGGGGGGCCGCAGCTCCGCACGTTCGTCCTCGTCTTCAGCTCGCTGCTGATCGAGGCCTTCCCCTTCATCCTCCTCGGGGCCTTGGTGTCGGGCGCGATCGAGGTCTACGTGCCCGCGACCGCCTTCGCGCGCCTCGGCCGCCTCCCACGGGGGGTCCAGATGCCAGTCGCCGGCCTCGGCGGGTTCGCCTTCCCGGTCTGCGAATGCGGCTCGGTCCCGGTAGCCCGGCGCCTGGCGATGAAGGGCATGGCCCCCGCGGCCGCCGTCACCTTCATGCTGGCGGCGCCGATCCTCAACCCGGTCGTGCTCGTCTCCACCGCGGTCGCGTACCGCGGGCGTGACGTGCTGTGGCCGATGGTCTTGGGGCGAGCGGGCCTGGGGCTCGTGGCCGCGCTGGTCGTCGGGTGGATCGTGTCCCGGCAGGCCAGGGACGAGTTGCTCCGGGCGCGCCCGGAGGACGATCACGAGCACGAGGAGCACCGGTCGGCCGAGGGAGGGCGGCGTCGCCGGTGGCCCGCCTTCTTCGAGCACGTCACGACCGACTTCATCCTCCTGGGGAAGTACCTGATCATCGGCGCGGCGGTCGCCGCGGCGCTCCAGACCTTCGTCCCTCAGGCGGTGATCGGGGCCGTGGCCGAAGCGCCGATCCTGAACATCCTGGCGATGATGGCGCTGGCGGGCATCCTCTCCCTCTGCTCCGAGTCCGACGCCTTCGTGGCCGCCTCATTCGTGCAGTTCGGGATGGGGGCGCAGCTCGCGTTCCTCGTCTTCGGGCCGATGGTCGACGCGAAGCTCGGCTTCCTCTACGTGGGGACGTTCAGTCGAGGCTTCTTGCGGACCGTCGTCGTCTCGGTGGCCGCCGTCACGCTCGCCGGCGCGCTGTGGCTGGAGGTGTTCTTCGGATGACCGGCGTCGTCGAGACCCGGGATCGCCCGCGCGTCGGCGCGATGCGGGTCGCCCAGGCGGCGCTGCTCTCGGCGTGGGCCGGCCTCTTCTGGTTCCTCTTCTTCTCGGGGCAGTCGTGGCTGTACGTGGGGGCGCGGACGGCCTGGGTCGTGCCGACCGGAGGCGTCGTGCTCTCGTTCGCGGCGCTGGGGAGGTGGCTCTCGGTCCGCACCACCAGGCGCGAGCCGGTCACCGCCGCCCGATCGTGGGCCCTGGGCCTGATCGCCCTCCCGGTGGTCGTCGTGATGGCCTTCCCGCCCTCGTCCCTCGGGTCGTACGCGGCCGATCGCCGCTCGGCCGCCCTCGGCTTCTCGGCGTCCGGCGACGCCTCCGAGGGAGAGATCACCCTCGTGGACTTGGGGGCGGCGCTCTGGTCCGAGGAAACCGCCGCCGCGCTGGCCGGGCGAGCTGGCAACGAGGTCTCGTTCATCGGGTTCGTCACGCGGCGTGACGGGATGCCTGCCGACGAGTTCCTGCTGACCCGGTTCATCGTGTCGTGCTGCGTGGCCGACGCGCTCAGCGTGCAGGTCCGGGTGGTGAACGCCCCCGCGGGGAGGTTCGAGCAGGACCAGTGGGTCGAGGTGGACGGGGCCTTCTACCCCCTGGGCGACGAGATGGTCGTGGACGCCGCCCGCGTCCGCGCCGTCGAGCGGCCCGAGAGGCCCTACCTCAACGTCTAGCAGGGAGCGCTCTCGAGGAGGCTCCCGGGGAACGCGGCCTCGAACAGACGGCGGTCCCGCTCCTCGTCCGTGAGGGCTTCCGGGTCGGCCACGTTCTGCCCTCGCGCGTACCCGGCCACGAACGCGGCGACGTCCTCCAGCGTGTCGCCGGCGGCCTCGAGCGCCTCCACGTCCACGAACACCTGGGTCGAGTGGACCTCCTCGATCGTCTTCGCGCCGAAGGCCTCGCGGAGGTCGCGCGTCAGCTCGTCCGGGTCGATCGGTGGCTTCCCGGACTCGTCGGACGCCTCGACGAGGCCGTGGTCGGAGGTGAGCGCGAGCGCCCACCGCCCCGAGCCGGCCACCTCGTCGAACAGCTCGATCAGGTCGGCGAGAGCCGCGTCGCTCGCCCGGAGAGCCGCCCCCACCTGGTCGGCGTGCATCGTCCACCGGTGGGCGGCGAGGTCGACCTGCTTGTAGTTCGTGAACAGGAGGTCGGTCTCATCGTCGGCCCCGAACCCCTCGGATCGCACGAGGCGGCGGATCGCCTCCGTTTGATGGGCCGAGAACGCCGGCGTGAGCGGATGCAGCAGCGGGTCGTCGAGCACCTCCTCCCCCATCCACGCGCCGTCGGCCTCGCCGTCGGCGAGATCGAGTCGCCGCAGCTCCTCCTCGAGACCGGGGGTCCCCGCCACGACCTCGGGGAACATGAACGAGCGGTGGTCGGGGTCCGTGAGGCCCCAGACGCCGGTATCCGGGTCGAGCAGCGCCGCCAGGTCACGATCGCCGCCCGAATGCGCCGCGCCCCGGCCGAGGAGCCCGAGGTGCCAGCCGCGCGTCCCGACGAGGCCGACCTTCGGGCGATTGCCGCGCGCCACGTCCCACTCGTCGGCGAGCGACGGCACTCGGAGGTCGGCCGGGCCGATGCGCTCCGACTCCACGAGCTCGCCGTCGATCCGGAACTCGAGGGTCATCCGCCCGTGTCGCCTTGGGAACGCGCCGGTCCCCACCGTCGCGTGGACGGCCGGGGTGTTCGAGGGGCTGGAGCCGACGACGGCGTCCTCGTACCAGACACCGTCCGCCATCAGGGATCGGAGTACCGGCCAGTCTCCCGGGTGCTCCTCCAGGACGTTCCGGCCGACACCGTCCCAGATCACGATC
>DATKBL010000003.1:0-9924 GCA_035513995.1 Actinomycetota bacterium
GACGACCCCTTCTCGGGGATGGACCCGGAGCGCCGGCGCAGCCTGGCGGGCTCGCTCGGGCGGGGCGTGCAGATACTCCTGGCGGTGCCCGACGAGGCGCAGGTTCCGGATGGCGCGGCCGTGTGGGAGGTGCGTGACGGAGCGGCCACGCCGCGGTGACCCGAGCTCGGAGCCGACCGACCTCGGCGAGATCCTCCGTCGGCTGCTGAGCGACGGCCCGCTCCGCCGCGGCCTGCGCCTGGGCCGCCTGGGACTCGTCTGGCCCGAAGTGGTGGGGGAGCGGCTCGCCGCGGAGACCGCCCCCGTCTCGCTCGACGAGAGCGGGCTCGTGGTGTCGGCCTCCACGCCGGCGTGGGCCGCACAGGTGCGGTTCCTCGCGGACCAGATCGGGCGCCGGGCGGCGGAGCTGCTGGACGAGGAGGAGCCCCCGGCCGTGCGGGTGGTCGTGGCCGGGAAAGGCCCTCGCGGACGCCGCTGAAGGGGCGGGAGCGACGGTCCCCGATGGTATAATCACATCGACGAAACCCGCGCGGAGCAGGCCCTTTCGGCATGGCCTCCTTCCCTTGCGCGCGGGGTCGCTGACCTCGGAGGGTACGTGGCGCAGAAGACCTCGAAGACGACGAAACGGACCCGGAAGCCCGGGTACACGGCTGCAGATATCACCGTCCTCGAGGGACTCGAAGCGGTTCGCAAGCGACCCAGCATGTACATCGGGTCGACCGGCCCCCGGGGCCTCCACCACCTGGTCTACGAGGTCGTGGACAACGCCGTGGACGAGGCCCTCGCGGGCCACTGCACGAAGATCCGCGTCGCGCTGCAGAAGGACGGCAGCGTCCGCGTGGACGACAACGGCCGCGGGATCCCCGTCACCAAGATCCCCGGCAAGAAGGACCGCCGCCCCGCGGTCGAGGTCGTCCTGACGACCCTCCATGCGGGGGGGAAGTTCGATGGGAAGTCCTACGCCGTGTCGGGCGGACTTCACGGCGTCGGGGTCTCGGTGGTGAACGCACTCTCCTCCAGGCTCGAGGTCGAGGTGATGCGCGACGGCTACACCTGGGCACAGGCGTACGAGCGTGGCAAGCGCCTCTCCCCGCTGAAGAAGGGGAAGGCCACGAAGAAGACCGGCACTACGGTGGTCTTCTGGCCCGACCCCCAGGTCTTCGAGGAGCTCGAGCTCAAGAGAGAGATCCTCGCCGAGCGCCTCCAGGAGCTGTCCTTCCTCACCGGGGGCGTCGAGATCACCCTGGTCGACGAGCGCGAGCGGAAGCCCTGGGAGGCCCTGTACAAGGCCAGGGGGGGGCTCGCCGACTTCGTCAAGCACATCAACCAGGCGAAGGAGCCGATCCACGCGCGGATCATCCATTTCGACGCCAAGGGCAAGGACGCCGAGATCGAGGTGGCGATGCAGTGGAACGGCTCCTACTCCGAGTCGCTGCACTCCTTCGCCAACACGATCAACACCCACGAGGGCGGCACCCACGAGGAGGGCTTCAAGAAGGCCCTCACCAACGTGATGAACCGGTACGCGCGCACGAAGGGCCTCCTCAAAGAGAAGGAGGAGAACCTCGTGGGCGAGGACATCCGCGAGGGGATGACCGCGATCCTCTCGGTCAAGCTGCGGGATCCCCAGTTCGAGGGGCAGACGAAGACCAAGCTCGGGAACACCCCCATGCGGTCGTTGGTGGAGACCACGACCAACTCGCAGCTCATGACGTGGCTTCAGGAGAATCCCGGGCCGGCCAAGCGGATCTTCCAGAAGGCCGAGCAGGCGGCCAAGGCTCGGATCGCCGCGCGTCAGGCGCGTGACCTGACCAGGCGCAAGGGGCTGCTCGACTCCTCGCTTCCCGGGAAGCTCGCCGACTGCCAGCTCACCGACCCCGAGGCATGCGAGCTGTTCATCGTCGAGGGCGACTCGGCCGCCGGGCCCGCCAAGCAGGGGAGGGACCCGGCCAACCAGGCGATCCTGCCCATCCGCGGCAAGATCCTGAACGTGGAGAAGGCGCGCCTGCACAAGATCCTCGAGAACAAGGAGATCCAGGCTCTGATCACCGCGATCGGCACCGGGATCGGCGAGGACTTCAACGTGGAGAAGGCGCGCTATCACAAGATCGTGGCGCTGACGGACGCCGACGTGGACGGCGCCCACATCCGGACCCTCCTCCTGACCTTCCTGTTCCGGCACATGAAGGAGCTGATCGACGCCGGATACGTCTACATCGCGCAGGCGCCGCTCTACCGGGTGAACGTGGACGGGAAGCCCGAGTATCTGTACGGCGATAAGGATCTCGAGAGCCTCCGCAAGCGGGTGAACGGCAAGAAGGACCTGAGCGTCCAGCGCTTCAAGGGCCTCGGTGAGATGAACGCCGACCAGCTCTGGGAGACCACGATGAACCCGGCGACCCGCCTGCTCCATCGGGTGACCATGGACGACGGCGCGGCGGCCGACCGCATCTTCAGCATCCTGATGGGCGAGGACGTGGCGTCCCGGCGCGACTTCATCCAGGAGAACGCCAAGGACGCGTTCGTGGACGTCTGATCCGGACCGACATGGCGACCACCACCGAGCGCATCGAGCCCCGCGACATCGAGGAGGAGATCCGAAGCTCCTTCCTCGACTACGCGATGTCCGTCATCGTCTCGCGGGCCCTGCCCGACGTCCGCGACGGCCTGAAGCCCGTCCATCGCCGGATCCTGTGGGGGATGCTCCAGGCAGGCGTGCGTCCCGACCGGCCCTACGTGAAGTCGTCCCGAGTGGTGGGGGAGGTGATGGGGAAGTACCACCCCCACGGAGACCAGGCCATCTACGACTCGCTGGTCCGCCTGGGGCAGGACTTCGCCAGCCGCTACCCCGTGATCGACCCGCAAGGGAACTTCGGGTCGATCGAGGGTGACCCGCCCGGCGCCATGCGCTACACGGAGTCGCGGCTGGGCCCCCTCGCCATGGAGCTCCTCCGGGACATCGAAAAGGAGACCGTCGACCTCATCCCCAACTACGACGGCCGGGACGTGGAGCCGGTGGTGGTCCCGGCGCGCCTCCCCAACCTCCTGGCCAACGGCTCCTCGGGCATCGCCGTGGGGATGGCCACCAACATCCCCCCCCACAACCTGGGCGAGGTGATCGACGCGGTGATGGCCGCGATCGACAAGCCCGACATCACGCCGGCCCAGCTCATGAAGCACATCAAGGGTCCCGACTTCCCGACGGGGGCCATCATCATGGGCAAGGACGGGATCCGCGACGCCTACACGACCGGCCGAGGCTCCATCAAGATGCGGGCGCGGGTCGCGATCGAGGAGGACTCCAAGGGGCGGCAGCGGCTCATCGTCACGGAGGTTCCCTACCAGGTGAACCCGGCCAGGGTGGCGGAGAAGATCCAGGAGCTCGCCGACAGCAAGCGCATCCAGGAGATCCCTCAGCGCACCGGCGTCCGCAACGAGTCTTCGGGACGGGGCGGGATGCGCGTCGTCGTGGAGCTCAGTCGCGGCGCCAACCCCCAGATCGTCCTCAACAAGCTCTACAAGCACACGCAGCTCCAGGAGAACTTCGGCGTCATCATGCTGGCTCTGGTCGACGGGGTGCCGCGGGTCCTGAACCTGGCCGAGGTGATTCGGTACTTCGTCCAGCACCAGCTCGAGGTCCTGACCCGTCGCGCGAAGTACGAGCTCCGTCGGGCCGAGGAGCGCGATCACATCGTGGAGGGTCTGCTGAAGGCCCTCACCAACATCGACGAGGTCATCAAGATCATCCGGGGAGCCAAGGACACCGACGACGCCCGCACGAAGCTGATGAAGCGCTTCAAGCTGTCAGAGATCCAGGCCAACCACATCCTCGACATGCCGCTCCGCCGCCTGACGAGGCTGGAGCGCGCCAAGCTGGAGGACGAGCACAAGGAGCTGCAGGCCACCATCAAGCGCCTCAAGGCCCTCCTGAAGGACCCCAAGAAGATCCGGGCGCTCCTCAAGGACGAGCTGACGGAGATCCGCGAGAAGTACGCTGACGAGCGGAGGACCGAGATCCGCCCCGACGACGGCGAGATCGACATCGAGGACCTCGTGGCGAGGGAGGACGTGGTCATCACGGTCTCGCGGGCCGGCTACGTGAAGCGGATGCCGGTCACGACCTACCGCCGCCAGGGCCGCGGCGGCCGCGGCGTCACCGGCGGCAAGCTGAAGGAGGAGGACCTCGTCGCGCAGGTCTTCACCACGACCACCAGGCACTGGCTCCTGTTCTTCACCAACAGCGGCAAGGTCTATCGGGTGAAGGCTTACGAGATCCCCGAGCAGACGCGCACGGCTCGGGGCATCTACGCGGCCAACCTCCCCGGCGTCTCCCTGACCTCCGGCGAGCGGATCGCGGCGGTGCTCGCGATCGAGGAGTACGACGACGCGAAGTACGCGGTCTTCGCGACGAAGAAGGGCATGATCAAGAAGACCGAGCTGAAGGAGTACGACTCGCCGCGCACCGGCCTGGCCGCGATCAAGCTCCGCAAGGGCGACGAGCTGATCAGGGTGCGGCTCTCCACCGGACGGGACGACATCGTCATGGTCTCGCGCGGGGGGAAGGCGGTCCGGTTCAAGGAGAGCGCCGTCCGGGCGATGGGCCGCCAGACCAGCGGGGTGATCGGGATGCGGGTCCCGGTGAGGGATGAGGTCATCACGATGACCCTCGCCAGGAAGGGCGAGGACCTCGTGTCGATCACCGAGTCCGGCCTGGGCAAGAGGACCCCGATCCAGGAGTACCCGGTGAAGGGCCGCGGAGGTCAGGGAGTGATCACTCACAAGCTCACCGCCAGAACCGGGAAGCTCGCCGGCGCCTTCTCGTCCACGAAGGACCAGGACGTGTTCGTGATCTCCACCTCGGGCATCGTGATCCGGGTCCCGGGCAAGGACATCCGTCAGACCGGGCGCCCGAGCCAGGGCGTGAAGGTCATGCGCCTCGAGCCCAAGCAGAAGATCGCGGTCGCGGCTCCGGTGGTCGAGAGCGAGATCGAGGAGGGGTAGATGGGCGCGTGGGTCGCCGCCGCGGCGGCCGCGGTCGCGCTGCTCGTCACGTTCGTCCTCCGCACGCGGCTCCCCGCCCCCGTCACCATCCTGCTGATGGTGGTTGCCTCCTCCGCGCTCGCCTGGGGCGGCATGCTCCTCCAGGACGACCCCCCCGCGTACGAGGTGGTCCTCGCCGTCGCCGCGATGGCCGTGATGGGCCCCCTGCACGTTCGCATCGTCATCGGGCCCTACGGCCCGCGAGGATGAGTCGCTCCTACGAGCTCCTCGAGCACACCGCCGACGTGGGGATCCTCGCTCGGGGCGAGACGTGCGAGGAGGCGTTCGAGGCCGCCGCCGAGGGGCTGGCCGAGATCCTGGGCGCGTGGTTCACGGGCGAGGGGGAGGAGCGCGAGCTGCGGATCGAGGCCGCCGACGTGGACGCCTTGCTCGCCGCCTGGCTCGATGAGCTGCTGTACCTGGCGGAGGCCGCCGACGCGGTCTTCGGCGACTTCCACGTCGATCGGGTGGGGGAGCGGGAGCTCAGCGGAAGGGTGAGGCTCGCCCCTCGGGCCGGCCGCGAGCTCGACGGCCAGCACGTCAAGGCGGCCACCTACCACCGCCTCCGGGTCGCGGAGGGGGAGGGTGGATGCGAGGCCCGGGTCTACCTCGACGTGTGAGGGTGTCGCGGGCAGCGGAGCAGGGGTAGGTAGACTCAGGGCCCATGCAGCTCGAACCCCTGGAAGCCTTCGCCTGGCGTGTCCCCATCGGGACGGTGCCCGGCATGCGAGTGCCCGGCGTCGTCTTCGCCACCGACGAGCTCGCGCGGGCGATCGAGGGCGACAACGCGATCGAGCAGGTGGCGAACGTGGCCACCCTCCCCGGCATCGTCGAGGCCTCGTACGCGATGCCCGACATCCACTGGGGATACGGCTTTCCGATCGGCGGTGTGGCCGCTACCGACCCCGAGCGGGGCGGGGTGATCTCTCCCGGCGGGGTCGGTTTCGACATCGCCTGCGGGGTCCGTCTGCTCCGCTCCGAGCTCACCCTCGAGGAGATCGACGACCTCCGGGGCCTCGTGGCGACGCTCGGCGCGCAGGTCCCCCGAGGAGTGGGGGAGGGCGGCCGGGTGCGCCTCTCCCGTAGCGAGACCGAGAAGGTGCTGGCCGAAGGTGTCCGCTATCCCCTGTCGCAGGGGATCGGATGGCAGGAGGACGAGGAGTTCTGCGAGGACTTCGGGGTCCTCCAGGAGGCGCTCCCGGGCGAGGTGTCGGATCGCGCCATCGACCGCGGCATGCCCCAGCTCGGCTCGCTCGGCGCCGGGAACCACTTCCTCGAGGTCCAGGTCGTCGACGAGGTCATCGACGAGCACGCGGCGAACGCCATGGGGCTCTTCCGCGGTCAGGTCTGCGTGATGCTCCACTCGGGCTCCCGGGGGCTCGGGCACCAGGTGTGCACCGACTTCCTCAAGCTCGTGGACGCGGCGATGCGCGAGGAGGGGATCGAGGTGCCCGACCGCCAGCTTGCCTGCGTCCCGCTGGGGCACGCGGTGGCCCACCGCTACCTCGGCGCGATGCACGCCGCGGCGAACTTCGCCCGGGCGAACCGTCACGTCCTGGCCCATGCGGTCCGGGAGGCGTTCGAGTCGGCCCTGGGGCGGTCGGCGCGCGAGATGGGCCTCCACCTCGTCTACGACGTAGCGCACAACCTCGCGAAGATGGAGGAGCACGAGGTCGGCGGCGAGCGCCGACGCCTGTGCGTGCATCGCAAGGGAGCGACGCGCGCGTTCGGCCCCGGGAGCGAGGAGATCCCCGGCCTCTACCGCGAGATCGGGCAGCCCGTGATCATCCCCGGCAGCATGGGCACGGCGTCCTTCGTGCTGGTCGGGACCGACGAGCCCACGGCGTTCGCGTCCACGTGCCACGGAGCCGGGCGCGCGATGAGCCGGACGCAGGCGAAGAAGCGGATGTCGGGGAGCGAGCTTGTCAAACAGCTCGAAGGGGAAGGGATCGTCATGGCGGCCTCAAAGCCCCGGCTGCTTGCCGAGGAGGCTCCCTACGCGTACAAAGACGTGAGCCAGGTCGTCGACGCGTGCGAGGGTGCGGGCCTCTCCAGGAAGGTGGCCCGTCTCCGTCCCGTCGGCGTCGTGAAGGGATAGCGGGTGGCGACGATCCAAACAACGAGACGCACCTCGCCCACGCCGGCCGGCAGGCCGGCCCCTCGGCGGATCCGGGTGGCGATCCGCCGGGTGAATCCGTGGTCGGTGCTCAGGTTCTCGCTGCTCTTCTACTTCTGCCTGATGCTCGTCTTCGTGATCGGCCTGGCCATCCTCTACATGGTCGTGGACGCGATCGGGGTGGTCGGGTCGCTCGAACAGCTCCTGGAGAGCCTGGGCTTCGGAGGGGAGGCCGGGTTCGAGGTGAACGGCGCGTTCCTCTTCCGGACGCTCTTCCTGATCGGCCTCATCTCGGTCGTGGTCTGGTCGGCGCTGACCCTGTTCTTCGCCTTTCTCTACAACCTGATCTCGGACCTCGTCGGGGGCATCGAGGTCACCCTGACCGAGCGCCGCTGACGTCCGGCGGATTGACGCTTCCGAGGAGGCGCAAGTACGCTGAGGGCGTCCCTCCCGGGCCTGTAGCTCAGGCGGTTAGAGCGCACCCCTGATAAGGGTGAGGTCGGTGGTTCGAGTCCACCCAGGCCCACGCATCCGAAAGGAGGAACGATGGGCGAGGACAAGACGAGCGGCAAGAAGAAGTTCTTCCTCTGGGCCGCGATCATCGGCGTGATCGGAGCCGTCGCGGCGCTGTTCAGGCGCCGCAGGTCCCAGAGTGTCGACGAGAGCGAGTGGCAGGAGCTCCCCCCGGCAGACGGGAGCTGAGCATCAAGGCGTAGGAGCCGGCTCCCCTTGGGGAGCCGGCTCCGTCTCTTCGGCCTGCCCGCCGGCGAGCTGCCGCCGAACTGTGAGGTCCTGTGTGATCGGGTCGAGCTGCACGGTGTCCCACGCGACGAGCTTCATCGGGTCCCCGTCGAAGTAGAGGAGCTGGGCTGAGAGCGGGATGGCCTGGGGTGCCGTGAACGTGTCCAGGCCCCCGGCCCCCGTCGACCCCACGCGGAGCAGGATCGTCCCCTCTTCCACGCGGCTCGTGGTCTCGTGGAAGTGTCCGCTGACCACCACGGGCACGAGGCCGACGGAGGCCTCGGCCATCCGGTCGTCGTGGACCGCGAGCAGATCGGGCTCGAGCTCCTCGACCTGATCCGCGACCACCTCTCCCACCGCGAGGACGGTCTCCTCGATCTCCTCCCCCGGGTAGTCTCGCTCCAGGGTGGGGGTGAAGAGGGGGTGCGGCGCCCCGTAGATCCGGAGGCCCTCGACCTCCTGCATCTCGTGGCGCAGCACGACGGCGTTGGGCTGAGCGAGGACCTCGTTCACGGTCAGCGCAGAGTCATGATTGCCTCGCACGAACACGTAGGGCACCTGGAACTCGCCGATGCGCGAGGTGATCCCCTGCTCGAGCGGGCTCCCGAACGAGGTGAGGTCGCCGGTGTCCAGCACCAGGTCGACCTCGAACGACGAGGCCAGCCGTTGGGCGAAGTCCATCCCGATGGGGGAGAGGTGGATGTCGGAGATGTGGAGCACCACGATGTCGGCCCCGGTGGTGGGCGGCGTGGTGGCGATCGTCGTGTACGCGGCCACGGCTCCCCCGACGAGGCGCTCCAGCTCGACGCGGAAGTCGTCGATCCGGCCCCCCGCGTCTCGGATCGGTCCCACCAGGCGCGGTGCCAGCGCGAGGGAGCCGGAGAACGTCGGACTGAGGAACGCCTCGGGTCGGAAGGTGAGCCACGAGACCCCCGCCGCCCCCCCGAACAAGAGGCCGGCGGAGACGACCCCTGCCACAGCCGGGCGCCACCGGTTGCGGTAGATGAGGAGGCCGGCACCCGCGGCTCCGACCAGGACCACCCCGAGCGACCTGAGGCCGTACAAAGCCAGCGCGGCGGGGGCCTCCTCCTCGACCTCGAGTGCCAGCCCGTCCACGCCCTTGTGGCGGACGATCTCGCCCAGCTCGGCGGCGGCCACCTCCTCGAGGGTGGCGGAGAGCTTCAGCGGGGGGAGGTGCGTGTCGGCCTCGAGGCGCCCGAAGGGCGGGAGCGCGAGCTCGGTGCCGCCGGAGCCGGGGCGGCCGAAGAACTCCACGCGGAAGGGCCCGAGCGGGTACTCCTGGCGCCCGGCCATCAGCAGCGCGAGCCAGGCTCCCACCATGCCGACGAGCGCGGGCACCACGAGTCGCGCGAGCCGTCTCCGGATGCGACGCTCCGCCACGGACCCACTGTACCCGCGGCCGGTCGCCTCTCCCGCTACGCGATGGGGAAGGGCCCGGTCTGGCCCGGTTGGTACTGGATCAGCTCGAAGAGGTCCTCGTAGGTCACGACGATGTCGCCGGCGACCCAGAGCCTGCGGCTCCAGCCGCTGTCGAGCGCCGTGTATCGCCAGGCGCCCGCCTCGAAGGTCCCCACGGGCGTGGCGATGCGCTCCTCGCCGAGCCACTCGTATCGCTGGCGCACGCTGCGCGGCTCGCATGTCACGGGGTCGAGGTAGAGCACGTTGATCTCGGCGGTCCCGTCGAGCCGCGCGGCCGTGATCGCGTTGAAGCAGGGCGAGAGATAGTCGAGGTGGAGCTCGGGTCCCCAGGGGAGCTCGATGGGCTCGCCGTTCGTTGTCCCGGCGATCGTGTCCCCGTGCGGAGCGAAAAGGAGGTTGGCCGCGCCCGTGTCGATGTGGACGCGGACTATCGAGCCGTCGTCCGCGACCACGACGTCCACGGTCTCGGTGTGCGGCTCGGGCGAGTCGGTCGTGATCGTGGCGAAGTATCGCCAGCCCGCGGGCGCGCGTGCGGCCCGGAACTCCTCCCTCCCGACCTCGCGCCCCTCGCCGTCCATCACCGTGTA
>DATKBL010000004.1:0-3424 GCA_035513995.1 Actinomycetota bacterium
GCGGGTGAGCGGGGTGAGCTCGTGGACCTCGGGGACGCCGCGGCCCGCACAGCGCGTGTAGACGTCGACGGCGACGTCGCGCTCGGCCAGGCGCCCCATCGTCTCCCGGACGTGGACGTTCATCCCGCCGGAGTCGCCGGCGCCCGGCGGATCCAGCGGGGACGTGTGGAGGGAGATCATCGCGACCCGCGCGCGGGCCGCCTCCGGGGCTCTCATCCGGACCATCCTAGGGCAGCCTCCCGCTTCCGACACGCGAGGGGGGCGCCCGCCGCGCACGCGGCGGGCGCCCCCCGATCGGTCCCGCGGCCGGTCAGCTCGCCTTCTTAGCCTTCGTCTCCTCCTGGAGGCCGACGGCCTTCCGAAGGCTCGTCGCGGCGCCCTTCAGCTGGCGGGTGGCCTGCTTCGTGCCCTCCATCGCCTGCTTCGCCGGCTTCGACCTGGTGACCTTGGTCACCACCTTCGAGCCGCGCTTGCCGAGGTCGCCGTAGGCGGTCTCGACCTCCTCCCGGCTCACCTTGACCTTGCGGGCGCGGTCCACGATCTCCTTCACCTTCTCGGCGGTGAGGTCACCGATGCCGATCGCCACGAAACCAGCCTTCCTCATCTGGTCGATCATGACTGCTCCTTCCTGTTGGTCGTTGCGCGCTTCGCTCGTCGGGTCTCCCGGCGAGCCTGCGTCTCGGAGCGGAAGCTCTCGTAGATCTGCACCAGCGCCTGCTTCTGACGCTCGGTGATCCCCGGATCGGCCAGGATCGCGCTGACCGCGTCGCCGTCCTTCTCGGTCTCGAGGATCCCGGCCTTCACGTAGAGAGTCTCGGCCGAGATACGGAGCGCCTTGGCGATCCCCTGGAGGATCTCGGCGCTCGGCTTCTTGAGGCCCCGCTCGATCTGCGAGAGGTACGGGTTGGAGACGCCGGCCAGCTGGGCCAGCTTGCGCAGGGAGAGCTGCGCCTGCCCGCGCTGATCCCTGATGAACCGTCCGACGCTGCTCCGCACATCCATGCCGCTCCTCTCGCCTTCCACATGCTACCACGGAAGTGCTAACTGCAGCAAGCAGAACACCAAACGGGAGCAAGCACGAGTCAGGAGAGCGAGAAGTCCGCCCTGAGCTCCCCCACCCGGCGGCCTCCGCCCAGAACCTCCGGGGCGGCGAACTCGGGGAGGGCGTCCGGGTCGACCGCCTCGAGCAGCATCAGGGCGTGCACGAGCGCGGCATCGCGGGCGCGACCGGCGCCGTCCTCGACCTTGAGGGCCACGCCCACCCCCCGCCCGACCAGGGCGGCGCCGGCCGTGCCCTCGGCGCCGACCTTCACCACGACGTCGGGGAAGGTCTCCATCAGCGCGGTGCACACCCTCCCCCGCCCCGCCACGAGGTAGGGCTCCGCCCGCATCGCCTCCACCACCCGTGCCGCGGAAGGGCCGAGCCCCTCTGGGAGACGGGCGAAGGCTGTGGCGAAGGCAGCAAGGGGGAGGGCGGCGGCCGGCGCGCCGCATCCGTCCACCCCCACGGCCGCGACCGGCGCGCCCGTCAGCTCCAGGATCTCCCGCTGGATGGGGTGCCCTGGGTCGAGGTACGACGCGATGTCGAGGCTTCCTCGCGCGCAGGCCAGGAGCATCCCCGCGTGCTTCCCGGAGCAGTTGTGCAGGAGGGGGGAGGGCGGCTCGCCGCGGGGCTCGGGATCGATCGGCCGGTCCGGCGGGCATCCCAGGGCCCCCTCGTCGAGGCCCGCTCGCTCCAACAGCGAGCGGACCGCCTCGAGATGGATCGGCTCGGCGTTGTGCGACCCAGCCATGACGGCCACCTCTCCGTCGGAGAGGGAGAGGTCCCCGATGCGATCGAGGCAAGCCGCGGCCTGGAGCGGCTTCCAGGCGGAGCGGAGGTAGGTGAGGCGGTCGGGATCACCCGCCGAGGCCACGACCCGGCCCGCCGCGTCGGCCACGACCACCGAGCCCAGGTGGATAGACTCCTCGAGGCCTGAGCGGACGACCCGCGCGAGGGGGACCGGCACCGGGACAGCGTAGCGCTCAGGCGGTGGGCGCGAGCAGCGGGCGCGCCTCGACGGGCTCGGCCTTCCCCCTCATGAGGATGAGGAACGCCTCGACCACGTCGGGGTCGAACTGGGCACCCGAGAAGCTGGAGACCTCCGTGACCGCGTCCGCCACGGGCATCGCCCTTCGGTACGGGCGGTCGCTGGTCATCGCGTCGAAGGCGTCCACCACGGAGAAGATCCGCGCCGCAAGCGGGATCTCCTCGCCCCGCAGACCCCGCGGGTAGCCCTTGCCGTCCCATCGTTCGTGATGGGAGCGGATCACGTCGCTGGCCCGCCCCAGGAACGCCATCGGGGCGACGACCTGGGCCCCGATCAGCGGGTGCGTCCTCATCACCGACCACTCCGAGGGGGTGAGGGGTCCGGCCTTGTTGAGGATGCGCTCGGAGATCCCGATCTTGCCGATGTCGTGGAGGAGGAATCCCCACTCGAGGTCGGGTCGCTCGGCCAGCTCCGGCGCGACCAGGTTCGCCAGCGCCATGCCGTACTGGCTCGTGCGGTCGAGGTGCATCCGCGTCCCGACGTCCTTGGCCTCCACCAGGAACGCCAGCGTCTTCATCGTGGAGAGGTAGGAGTCGTTCAGCTGGTCGAGCGCGTGCCGCAACTCCGAGGAGCGCTCACGCTCCTTCCGGTAGATCTCCCTGATCTCCCGGGCGAAGACGACCAGCTGACTTTGAACGTGCTCTTCGTCCATGGAGCCCCCCGGTGCTCGGACGTCTCCCGTCGGCGCTCTGCCGGCGCGTCGGGTCCCGCAGTATAAGCTGGCGACCCCCGATCCCTGGGGAGCGTCGAAGCATCGCCTGATCAGATGTTCCCATCGCCCATGAGGGCGGTCCATCCCGCGCTTCGGTGATTTGTCCTCATCCCCCGTTCGGGGGACGCGAGCGCCTCAGGCCCGCAGGCCCTTGAGCTGGGTGCGGAGGCGGCGCTTCAGCTCTCCCTGGAGCCGGTCGTGGACGTCGAGGACCTTTCCCCGCACCTCCGAGACCGTGCGCTCCTCTTCGTCGATCCGCTCGATCGTCTCGCGGAGGTCATCGTCGGAGAGCCGCTCGAGGTCCGAGAGCCTGGCGTCCGAGAGGAGGCGCTCGGTGCGGCGCCGGGCCAGGGTGATCTCCTCGTCGGGCAGGCTGACCATCACGGCTTCACCCCTCGAGGGTCCCCGGGACCCCTCGGCCAGGACGGCGGTGATCCGCTCCACGAGCGACCCGGCGTCTCCTCCGCTCTCGCGGCGCCGGAGCTCGTCGCGAAGGATGTCGCGGCGCCCCTGGAGGAGCCGGCGGAGGAACGAGAGGTAGTCGCGCTCGGCCCTGCTCAGGTCCCGCCTGGCGCGGAGCTCGTCCATCTCCAGGGAGCCGAGGTCGCGAGAGAAGTCCTCG
>DATKBL010000005.1:0-2526 GCA_035513995.1 Actinomycetota bacterium
GGGCGAGCGCGAGGTCCTTCTCGGTGATCGCCTCCTCGCTCCAGGTGTGGAGGGCGATCCGCACGCGGTCGTAGTGGCACTCGATGTCCGGATGGTGCTTCATCCGCTCGGCCGGCTCGACGATCCGCTCGAGGAACGCGATCGCCTCGGGGAACCCCGCGAACCGGAACCACTTGAAGATCTCGCCCCGCTCGTGGCGCCAGCCGGGCAGCGTCCGGAGGGCCTCGGCGATCTGCTGGTCCGTCAGCGCGGTCACGCGCCGGATCCTATCGAGCCTCGCGTCAGGAGGCGGGGGGCGCCGGCAGGTGCGCCTCCAGCGGGGAGCCGCCGTCTTGGGGGACGAGATGGATCGACTCCAGGTCGGCCAGGTCGGCCGGGAGCACGACGCCCGCCGCGTTCCGTTCCGAGGTGATCTCGATCGTCCCCGCCTCGAGCCTCCGCCCCGCGCGGGTGACCACCTCGACGCCGAAGCGTCCAGCTCGTTCCGCGGGGAGGACGGCGAAGGCCCAGGAGGGATCCCCCCGGTACACGAACACGTGGCCGGCCCGCTCTCCGCCGGGGCCGTGGAGGAACTCGACCCCGAAGTACCGGCCCCCCGCGCGCTCCAGGGCCGTCCGGAACTGCGCGGCCACGGTGCGGTCCTGCTCGGTCACCACGTAGGCGCCCACGCCGGTTGCCGCGGCCGCCAGCGTGGCCGCCACGGCGTAGGCCAGGACGCGGCGCCACCCGGCGCCCCGGCGACGGCGGGTCACGGCCGCCACGACCCGGGACTCGAAGCCCACGGGCGGCTCCCGTTCGGGGGCGAGGAGCATCACCGTGTCGACGACGTCGTCCAGCTCGGCGACCTCGCGTCGGCACGCGGCGCACCCCTCCAGGTGCCGGACCGCCCGGGCGCGCCGCTCTCCGGCGGCCACGCCCAGGGCGAGCTCGGCAGTGACCTCGTGGGTCGACTCGCAGCCGTTATCGCTCATCTCGCACCTCGAGAGCCTCCCTCAGCTTCCGCATCCCCGCCCGGATCCTGGTCTTCGCCGTCCCCACGGGGATCCCCTCGATGCCCCCGATCTCCCGCGCGGTTCTGCCGTAGAAGGCCGCCAGGAGGACCGCCCGGCGCTGCTCCGGGGGCAGGTCGAAGAGGTCCGATCGCAGGCGATGGATCTCGTGCGTCACCATCGCCTGCTCCTCCGGCTCGCTCTCCGTGGCCACGGCCATCCTCACCATCACCTCGGGGTCCGTCGGAGCCCACCGACGCATCCGCAGCGCGTCCAGGGCCGCGTTCCTCGTGATCCGCAGGAGCCACGACACCACGCGACCGCGGGCCGGCTCGTACAGGTCCGCGTGCCGCCAGGCTCGCAGGAACGCCTCTTGGGCCACGTCCTCCGCCACGCCCCGGTCTCCCACGATCGTCAGGGCGAGCCCGTACACGCGACCCTGGAAGCGCCGCACGAACGCGGTCGACCCCTCCGGATCGCCGGCGGCGAGGCCCGCGAGCAGCGACTCGTCGGAGAGCGACTTCACCGGTAGATATACGGGGCGGACGGCTCGAGGGATTGCCGGGCGGCGGCCGGGAGGCCGCCGCCCGGCAATCCCTCCAGGCCCCTCGGTCAGTAGTACCTCCGACGCTCGCCCGAACCCAGCGGAAGGGGGAACCATGCGCCGCACACTCGTCGCGCTGACCACGGTGGGATTGCTGCTCGTGCCGGGCCCGGGGGCGGCGGCCCCTGGCGATCTCCACCTCGCCTCCGTCACCGCGGACGGCGTGAAGGGCGCGTGGAGCGTCCTGCCCTCGCTGTCGGCCGACGGCACCCGTGTGGCGTTCTCGTCCGGCTCTCAGCTGCACCCCGCCGACGACGACGCTGAGACCGACGCCTACGTGAAGGACCTGACCACGGGCGAGCTCTTTCTCGCCTCGAGCTCGGCGAGCGGCGAGAAGGGCAACGCCCGGAGCTCGCTGGCCTCGATCTCCGCGGACGGCAACAGGGTGGCCTTCGTCTCGGGAGCCACGAACCTGCACCCGTCCGGGTCGAACGGGCTGATGGTGAAGGACCTGACCACCGGCGAAGTGTTCCTCGCGGCGCCGCACGGCGAGTACCCGGTCCTCTCCGCCGACGGCACCCGTGTGGCCTTCACCACGATCGGCCCCGGTCTCGATCCTCGAGACGACGACGAGGCCGCCGACGTCTACGTCCGGGACCTCGTCACCGGGGAGCTGATCCTGGCCTCGACCTCCTCGGAGGGGGTCAAGGCCAACGGCGACTTCTTCCACGCCTCGGTCGGCGCCTCGCTGTCCGCCGACGGCGCCACGGTGGCGTTCGCCTCCGGGGCCACCAACCTGCATCCGGACGATAGCGACGACGTCTTCGACGCGTACGTGAAGGACCTGGACACCGGCGAGCTCGAGCTGATCTCCACCTCAGCCGACGGGACCAAGGGAGACGCCAACACCTTCAGCCCGTCGCTCTCCGCCGACGGAAGCATCGTGGCCTTCCGCTCCCACTCGTCGAACCTCGTGCCCGGCTTCTCCGGCGG
>DATKBL010000006.1:0-15914 GCA_035513995.1 Actinomycetota bacterium
CCCGTAGGCGTCCTCCTCGCCCGAGAGCATCAGGTCGCCTCCCTCGAGCACCGCGCCCTCCGAGATCGTGAGCATCGCGTAGTTGCTGGGGTTCGAGGCCTTGTCCTCCATCAGGAGCCGGGCCAGCTTCTCGATGTCGACGGGGACCTCCGAGATCGCCGCGCGGTCCACGCCGGCCAGGTACGCGGTGATCAGCGAGGTCTCCCCGCTGTAGCGCCCGAACAGCTCCACGACGGCGATGCGCTCGTGGGAGCCGGTGCTCGTGCGCAGGTTGTGGATGAACTCGACGCCCCGGGTCACGGCCGTGGAGAACCCGATGCAGTAGTCGGTGCCGTGGACGTCGTTGTCCATCGTCTTGGGGATGGCGATGACGGGGATGCCCTCCTCGTGCATCCGGTGGGCGTAAGAGAGCGTGTCGTCGCCGCCGATGGGGACGAGGACGTCGATGCCCTGCGACTCGAGCACGCGGAGGACGTGCGGGGTGAAGTCGAAGGGCTCCTCGCCTTCGGGGTCGAGGAACGAGGGGACGTCCTTCTCGCGCACCTTGCCGGGGTTCGTGCGCGACGTGTGAAGCACCGTGCCCCCGGTGCGGTCGATCGTCCGGACGGCCACGCGGTCCAGAGGGCGGAGGTTGTCCGCCACGGAGCTCGGGTCGTCCGGGTTCGCGGAGAGGAGCCCGTCCCACCCGCGGCGGATGCCGACAACCTCGTGGCCTTGCTCGGCCACCCGCTCCACGACCGCCTTGATGCACGCGTTGAGCCCGGGGACGTCGCCCCCTCCGGTCAGGATCCCGATGCGCATGCGCGCTCCTCCATACGTGCCGACCGGCCCATCGTAGCCCGGGTCATCGCGGGAGCGGCCAGACCATGAGGATGCCGTGGCGCTTCATCCCCAGCGAGTCGTAGAGGGCGAGGCCGGGCCCCTGCTCCTCGTGGGTGTGGAGCACGAGGGAGTCGCATCCGGCGCCCGCGGCGCGGCGGCGGGCCTCCTCCATGAGTGCCCGACCGATGCCGCGGCGGCGGTGCGACTCGTCCACCGCGAGGCCGTCGAGCCAGGCGCCGGGCGAGGCGTCCATCGGGTTCAGCCTCGTGAAGAGGAGCGTGCAGGCGCCGACCACGCCGCCGTCCGCCTCCGCCAGGAGCACGAGGCCGTCCTGCGCCAGGAAGCTCTCGAGACCCGCACGGGCCCGGGGATCGCCGGAAGGGATCGTCCCGCCCACGAACTCCATCAGGCGGGCGATGTCGTCTGCGTCGTCCGGCGTGGCGGGACGGATCGAGAGGTCGGTCACCCGCGAAGCCTACCGCGGGGTCAGGGCGCGGGGCCGTCCCCCGGGGAATCGCCCCGCTGATCGGGGCCGCCCGAGGCGTCGTCGCCCTCCACGGGAACCTCTTGCTCGGGACCTCCGCCCGCCCCGGCGCCGGGGCGGTTCCCGGCTCCGGGCTCGCTGGGGACCTGGTCGGGGAGCTCCTCGGGCGAGTCGCCGCGGTCCTTCCGGCGCTCCTTGGCCTTGCCTCCGCCCTTGCCGTCGCCCTGAGCGCAGGGATCGTCGGCCGCGGCGACGGCGGCCCCCGTGGCCGCCGCCACCTCGCAGCCGTCATCCGATGAGGGCGCTCGGGCGCCGTCGTCCGGCCCGGATGAGCTGCCGGCCGGGTCATCGCTCGTCGGGGCGGGCTCGCTCTCGGACTCGCCCGTCTCGACATCGACCTGGACCGGGATCGGGAAGTCCTCGGGCACGATGGAGGACGGGCCGCCGAGACGTGCCGTGGCGGCCGCCGCGACGCCCGCACCGAGCAGGAGGACGGCGGCGAGCGCCAGCTTCGTCGTGACGCGCCGCGGCCGGAGCTTCCGAACGGTGGACAGGTCCGCGGCCGCCATCGCCGTGAGGTGGCGCGACGCGGTCTCTGGGTCGGGATCGACGACGAGACCCTCGCGGAGGTCGCGCACGAAGTCGGAGAGCCGCTCGCCCGCCGGTCCGTCGACGGCGCGGCCCTCGAGGATCGACTCGATCTGCTCGGAAGTCAGCCTGCTCATCTCGTCCTGGTAATCGTCGAGGGGGCTCATCCGGAAACGCCCTCCCGCTCGATCCGGCGAGCCAGCTGGAGCAGGGCTCGCCGCTGCATCGTCTTGACGGCGCCGGGCGACCTCCCGGTGATCTCCGCCACCTGCCGTACCGAGAGATCGGCGACGACGCGCAGCAGGACCACCGTTCGCTGCACGTCGGTCAGGGTGTCGAGGAGATCGGCGGCCCAGCGCGAGCCCAGCCTGGCCAGGCCCTCGGCCTCGACGTCGCCCTGCGCCCCCCCCGCCGGACCGCTGGCGAGCTCGACCGGGTCGGCGGGGTCCTCCCGGCTCCGCGCCAGGCGGCGCCGCTCGTCGATCAGGCGCCGGTGCGCGATGGAGAAGACCCAGCTCCGGAAGCTCTTCGCGTCGCCCGAGAAAGAGGCCAGGCCCCGGACGACGCCGACGAAGACCTCGGAGGTCAGGTCCTCCGGCTCGGCGGCGCGCTGAGCTCGCAGGTACCCGAGGACGGCTGGGGCGAGGTCGCGGTAGATCGACTCCAGCGCCCGCTCGCGGCCTTCGCGGGCGGCCCGGAGCACCTCCTCGAAGGGACCCATGGACCCATTATCGGCGCGGAGAGGCCTCCGACCACAGGGGTCAGCCCACTCGATGGACCTTCAGGAGGTTCGTGCGCGACCTCCCCACCGGCGTGGAGGCCACGAGGACGACGGGGTCGCCCCTCGAGGCCAAGCCCTCCTCGCGGAGGCGGCGATCCATCATCGCCAGCATCGCGTCGGTGCCCGCGGGCGGCTCGCACGGCTTGGGGTGGACGCCGCGAAAGATCGCCAGCCGGCGGACCACCGCCTCGTCGTGGCTGAAGGCGTAGACCGGGATGGCGAGACGGACCCCGGAGAGCAGGCGGGCGGTGAGACCGGTGCGCGTGAAGCACGCGACGGCGACCGCGCCGGCGTCGACGGCGGCTGTGGCGGCCGCGTGGGCCACCGCGCGAGCGTCGGTCCCCTCGACGCGCTCTTCGATCGTCGCGGAGAGGAACCGGGGCCCCTCGTGCTCGGCGGTCTCGAGGATCGTGGCGGCCGTGCGGGCGGCCTCCACCGGGTACCGGCCGATCGCGGTCTCCGCCGAGAGCAGGATGCCGGCGGCCCCGTCGAACGCAGCACCGGCCACGTCGCTCGCCTCCGCGCGGGTGGGGCGGCGGTTCTCGGTCATCGACTCCAGCATCTGCGTGGCCACGATCGCCGGGATCCCCGAGCGATTGGCCCGGTCCACGAGGTCCTTCTGGATCACCGGGATACGCTCCAGCGGCAGCTCCACGCCGAGATCGCCCCGCGCCACCATCACGGCGTCGGCAGCCTCGATGATCGCGTCGGCGTCCTGGACCGCCGACCCGGTCTCGATCTTGGCGACGAGGAGGGCGGGCTCGTCGCGGAGGAGGTCAGCGAGCGCCCGCACCTCGGCCGCGCGCCGGACGAACGACTGCGCCACGAGGTCGACCGCCGCCGTCCGCACCCACTCGAGGTCGCGCTCGTCCTTCGCGGTGATGGCCGGGACGCCGAGGCGATCCGACGGGACGTTGACGCCGGCCCGGGAGCGGATCACGCCGCCGCGGACCACCCTGGTCCGGACCTGGTCGCCGGTGGTCTCCTCGACCCGGAGCTCGACGATGCCGTCGGAGAGCAGCACGCGGTCCCCGGCCTCGAGCTCGGCGGGCAGGCCCTGGTGGCTCGTCGGCGCCCCCGACGCGTCGCCCGTCCCTCCGCCACCCCGCAGGACGAAGCGCCCGCCGTCCACCAGCTCGACCTCGTCGGGGTCAAGCTCCCCGAGCCGCACCTTCGGGCCCGAGAGGTCGGTCATCACGGCGACGGCCCGCCCGGCCTCCGCCGAGGCCTCGCGGACCGCGCGCACGAGCCCCTCGTGGTCCTCGCGTGTGCCGTGGGTCAGGTTGATCCGGGCCACGTCCATACCCGCCTCCACGAGCGCGGGGACGCGGTCGGCGGTCGCCGGGCCCAGGGTGCAGACGAGCTTGGTGGCCCTGGTCACGAGACCGAGAACGCTCGCTTCACGTCGTCAACGACCGAGCGGACCTCGCCCGAGCGACCGGGCGTCTCGGGCGGCTCCTCGGAGAGGCGCTCGGGCACCGGCCCCCCGGCGTGCTCTGCGGCCAGCTCACGCCACGCCTCGGGCACCTCGTCGGGAAGCTCGACGCCGGCCATCTCCGCGAAGTAGATCGTCCAGGCCCGGGGGACCACCCGAGCCCACTGGTAGCCCCCGCCTCCCGTGGCGACCCAGCGGCCCCCGGCCACGACGTGCGCCAGGTCGTGCAGCTCGACGGCCACCTCGCGGTAGGCCCTCGTCGAGAGCGCGAGGTGGGCGAGCGGGTCGGTGTGATGCGTATCGCAGCCGAGCTGGGTGACGAGGACGTCGGGGCGAAAGCGCCGCACGAGCGGGGGGACGACCTCGCGGAACGCCTCGAGCCAGGCCTCGTCGCTCGTCCAGGGCGGGAGGGGCACGTTGACCTTCGTTCCCTCGGCCCTCCCCTCGCCCCGCTCCGACACGAACCCCGTCCCCGGGAACAGGTACCGCCCGCTCTCGTGGAGCGAGATCGTCAGGACGCGGGGGTCGTCGTAGAAGATCGCCTGCGGCCCGTCGCCGTGGTGGACGTCCACGTCCACGTAGGCGACGCGCTCGACGCCTCGCTGGAGCAGCCACCGGATCGCCACGGCGGGGTCGTCGTAGACGCAGAAGCCGCTCGCCCGCTCGGGCATCGCGTGGTGGAGGCCGCCGGCGGGGTTGAACGCGTGCTCGGCCTCACCCTCGAGCACCAGCCTCGCGGCCTCGATCGAGCCGCCCGCCACGCGCGCCGAGGCCTCGTGCATCGCGGGGAAGATCGGGTTGTCGCCCGGGCCGAAGCCGTAGCGCCACCAGTCTCCGGGCTCCCCCGACCCCGCGCGCTTCACCGCCTCGATGTAGGCAGGCGTGTGGACGAGCCCGACCTCCTCGTCGGAGGCGACGCGGGACGGCCGCTCGTCCACGTGGCCGGCGTCCAGCATCCCGTACGCGGCGATCAGCTCACGGGTGAGCAGCACCCGCACGGGGCGCAGGGGGTGCTGGGGCCCGTGGTCGTACTCGACGAAGTCCGGGGAGTAGACGAGGGCGACACGGTCGCTCATGCGCCCGCGTGGGACTCCTCGAGACGCTCGCAGAGCGTGCGCATCACCGCCAGGCTCGCGTCGGGCCGCTCGCGCAGGATCCGCTCGAACCGTCGCCGGTCCAGCCCGAGCGCCCGCACCTCGCCCCGGCAGCGGAGCGTGGCCATCCTCGGAGACCCCGTGATGACCGCCATCTCGCCGACGTACTGACCGGGTCCCCGGCGCGTCACCTCCTCCCCGTCTCGCACGATGTCGATCTCCCCGGCGACGACCACGAAGAGATCGTGGCCCGGCTCACCCTGCTCGGCGATCACGGCGCCGTCGGGGAAGAGCTGCTCGGAGGCGACCTCCGCCACCTGCTTCAGGTCCTCGGGCGAGAGGTGCTCGAAGAGCGGCACCTTCCGGAGGAACAT
The DNA here is from genome assembly GCA_035513995.1 of Actinomycetota bacterium. Taxonomy (GTDB): domain Bacteria; phylum Actinomycetota; class UBA4738; order UBA4738; family CALAEC01; genus DASUTW01. Next base: position 5,579 of record DATKBL010000006.1, read on the forward strand.
CATCCGTTCCAGGAGCGGGACCGTCTCCAGCGTCTCCATGCCTCCTCCTTCCACGGACAGTCGGGCCGTCTCCCGCACGAGCGGGTCGGGGTCGGCGGCCGCGATCCGCCGCAGCCGATCCTCCAGGGAGGACCGTACCCCAGCCGCAGCGAGCGCCGCGCAGGCGCGCAGCCAGGGGTCGGGGTCGTCGAGCAACTCTCCCAGGGTCGCCGCCACGTCGACGCGTCCGGGGCCCGCCTCCTCCCACACGGCCAGCAGCGGGCGGACCACGGCGGCGTCCCGGGAAGACTCCAGCACCTCGAGCGCGTTCGCGCGCTGCTCCGGATAGGGGCTGGCGAGGTTGTCCAGCACGGCACGGAGACCGTGCCCCTTCTCGGTCCCCACCAGGGCCCGGAGGGCCCGAAGCGCCTCCAGCTCGGTGCGGTGCCGAAGGGCGTGGACGATCAGCTCGGCCCGCGGATCCGCCGTCCGGTCGACGGCGCGCCAGAGGCGTCCGTAGCGCTCGGCCTCGGCGGCGCGCGCCCGCGCGTAGGCGCGCAGGCTCGCGTGGTCGGCGGAGCCGACCTCCATCAGAGCCTCCAGCACCTCGTCGGTCGCGTCACCGTCTTCGAGCCGGCGAGACAGCGGCTCCATTGCGGCCGGCCCCAGCTCGGGAACGACCTCCAGCGCCCGCAGCCGCACCGAGGGATCGGTATCACGGAGGGCGTCGACCAGCGCCTCGATCGCGTGCTCGGGAAGACCCGGCTCGCCGGCCATGGCGCCCAGGGCGGCGGCGGCGGCCGCACGCTCTGACGGATCGCCCTCCCCGAGCATCCCCGCGAGCCTCCGCGCCCCCTCGTCCGGGCCGAGGAGCGCGCCCGCGGCCGCCGCCCGGACCTCCGGGTCGTCGTCCCCCAGGAGCGGCTCGCCCACGGACCGGGGATCGCGCGTGGTGGCGAGCAGCGCGGCGGGCACCGCCGCCCGGACCCCGGCTGCGGGGTCGGCCACCAGCGGGGCGACGGCCCCGGCCAACGACGGGTGGCCGAGGGCGGCGGCCGCGCCCAGCGCCGCGGCGCGGACGCCGGGATCGGCATCGCCGAGGGCAGCCTCGACCGCCGGAGCGCCCTCCGCGACCCCCACCTCGGCCAGGAGTCGGAGCGAGATGCGCCGGACCACCGGGTCGGCGTCCGCGGCGCCCTCCACCACCGCCGACACCGCCTGGCGCTCACTGGCGAAGCCGGCGAACGGCGCCTCCTCGCGCACGAACACCTCGGGGTTGCCCTCGCGAAGGGAGGCCACCACGGCGTCGACGTACGCCCGCCGCGCTCTCACCGTGGCGGCGACGGCGAGGAGCGCGGCGACCGCCCCGACGACGGCCACGGCCCGGTCCCCCAGGTATCGGTCGGCCGCCAGCAGGAGCAGGCCCGCCCCCACGACCCCGGCCTGGAGGGGCACGCCGTCCATGAAGGTCCGGACCTGCGCCCGCCGCTCGGAGGGGACCACGTTGAACAGTGCCTGCCATCCCGTCGCCCAGACGCCGTTCACCCACACCATCTGAGCGAATCGGAACCCCACGACCGCACCGAACGTCGGCATGATCGCCACGCCCACGAACCCCACCAGGTAGAGGACGGGAAGGACGAGGACCATCGCCGCGATGCCGAACCGGGCGAACAGGCGGCCGGCCAGCACCAGGGAGACGAGCAGGGCGACGCCGTTGACGGCGGCGGTGAACCCTCCCAGAAAGCCCGCCAGGTCGTCCGCGGCCGGGAAGCGGCGCGCGACCACCGTGGCGAAGACGAACGAGAGCGCGAAGTACAGCAGGGCGAGGAGCGCGAGCGCGAGCGCCATCGCCGCGAGGAGCGGCGAGCGCCGCACGGCTCGGAAGCCCTCCCCCAGGCGCGTGCCCCGGCCTTCCAGCGGTCGACGCGGGGCGGGGCCGCGCGCGAGCGGCGCGGCGATCAGGGTCGCCGCCCCGGCGAGCGCCGCCCACACCAGGAGCAGGTTGTCGGCGCCCAGGAGCGTGGCGAGCGGCGCGGTAGCCGCGCCGCCCGCCACGCTCCCCAGGATCAGCCCGGCTCCGTACAGCGGGAAGAGGCGCTTGGCCTGCCGCGTGTCGTGGGCGTAGCCGGCCAGCCCCCAGGCCGAGAACACGGCCACCGTCCAGAGGACCATCATCAGCAGCCACAGCGCGGGATAGATCCAGGGCGGATCGGCGAACAGCAGGGCCCACGCGGCGGCGATCAGCACGCCGGTGCCGGCGTGCACGAGGACGAGCAGGCGGCGCGGGTCTCGCCCTCCCAGCGCGGCTCCCATCCCCAGCATCGCCGCCAGGGTGAGCGGGCCGAGGGCGATGTAGAGGAGCGGGAGGCCCCGCGACCCGAACCGGGAGAGGAAGAGGGACTCCACCGCCGCGCCCCCGATCGAGAGGCCGACGAACAGCACGACCATGAGCGCGAGGACGCGGGCCACGACGCCGCCCTCCCCCGGGCGAATCCGGAGGGCCCGCTGGAGCCGCGACACCACCGGCGCTCCGGAGCGCCTCAGTCGATCCCCTGGGCCTTCTGGACCCTCCCCGAGTAGTCCACCGAGACCGCCTTCCACTCCATGAACTCGTCGAGGGCCTGGGGCCCCGCCTCGCGGTGGCCGTTCCCGGTGTTCTTCATCCCGCCGAACGGGAGCTGGATCTCGGCCCCGATCGTGGGCGCGTTCACGTAGACGATCCCGAACTCGAGCTCCTTGACAGCCTTGAACACGTTCGTGATGTCGTGCGTATAGATCGCGGCCGACAACCCGTAGTCGACCGAGTTCGCCATGCGGATCGCCTCGTCGATGTCGTCGGTCCGGATGATGGCCGTCACCGGCCCGAAGATCTCCTCCTGGGCGATCCGCATGTCGGGCTTCACCTCGTCGAAGACAGTGGGGGCGATGAAGTTGCCCTTGTCGTAGCCGTCGCCGGTGAGCTCCTGGCCCCCGGTGAGCAGCTTCGCGCCCTCCTCCTTGCCGATCTCGATGTACTCGAGGATGCGCCGCTTCTGCTTCTCGTTGATCACGGGCGCGAGCTCGACCTCGGGGTCGAGGCCCGAGCCGACCTTCATCCCCTCGACCCGCTCGAGCATCCGCCGGGTGAACTCCTCGCGCGCGGCGTCGTGGACGACGAGGCGCGACGTGGCCGTGCACCGCTGGCCGCTCGTGGCGAACGCGCCCCAGGACGCGGCCTCGACGGCAAGGTCCATGTCGGCGTCGGGCATCACGATCATGACGTTCTTCGACCCGAGCTCGAGCGAGCAGCGCTTCATCAGCGCGCCGCAGCGCTCGTTGATCTTCCTCCCCACCTCCAGCGAGCCGGTGAACGAGATCGCGCGCACGTCGGGGTGCTCCACGATCGGAGCGCCGGCCTCCTCGCCGAAGCCGTGCACGAGATTGACGACCCCGGGCGGAAGCCCGACCTCCTCCAGGGCCTGCACGAGCAGGGTCGCGAGCAGGGGAGTGTCCTCCGCGGGCTTGAAGACGCTCGTGCAGCCCGAGAGGATCGCCGGCCCCAGCTTCCAGGTGGGGATGGCGATCGGGAAGTTCCACGGGGTGATGAGGCCAACCACGCCGATCGGGTGGCGCACGGTCATCGAGAACTTGTCGCGGAGCTCGGAGGGGACGGTGTGGCCGAACATCCGCCTGCCTTCGCCGGCCATGTAGTGGAGGAAGTCGATGCCCTCCTGGATGTCGCCGCGCGACTCCTTCAGCGTCTTCCCCATCTCGCGGGTCATCAGCTCGGACCACTCGTCGATCCGCTCCTCGAGCAGCAGGGCCACCCGCAGGAGGTAGTCGGCGCGCTCGGGCGCCGGCGTGTTCATCCAGTCGGGGTAGGCGTCCTTCGACGCCTGGACCGCGGCGTCGACGTCCTGGGCGTTCGACCTCGGGAAGATCCCGAGGACCTCGTCCATGTCCGCGGGGTTGCGGGACTCGAAGGTCTCCCCGGATGCCGACGGCACCCACTTCCCGCCGATCCAGTTCTGGTAGGTGTCGGTCATCCTCTTCTTCCTCCTGGCTCGCGTCGCTCCAATCCTACTCGCGGGCGAAGGGCACTATCATCGTGCCCGTGCGCCTGGTGACCTACGCGCGGGAGGGGAAGCGCCGCCTCGGCACCCTCGTGGACGAGACGGTGGTGGACCTCCCCGACGCGGTGGGCCACCCCGCGTTCCCCGAGACGATGGAGGCGCTCGTTCGCACCGGCCTCGGCGGGCTCGGGGTCGCCCGCGAGGCGCTCGCCCGCGAGGGCGTCGCCGAGCGCCACGCCGTGCCGGGCGCGACGCTCCTCGCGCCGCTGCTCCCAGGGTCGCTCCGCGACTTCCTCGCCTTCGAGGATCACGTGCGCGAGGGCGCGGCGCGGCGGGGGCAGGAGTTCCCCGACCCGTGGCACCGCATGCCCGTGTACTACAAGGGCAACCATCGCTCGATCTACGGGCCCGACGAGGAGGTGCCCTGGCCGCGGTACACCTCGGAGCTCGACTACGAGCTCGAGGTCGCGTGCATCCTCGGGGGCCGCGGCCGAGACCTCGACGAGGGCGGCGCCGCGGCCATCATCTTCGGCTACACGCTGATGAACGACTGGTCGGCGCGCGACGTGCAGCGCGACGAGATGGCCTGCGGGCTCGGGCCCGCCAAGGCCAAGGACTTCGCCACCTCGCTCGGGCCGTGCGTGGTCACGGCCGACGAGCTCGACCCGGGCGACCTGTGGCTCACCGCGAGAGTGGACGGCGAGATCTGGTCGAAGGGGAACCTCGGCGCCAGCCGCTGGACCTTCCCCCAGATGATCGCGCACGTCTCCCAGGACGAGGAGGTCTGGCCGGGCGACGTCTACGGCTCGGGCACGTTCGGCGGAGGGTGCGGCCTCGACCTCGACCGGTCGCTGCAACCGGGCGCGGTCGTGGAGCTCGAGGCCGATCGCATCGGGATCCTGCGGAACACCGTGGCCGCCGCCTGATCTCAGGCGAAAGCGGGTCCCAGCGGGAGGATCTCCTCGATCTCGTCCAGGACCCCTGGCGACAGCTCCACGTCGCCGGCCTCCGCGTTCTGCCGGGCGTGGTCGGGGTTCCGGCTCCCCGCGATCGCCGAGGTCACCCCGGGCTGGTGAAAGGTCCAGGCCAGCGCGAGCTGGGCCACGGTGATGCCGAGCCGCTCCGCGATCGGCCGCAGGCGGTCCACGACGGCGAGGCTGCGCTCGAGCTTCCCGGGCGCGAACATCAGGCGGTAGTAGGACATGTCGCCGGACCTCCCGCTGCGCCAGTCGTCGTCGTCGAACTCGGTGCTCTCTTCGATCGCCCCGGTCAGCAGGCCGTAGGCGAGCGGGCCGTACGCCAGGACGGCGATCCCCCGCTCGCCGCACCAGCGGATCAGGTCGCGGTTCTTCAGGTGGAGCATCGAGAAGTGCGGCTGGAGCGAGTCGACCTTCCGGATCGCCTCGCACCGCTCGATCAGCGCCCGGTCGAAGTTGGAGACGCCGAGGTGGCGGACGAGGCCGTCGTCCGCGAGCCCGGCCATCGCGCCCCACGTCTCCTCGATGGGCACGCGGTCGTCGGTCCAGTGGAGCTGGTAGAGGTCGATGGCCTCGACGCCGAGGCGCCCCAGGCTGGCCTCGCACGCCTTCCGGACCTCCTCGGGGCGGAAGCCGGTGCCGTCGGGGCGGGGCGCGACCTTCGTGGCCACGAAGACCTCGCGGCCCCGGATCGCCTCGCCGACGAGCTCCTCTGACCTCCCGCTCCCGTAGACCTCGGCGGTGTCGACCCAGCTGATCCCGGCGTCGAGCCCCGCGCGGATCGCCTCGATCACCCGGCCGTCCGACTCGTTCGCTCCCCAGACGCCGCCGCCGGCCTCCCAGGTGCCGAACCCGATCACGGAGATCTCCGATGACCCGAGCGGTCGCATGCGCATGGAGCCCTTCTACCTCATCGGGGGCTCAGGCGTCGCGGCACGGCGGCACGCCGGCCGCGAGCCCCTGGCACGCGAGCGATCCCTCTCCCCCCGAGGCGTAGTAGGCCTCCACGAACGCGTGCACCTCCTCGGGCGCGACCCCCAGGCACCGCTGGAGCGACCCCCAGGCAGTCATCGCGAACGGCTGCTCCAGGCCCGGCAGCAGCGTCACGATCAGCGAGAGGTATCCCTCCTCGAAGAGCCCGTCCACCACCTGGAGAAGGGCGGCGCGCATCGACTCGGGCGCGTCGGGGGAGACCCACAGCACGACCGCCCCGTGTTCCATCGCGTGGACGACCTCGGGCGGGGGCTGAGGGTGCTCGTACACCACGCCGGGCGTCGTGGGCACCGGCGAGTGCGGCCCGGACGTTGGGGGGAACGAGGAGTAGTCGTCGAACGGCTGACCCTCGAGGAGGTGCGCGGCGCCCAGGTCGGTGGGGTGGAGCACGGGGAAGCACGAACTGCCGCCGGCCAGGCGCCAGAGGTCGCCGGTCCGGACGGCCCGGACGAGGCGGTGGTCGGCCAGCCCTCCCAGGTCGCGGGCGACGATCAGGGTCGCGGTCTCCTCGCCCACCTCCTGGTCGGTCACGCCGAGGAGGGTCCCCGAGGCCGCCACCGTCTCCTCGAACCGAGCGCAAAGCTCGTCGGCGGGGAGGAAGCCCGGATCCACGTAGCGGGCGGCGCGACGGCATCGCCCCGCCTCCAGGGCGGCGTAGTAGGAGCGCACGGCGCCCTCGGGCGTGGGCGCCCCCGTCGTCGGGACGGGGTCGTGGGTGAGGGCGCGGAGGACCCCCGCGCCGAAGGTGGCGAGGATCGCCACGGCCAGCGCCACGATGGCGGGGGTGAAGGGTCTGCGTCGCCCGGTCACGCGCGGACGCTACGGGGCCGCCGAGGCCGGGGTCAAGCCCGATGGTAAGGTGACGGCGATGGGCTACCGCATCGGCGTCCTCGGCGCGACCGGCCTCGTCGGCGAGGTTCTGCTGGGCATCCTCGAGGAGCGCGACTTCCCCGTCGACGACCTCCGCGCCTTCGCCTCCGAGCGATCGAAGGGCCGCCGGATCGCCTGGCGGGGAGGCGAGGTCGCCCTCGAGGTGCCCGCCGAGGCACGGTTCCGGGACCTCGACCTCGTGTTCACCGCGGCGGGCTCGGACGTGGCGCGCGAGTGGGTCCCCAGGATCCGGGCCGAGGGGCCGGTCGTGGTCGACAACTCCTCGGCGTTCCGGCAGGAGCCGGACGTGCCGCTCGTGATCCCGGAGATCAACGCGCACGCGCTGGAGGACCACGACGGCCTGATCGCCAACCCGAACTGCACCGCGACCACCGCGCTCATGGCGGTGGCGCCGCTGCATCGCGCGGCCGGCGTTCGCGCCATGGTGACCTCGGCGTATCAGTCGGTCTCGGGGACCGGTCGGAAGGCGATGCAGGAGCTGCTCGACCAGACCCGGAAGACGATCGACCAGACCGAGGGGCTGCGCGGCCGAGAGCGGCTCGACGCCCCAGCACCCGAGGTCTACCCGCACCCGATCGCGTTCAACGTCTTCCCGCAGTGCGAGGCGTTCCCGCCCGGCGAGGACACCTCCACCGAGGAGGCGAAGATGGAGGCCGAGAGCCGCAAGATCCTCGAGCACCCGGCGCTCGTCGCCCATGCGACGTCGGTCCGCGTGCCCGTCGTCGTGGGCCACGCGGTCTCGGTCGCGCTGTCGCTCGACCGGCCGATGGCACCCGAGGAGGCCCGGCGGCTGCTCTCGGGGTTCCCCGGGGTCCGCGTGGTGGACGACCCGGAGCGAGGCGAGTACCCCACGGCGCAGGAGGCCGCGGGGATCGACGAGACCCTGGTGGGCCGGGTCCGGGCGAACCCCGCGATGGAGCACGGCCTCTCGCTCTTCGTGTGCCAGGACAACCTCCGCAAGGGAGCGGCCCTCAACAACGTGCACATCGCCGAGGCGCTCGGCGGGTCGTCGTGACGGCGAGCGACCAGCGGACCGAGCCCGTCTACGAGATCGACCTCCGCGACCTCGCGAGCGAGGACGACGGGCCGACGCGGGTGACCGTCCCCGACGTCGACGAGGAGCCGGAGCGCCACAAGCCCGCCGCCCTCGCCGACCTGGAGCATCCCGCCGCGGCGGTCCGGCTCGAAGCCCTGTCCGGCCTGACGCAACACCCCCAGGCGATCCCCATCGTGGCGGTCACCGCTCGCCTGCGGGATCCGGAGCCCGCCGTGCGCCGGGCCGCGGTCGAGGCCCTCGAGGCGACCGGCGACGAGCGTGGACTCCTCCTGCTGCTCGACGTGATGGAGGACCCCGTGGAGGACCTTCGCCGCTCGGCGGTGGATGCGCTCCGCCGGCGTCGATCGCCCGACCTCCTCGCCCTCCTCCGCAAGGAGCTGGGCGTCGTCAGCAGAGCCGACGTCGCGGCCAGGGCCCTGGCCCTGCTGAGCGAGGGGCGGCTCGTAGGAGCGGAGCGAGGGACGACAGAGCGGCGAGACCCGCCCCACCACGCGAGCTCCAAAGACCTCGCGTCGCTGCTCGAGCAGCTCGGCCATCCCCTCCCCGAGCGCCGGCGCATCGCCTGCGAGCGGCTCGGGTTCATGCGGGCCCGATCGGCCGTGGCGCCTCTGGCGGAGCGGCTCGCGGACCCCGAGCGCGGCACCCGCATCAAGGCCGCCGACGCGCTGGCGCAGATCGGTGACGATGGCGCGCTGGAGAGCCTGGAGCGGTCCCACGCCTCGGAGCCCGACCCCGGCGTGGCGTTGGCGATCGAGCGGGCCATCGCGGCCCTCTCGACCCGCCGCTGACCTACTCGATCAGTCCGAGCCCTCTGGCCCAGGACGTCGCGTAGCCCTCGTCCTCGGCAGCCTCGATCGCCTCGTCGCGCTGGAGGGGACGGAGGGTCTCCACCATGATCGCGTACTCGTCGGCGAACTCCTTCGTCTTGCCCGCCTCCATCGCCGCGGCCTGCGGTCCGTGGTGGAGGCCCTGCGGGTGGTGCGTGATGAACGCCTCGCCGATCCCCGCGCGTGAGAAGAACTGCCCCCGGTGATAGAAAAGCACCTCGTCGCGGTCGATGTTCGAGTGGAAGAACGGCACCCGCAGCGCGTCGGGGTCGCCCGTCTCGGTCGGCCGCGGGGCGAAGGTCCCGATCTCGAAGCCCTCCGTCTCCCAGGTCACGTGGACCGACGGCGGGAGGTGGTACCGGGGCGAGACCACCGGCCGGAAGTCCTCGACGTTGATGCGCAAGGGGCAGAGGTCGCCCTGCCACCCCACGACGTCGAGCGGATGGAACGGGTAGACGAGCGTCGTGAACGTCTCGTCACGCTTCACCCTGACCTCGAACTCGCCCTCCTCGTCGCGGGGCTCGGGCTCGGGGGTCTCCATCACGCCGGGGTCGAACAGCGCGTGCTTCCCCAGGATCCCCTTGTCGGGGAGGTGGTACTCGCCGGCCGCCTCGATCACGTAGAGGTACGTGTCGTCGCCCTCCGGGATCACGCGGTGTGTCGTGCCCTTCGGGATGATGAGGTAGTCGCCGTCGCGGAAGCGGAGCGGGCCGTAGTCGGTCTCGAGCTTCCCGGTCCCCCGGTGCACGAAGTAGCAGAGGTCGCCGTCGGCGTCGCGGAGGTACCAGGAGGGCTCCCCCGTCGGGCGCGACACGTAGATCGCGACGTCCTCGTTCCAGAGGACCCGCTGCCACCCCGCTTCGGCGTCGGCCTGGTCGGGCGTCTTCAGGTTGCTCAGGTCGTACGCGCGGGGGCGGAGCGGCCCCTCCACGCGGACCCACGCCGTCGGCGGGTGGGAGCGGTACAGGTGCGAGGCCCGACCGTCGAACGCCTCGCGGCCGTGCTCCTCCTCGTAGGTTCCTTCCGGGAGGCCGACGTGCGCCTGCTTGGCGACCCGGCCCTTGGAGAGTGGGAACATCGACGCCCTCCTCAGCTCTTGGCGGCCTTCCTCGCCTCGCCCTTCTGCTCCGCCCTCCGCCGATCGCGAGCGCGCTTCCTCCGCTCGCGGTCGTGCGCCCAGCGGACCTTCCTACGGTCTCCCCTGCCCATCCGTCTTCCTCCTCACACGTCCTCGGCGTCCTCGCCCTTGGCCAGCTCCACGCTCCGCTGGCGCGCGGCATCGATCGCGTTGAGGAACGCTGCTCGGACGCCCGCGTTCTCGAGCTCGCGGATCGCCACGATCGTCGTCCCTCCCGGCGAGGTCACCATCTCGCGGAGCTCGACCGGGTGCGAGTTCATGTCTCGCAGCATCTTCGCCGAGCCGACCATCGTCTGCACGATCAGCTCGGTGGCCACGTCGCGCGACAGCCCCAGCAGGATGCACGCGTCGATCATCGCCTCGGCCAGGAGCGCGAAGTAGGCGGGGCCCGACCCCGACGTGGCCGTCACCGCGTCCTG
>DATKBL010000007.1:0-7607 GCA_035513995.1 Actinomycetota bacterium
AGGGGGCCAGGCGCTCGTGGCGCTCGTGCTCTACGGCTTCGCAGCCGTCGGGTTCCTCGCCCTGCCCGTGCTCCCGCGATTCTCGAGCGCCTACCTCGGCAGAGGCGGCTCGGACCAGAACCTCTTCGCATGGTCCTTGGAGTGGTGGCCGCACGCCATCCTGAACGGCCGGAACCCTTTCCACGCGGACGTGCTGTGGGCCCCCGAGGGCGTGAACCTCGCATGGGTGACGGCGATCCCCGGACCGAGCCTGCTCGCCTCTCCCGTGACCTCGACCTTCGGCCCGGTGGCCTCTCTCAACCTGTTGCTCCTCGCGTCGCCCGTGCTCGCCGGGTGGGCCGCCTACCTCGTGTGTCGCCGGATCACACGATCGTTCTGGCCGTCCGTGGCAGGCGGCTACATCTTCGGCTTCTCCACCTACGTCACGGCCAAGACGCAGGGACACCTCAACCTCGCGCTCATCTTCCTCGTGCCCCTCGCTCTCTACGTAGTGCTCCGGCGCCTCGACGGCACCATCGCTCGGCTCCCCTTCGTGCTGATCGGCACCGCCATCCTCGTGGGGCAGTTCTCCATCTCGACGGAGGTCTTCGCGACGATGACCGTCTTCGGGACGATCGCGCTCGTGGGCGGGTACGCTTTCGGCTCGAGCACCACGCGCACCCAGCTCGCTCGCACGGTGCCGCTCGTGGCCGCCGCGTACCTCGCGGCCGCGATCATCGTCAGCCCCTACCTCTACTACGTGCTCTCCGACATCCCTCCCGCTCCGATCAGGGACATCGAGAAGGCCTCCGCGGACCTCCTGAGCTACGTCGTTCCCGGCCCGATGACGGCCGTGGGGGGCGAGACGTTCGCGCCCATCACCTCGGACTTCACCGCCCCCACGCGCGGAGACACCGCCTATCTCGGTCTCCCGCTCATCGCCGTGCTGGTGTTCTTCGCCGGGAGCGGTTGGAGGAGCCGGCACACCTGGGGGGTCCTCGCGTTCATCGCCGCCGCCGCCATCGCCTCTCTCGGACCGGCGCTTCACGTGAGGGGGCACTCCCTCGTCCCCCTCCCGTGGGCGGTGGTCGAGGGCGCCCCCCTCCTCGACAACGCTCTCCCTGATCGCTTCACCATGTACGTATGGCTCGGCGTCTCGATCGTCGCCGCGACCTGGGTGGCGGGCCCTGCGCGCTGGGGCTGGATGAGATGGGGCCTGATCGTGCTCGCGGCGATCGCGATCGCCCCCACCGCCCCTCGGTCGCCGCCGCGTGAGGCCGTCGTGCCCGCCTTCTTCCGCGACGGTCTCTACGAGAGCTACATCCGCTCAGGCGACCACGTGCTGATCATCCCCTGGGGGAAGGACGGCTTCGCGGACGACATGCTCTGGCAAGCCACGACCGACATGCGCTTCAAGCTGATGGGTGGTCACGTGGGCTTCGTGCCGCCGCACTACCAGCAGCAGGTCGTCCTGCTCCTGCGCGAGGGGCGACCCGAGCTGATCCATCCGGATGCGCTCGCGGGCTTCCTCTCCTTTCATGACGTCGCGGCGGTGGTCGTCGACGCTGAGGAGGCGGGTACGTGGCAAGGCTTGCTCTCCACGCTCGGGGTCCGCCCCGTCAGCGTCGGCGGCGTCTTCCTGTACCCGCTCCGGTCGATGGGCTAGGCGCCGGTGATGGTCCCCGACATGACCTCCGCGCCGTGGACCGTGCAGTAGTACTGCGTCTCCCCCTCCGGGACGGTGAACGTGACTTCCGTGCTCTCCCCCGCGTCGATCACCCCTGTGTCCACGGCGGGGTCGTCGATCGTGAACGAATGCGGGTTCTGGCCGTTGTTCGGGGTCGCGATCGTGACCTCCTCGCCCGCGGGGAGCTCGAGCATGCTGGGGGCGAAGCTGTTGTCCACCATCGCCACCTGGATCGTGCCGTCTCCGTTGCCGCCTCCGTTCTCGGGCTGGACGGTGGGATCGTCGTCGCCTCCGCAGGCCGCCAGCAGGAGGACCGAGGCGGCCACCAGGGCGCCGAACCGCACTCTCTTGGGCATGGGATGCCTTTCTCGTCGAGGACGCCCGATTCTAGCAACCAAGGTGCTTTTTAGAAGACGATGGGGCACCACGGAGGAGGGTCCCAGCCGAACATCGCGTCGGCCCGGGCCAGGACCTCCGGCGGCGCGTGGAGCCTCCCCGCCCGCGCCAGCCCGCGGAGCGAGACACCGCCCAGGTAGGCCGAGCCCAGATCCTCCGCTGTCACAGACAGCTCGGGCTCGGCGTCGGTCGGTCGGCACTCCGCCCCCTCCGGGCCTCCGACCAGCTCGTAGCTGCCCGCGTTCCAGGGGCAGAAGCGGTCGTCCACCTCGAGCACCAGGCGTCCCTCCGAGGCGTAGCGACGCGCGGCCAGCGCCTCATCGACGCGGACGAGGCGCACCCACAGCCCGTCGAGGAGCTCCAGCTTCAGCGGATTCACGTCGGCCAGAAGGTGCAGGAGCGGCTCCTGGGGGAAGCGCTCGGGAGCCAGGATCGTCTCCATCAGATCGACGTCGAAGACGTACCGCCAGAGGTCCGCGTACGCGCCCGGGTTGGTGGCCAGGAGCTCCTCTACCCGGAGCTTGTGGCCCTCCTCGCCGCTCCAGTCGGCCTTGGTCCGATACACGACGTACCCGTCCCGTCCCTCTGGCCCCTCGTGGATCGCGTAGAAGTACTCCTTGCCGAAGCCGTCCTCGAGGAAGTCGTGGATCGAGAAGCGGTAGTCGGTCCAGGCCTCTGTCTGGCCGACGAACCCGGGCTGGACGGCCGCGACGCGATCGTAGACGGGCGGGATCAGCTTCATCGCCTCGTCCCTGCTCACGAGACGCATCGTGCCCGCGGATCGGTGGCCGGGCCGGAAGGCCGTGTGCTGACGGCCGAGCTTCAGATTGGCGGCCCTGGTGGCCATCCCGTACCCGAACCGGCCGTAGATCGCGCCCTCGGCGGCCCAGAGCATCGAGACCGGTTCCCGCTCGCGGAGGTCGTCCAGGATGCGCCGCATCATCTCGGTGAGGATCCCCCGGCGTCGATGCGTGGGGAGGACTGAGACCCCCGTGATGCCGGCCGACGGAAGGATCGCCCCCGGCGCCGAGAGCGTCATCGTGCACGCGGTGGCGCCTCCCACGAAGGCCTCGCCGTCGGTGGCGGCGACGGTCCGGTCCGGCTCCAGCACCAGGCGCTCCAGCGCGAGGTCGCGATCGTTGATGTGACCGCCGAAGCCGGCTGCGACGGCGCGCACCAGGTCGTCGAGCTCCTCGGGGCGGATGCCCCGGACGGCGAACGCCACGGCTCAGCCCCGGAGGTGGCCGGCCACCTGATCGTCGGAGAGCCGGAGGAACTTCCGGCGCTGCTTCCGGGTCCGGTCGAGCGTGGCCGCCTCGATCCGCGAGGGCTCGACCTCTGCCTCGTTCAGCTCCGACAGCGCTCCCACGGCCGCGCGCAGCGCCTCGCCGAGGTCCATGCCGTCGCGGTACGACTCCTCGAGCTTCTCACTGAGCCGCTCGGCCTCGCCGCCCATCGTCACGAAGCGCTGCTGGTCGCTCACGCTTCCGTCGTACAGGATGTGGAAGAGCTCGTTCTCCTCGTTCGTGTCTCCGACCTGGGCCACGAGGATCTCGACCTCGTAGGGCTTCATCTCCTGGGTGAAGACGTTGGAGAGGGCCTGTGAGTACGCGTTGGCGAGCGACTTGGCGGTGACGTCCTCGCGCCCGTAGGAGTAGCCGCGGATGTCGGCGAGCCGCACGCCGGCGATGCGGAGGTTCTCGAACTCGGAGTACTTCCCCACGCCGGCGAAGGCGATCCGGTCGTAGATCTCGCTGATCTTGTGGAGGTGGGTCGACGGGTTGTCGGCGATGAACAGGATCCCGTCGGCGTACTCGAACGAGATCACCGGCTTCCCCCGCGCGATGCCTTTGCGCGCGTAGTCGGAGCGGTCCTTCATCAGCTGCTCCGGGGCGACGTAGAACGGCATCGCCATCAGCCCGTCTCCGTCCTGTGCTCGAGGACCTCCTCGTACGCCTGCCGCACCTCGTCCTCGGAAACCCGGTCGGCTCCGGCGGCGGTCACCACGAACACCGTCGGGTAGATCCCGCGCCGCGGGTCCGGCCCGCCGGTGGCCGTGTCCTCCTCGGAGGCGTCCACGAGCGCCTCGACGGCGACCCTGATCGCCTCGGCCCGGTCCAGACCCTCGCGGTACCGCTTCTTCAGGCTGCCCTTCGCGTCCCGGCCGCCCGAGCCCGTGGCGTGGAAGTCGATCCCCTCGTAGCGGCCGCCGATCACGTCGTAGCGGTAGATGCGGCCCTCGCCTCGCGCGAGGTCGTAGCCGGCGAAGATCGGCACGACGATCAGCCCCTGCATCACCAGGGGCATCCATGCGCGGATCATCTGGGCGAGCCGGTTGGCCTTGCCGTCCAGCGAGAGGCCCTCGCCCTCGACCTTCTCGTAGTGCTCCAGCTCGGTCTGGAAGAGCCGGACGAGCTCGATCGCCTGAGCGGCCACCCCCGCGATCGCGACCGTGGAGTGGTCGTCGGCGGGGAAGACCTTGTCCATGCGGCGGTCGGCGACGGCCGTGCCCTCGACGGCGCGTCGGTCGCCGGCCATCACGATCCCGTCGGCGAACCTGAGGGCCAGCACGGTCGTCCCGTGGGGCGGCGCGATCCCCGCGCCCTCGACGGAGGTCTTCGATTCGGACACGCCCATCCCCTGGGCGCGCGCGAGGTCGAAGAACGACGGGTTGGCGCCGAACGAGCCGGGGTCCGCCTCCCTCATTCCCCGCCCTTCTGGACGTAGGACTTGATGAACTCCTCGGCGTTCTCCTCGAGGACCTCGTCGATCTCGTCGAGGATCTCGTCCATCTCCTCCTTGAGCTCCTCGCCCTTGGCCTTGGTCTCGGCCTGCGCCTCGGCCTGCGCCTCGCGCTCGGCCCTCTTCTGGGCCCGCTTCTGTTCCTGCTCCGGCAACGCGGCTCCCTCCTTCGATGGATCCCCGGCCATTGTAGAGGCCCGGGGGCGGGGAGTGGCTCAGGCCTGGAGCGCGTCCACGAGCGCGGCGGCGTCGGGGGCGGCCTCCAGAAGGCTCCCCACGCTCTCCTTCGTGCCGCGCAGCGGCTCGCGCATGGGAACCCTCTGGAGCGCGTCCCGCCCCGTGTCGAAGATGATCGAGTCCCACGAGGCGGCGGTGATCGCATCGGGGAACCGCGAGATGCAGGAGCCGCGGAAGAACGCCCGGGTGTCCTCGGGGGGCGAGCCCACCGCCTGCTCGACCTCCGCGTCGGGGACGAGGCGCTCGATCTTCCCCGCGTCGGCGAGCTTGTAGTAGAGGCCGCGATCCCGGCGGACGTCGTGGTACTGCAGCGCGATGAGCGCCAGCTTCGGGTCGTCCCAGTCGAGGCCGTCGCGCTGCCGGTACGCCTCGAGAAGACGGTGTTTGGCCACCCAGTCGAGCTCGCGGTGGAGGCTCATGGGGTCCTCCTCGAGCCCCGCCAGCACGCCCTCCCACCGCTGGATGACGTCGGTGTTCGAGGGGGTGTCGTCGTGCTCCTTCACGTAGGTCTTCACCAGGTCGAGGTACTCCCACTGAAGCTCCAGGGGGGTGACCGAGCGCCCATCGGACAGCTCCACGGTCGCCCGCAGCGAGAGATCCCACGAGACGCGGTGCAGCGCCTCGACCGGATGAGCCAGCGAGAGGTCCGGGAGGGCCTCGTCCTCGATCATCTTGAGGATCAGCGCCGTGGTCCCCACCTTGAGGAACGTGGCCACCTCGCTCATGTTCGCGTCGCCGATGATCACGTGGAGCCGACGGTAGCGCTCGGGGTCGGCGTGCGGCTCGTCGCGGGTGTTTATGATCGGGCGCTTCAGGGTCGTCTCGAGCCCGACCTCGGCCTCGAAGAAGTCCGACCGCTGGCTGAGCTGGTAGTGGAGCTCGGGGTTCTCCTTGTCGTGGCCGTTCTCCACGCCGACCTTGCCGGCGCCGGTGAAGATCTGGCGCGTGACGAAGAACGGGGTGAGATCTCGGACGATGCGCGCGAAGGGCGTCGCCCGATCCATCAGGTAGTTCTCGTGGGTCCCGTAGGAGTTCCCCTTCCCGTCGGAGTTGTTCTTGTAGACCGCGACCCGCTCGCCCGGCGGGAGCACCTCGGCCAGGAGCCGCAGCGACCCCTCGAGGATCCGCTCCCCCGCCTTGTCGTGGACCACGAGGTCACGAGGCGAGGAGCACTCGGGGGTGGAGTACTCCGGGTGCGCGTGATCCACGTAGTACCGGGCGCCGTTGGGGAGGATCACGTTGGCCAGCCCGAAGTCCTCCTCCATCGGCTCGCGGTCCTGGACGGGCTCGTACCCGCGGGCGTCGCGCAGCGGCGACTCCTGCTCGTAGTCCCAGCGGATCTTCCGAAGCGAGCCCGCGTACGTGTTGATGAGCATCGACGAGGACAGCACCGGGTTGAACTCGGGGCTGCCGGGGCCCGAGATGCCGTACTCGGTCTCGGTGCCCATCACCTTGGGGATCGCCATGACGGACTCAAGGATAGAGGCCGGGGATGAGGAATGCGCGGAGGCCCGGCGGTGGCCGGGCCTCCGGTCGGGCGGTCGGTGGGTTGGGCCTCAGCCCGTGCGCTCGTACCCGGGCTTCGCCTCCTCCGCGAGGAGCTCCTCGAACAGCGCTCGGTAGGCGAGCGTGGCCCTCCGAAGCTCCTCCGTATCGACCTCGGCGTCCTCCGACCTCATCGCTGTGGCGTGCGCGGTCCTGTAGTTGTCCACCACCTGCGGGTGGTCGACCGAGAGGTCCGCGGCGCGCTGGTCGAAGTCGTCCATCGGATAGCCCCTGGCCCGCATGACCCCGATCACGAGGCGATCGGCTTCCATCACGGCGAGACGGGGCTCGTCCACGAAACGACCCTGGAGGTCGTCCCAGTCGGCCGCGAATCGGCTGCGCTCCTCGGGAGCGAGCGGGCGGATGTCGAGGCTCTCGCGACGCTTCTCCCGATCGCGCAGCTCCGCGGTGGCCCTCCTGGGGCCCTCGTCGTCCTCGATCCGCTCGTACTCGGGGCCGTATCGCTCTCGCAGCCCCTCCCGGCGGCGTCGCTCCCAAACGGCCCAAGCGATCCCGGCCAGCGCCAGGAGCGCCACCACCGCGATGACGATCCACATCCATGCTTCCATCTGCCTCACCCCCGGCGGGACTACCCGAACGCCGGGAGCGTGAAACCCGAGCGGGAGGGAGGGGGCCGTGAAGGCCCCCTCCCTCGTCCGTCTCCTACTCGAAGCGGAAGTCCGCGCGAAGCTGGGTGCCGTCGTCCAGGGTGATGATCACCTGGCGGCAGGTGCCGGCCCACTCCTCGAGCGTCTCCCAGTTGTACTGGTAGCGCTGCTGCGCCCCGTTGTAGAGCAGCTTCCCGCTCGCCGACTCGGTCGGCGTGGTGATCGCGAACTGGACCGCGGTCTGGGTGCCGCAGTCGATCTCCTGGGAAGCGGGCGAGTTGCTCGCCAGCGGGTTCGCCCCGCGGTTGCCGCCGATGTTGAACCTCAGCGGCACCGTGTCGCCGGCGTCCTTGGTGTTGAGCGCCGGCTGGTTGGCCACCGGTGGAGAGAACCCCGTCCCGGGCGCCGCGCAC
>DATKBL010000008.1:0-27679 GCA_035513995.1 Actinomycetota bacterium
GCGGTTCCGGCGCTCCGCGACCTGGACCCGCGTGGCCTCGATCGAGCGAAGGAGGTAGGAGTCGCTGTCCATGACGGCGCGGACGTACTCCACGCGGTCGGTGAGCGAGCGGAGGTCCTCGGCCCCGAGGATCACCTCGACGAGGCCGGCGGCCCCCATCTTGTAGGCGGCCGCCGCGCGCGAGGAGAGCGTCTCCTGTTGATCGGTCAGCCGGTCGCGCGCCCCCTCGAGGCGGTTGCTCCAGCGCAGGAGCGACGCGCGGGCGAGGTCGAGCGAGGCCTGGGCCTCGTCGAGCCGCTCCTCCGCCTCCCCCAGATCGCCCAGGAGGGCCTCGACTTTCGCGGTCAGGTCGCCGCGGCGCCGGTCGGCGTCGGAGATCTCGTCGAGGAGCCCGTCGCGCTCCTGATTGGCCCGCTGGAGCAGCTCGCGCTGACGTTCCAGCTCGTCCTGGATGCGGTCCAGCTGCTGCTGCGGGCCCGCGTCCGCGGCCGGCAGCGGCAGCGGCAGGGCCACCGCAAGGGCGCACACGAGGAGGAAGAGTCGCTTCATCGGTGACGATCCGATCCGGGTGGAGGGGCGATGATGATACCCGAGGGCCGGCGAGCGGCCAAGGACCTCAGACCTCGAGGAAGCGGCGCATCGCGAACAGGCTGGCGACGGTCGCGATGAGCACGCCGGCGACGAGCAGGATCGGCACCGTGAACAGGATGTGGCTGGTCCCGAACCAGGGGATGAAGCCGAACAGCGACTGGCTCCGCAGCGGGTCGATGAAGAGCACCTTCATCACGAAGAGGCCGAGGATGGCGAAGCCCGCGCCGAGCAGGCCCTGGACCATCCCCTCGATCAGGAAGGGGATCCGGATGAACCAGTTCGTGGCCCCCACGAGCTTCATGATGGCGATCTCGCGGCGGCGGGCGAAGACCGCCATGCGCACGGTGTTCCCGATGAGCCCCCCGGCGGCGATCAGCATGATCGCGGCCACCGCCTGCGCCCCGGTCCGGAGGATGCCCGTGACCGCGAGCAGCTTGTTGAGCACCCGGCGCTCGTCCTGGATCGTGTCGATCGCGGGCTCCCCCGCCAATCGCGCCGAGATCACCGCGAACTTCTCCGGGTCGTGCAGCTTCACCCGGAACGAGGCGGGCAGCGACTCGGGGCTGACGTTCTCCACGAGCGCCGGCGACTCCTTGAAGAGCTCGAGGAACCGCTCGTACGCCTGCTCCTTCGACTCGTAGAAGACCGTCTGCACCTCGGGCATCGCGTGGATCTTCTGGCTGAGCGCGTCGATCTCGCCCTGGGAGGCCTCGTCCCGGAGGAACACCGAGACCTCGACCTTCTGGGCCCAGTCGCCGGCCATCAGGTCGACCTGCTTCTGGACGAGGAGCGAGCCGCCGAGCAGGAACAGCGAGATGAACACCGTCGAGATCGCCGCGAACGTGACGAGCCCGTTGCGCCGGAGGGCCGCCGCGGTCTCCCGGAAGAAGTAGCCGAACCTACGTCCCATAGCCGTAGACCCCTCGCGCCTGGTCGCGGACGACGCCGCCGTCCTCCAGCTCGATCACGCGACGGCGCATCGCGTCCACGATCGCGTTGTCGTGCGTGGCCATGATGACGGTGGTGCCGGTGCGGTTGATCCGGTCGAGGAGCTTCATGATTTCGACCGAGGTCGAGGGGTCGAGGTTCCCGGTCGGCTCGTCGGCCAGCAGGATCAGCGGCCGGTTGACGAACGCGCGCGCGATCGAGACGCGCTGCTGCTCGCCGCCCGAGAGCTCGTCGGGGTAGTTCTCGAGCTTCCCGCCCAGCCCCACGAGCGTGAGGATCTCGGGCACCCGCTTCTGGATCACCGGCTTCGGCTTCCCGATCACGTCGAGGGCGAAGGCCACGTTCTCGAAGACGGTCTTGTCGGGGAGCAGCTTGAAGTCCTGGAAGATCGTGCCGATGTTGCGTCGCAGGTAGGGCACCTTCCACGAGGAGAGGGTGTTGATGTTCTTGCCGGCGACGTAGATGGCCCCGCGCGTCGGCTCCTCCTCCTTGAGGAGCAGGCGGATGAACGTCGACTTCCCCGACCCCGACGGGCCGACGATGAAGACGAACTCACCCTTGCCGATGTCGACGGAGACGTCCTCGAGGGCGGCGACGGTCTCCTTGTAGATCTTGGTGACGCTCTCGGTTTTGATCATGGATGGCCCCTCCGGGGCCGCTCGACAACGTATCAGACGCCCGGAGGGAACGGAAACACCCTCCCCCGGCCGACGGAACAGGGTACCGAAGGCTCAGCCCAGCGTCTGGAGGAACTCCCGCGTGGTCTCGGCGATCCGCGCGCCGGAGAGCCCGTACTTCTCGTAGAGCTCGTCGGGCTCCCCGGACTCCCCGAAGGTCCGGTGGCCGATGATGCGCAGCGGTGCGCCGCCCCCCCGCGTGGCCAGCGTCTCGGCGACCGCGCCCCCCAGCCCCCCGACCGCGCTGTGGTCCTCCACCGTGACCAGCGCGCGGCACTCGGCGGCCGCCTGCAGCACGGCCTCCTCGTCGAGGGGCTTGATCGTGTGGACGTTCATCA
The DNA here is from genome assembly GCA_035513995.1 of Actinomycetota bacterium. Lineage (GTDB taxonomy): Bacteria > Actinomycetota > UBA4738 > UBA4738 > CALAEC01 > DASUTW01. Next base: position 2,555 of record DATKBL010000008.1, read on the forward strand.
CGCGGGCCGAGATGCCGTCCTCGGCGAGGAGGTCCGCCGCGCGCAGCGACTCGCCCACCGTGGCCCCGGAGGCGATCAGCGCCACGTCGGCGCCGTCCCGGAGCCGCTCGATCCGTCCGAACTCGAACCGATAGCCGTCCCCGTGGACGTCGTCCACCCCCTGTCGCGTCAGCCGGAGGAACGCGGGCCCCTCGTGCTCGACCAGGAACTCGACGGCCGCGTGCGTCTCCGCCGCGTCGGCGGGCTGGATGATCGTCATGTTGGGGAGGGTGCGCATCAGCGCCACGTCCTCGAACGCCATCTGGGAGTAGCCGTCCTCCCCCACCCCGATCCCGACGTGGGTCCCCACGAGGCGCACGTTCGCCTCCTGGAAGGCGATCGATACCCGCACGGTCTCGAAGCGACCCGCGACGAACGTCGAGAACGACGCGGCCCAGGGGATCTTCCCCGACAGCGCGAGCCCGGCGGCCACGCCGACCATGTTGCGCTCGGCGATCCCGCACTCGACGAAGCGCTCCGGATAGGCCTCCTCGAAAGCCTCCGTGCGCGTGGAGTCCTTGAGGTCGCCGGTCAGCACGACGATGCGGGGGTCGTCGCCCACGCGGACGATCGCCTCGCCGAACGCGTCCCTCGTTGCGGCGCCCATCAGGTCTCCTCCCCCCGCAGCTCGGCGATCGCCCGCTCGGCCTCCTCGGGGCTCGGCGCCTTCCCGTGCCACGCCGGGTCGAGCTCCATCCACGAGACGCCCTTCCCCTTCACGGTGTGCGAGACGATGATCGTCGGCCTGCCGGTGACCATCTCGGCCTCGTCCAGCGCGTCGAGCACCTGGGCCATGTCGTGCCCGTCGATCTCGCGGACGTGCCAGTTGAACGCGGTCCACTTCGCCACGATCGGCTCGATCGGCATCGTCCCGGCCACCGTGCCCGTCTGCTGGACCTGGTTGTGGTCGAGGATCGCCGTGAGGTTGTCGAGGCCGTGACGGGGGGCGAACATCGCCGCCTCCCACACCTGGCCGGCCTGGATCTCGCCGTCCCCGAGCACGCAGTAGACGCGCCAGTCGGCCTCGTCGATCTTCCCGGCCATCGCCATCCCCGCGGCGACCGAGAGGCCCTGTCCCAGCGACCCGGTCGAGGCCTCGATCCCGGGCAGCAGCCGGCGGTCGGGGTGGCCCTGGAGGCGGGTCCCGAGCTTCCGGAGCGTCATCAACTCCTTCTCCTCGAAGAAGCCGAGCTTCGCCATCGCGGCGTACACGATCGGGATGCAGTGCCCCTTGGAGAGGATGAACCGATCGCGACCCGGCCAGTCGGGCTCGTCGGGGCGGAGTCGCAGCTTGTGGAAGAAGAGCGCCGCCGCCATCTCCGCGATCGACAGCGTCCCGCCGGGGTGCCCCGAGCCGGCCTCGGCCAGCATCTCGATGTCGGTGATGCGCAGGTCCCTGGCGACCTCCTGCAGGCGGGAGATCAGCTCTTCACGGGACGTGGTCTCGGCTTCCATCGCGGCTCCTGCGTCGGGGGGACGATCATCGGTAGTCTATCAACGCTCCATCGAGGCCATCCCGATGACCGATCGTCACGACACCGCGCCCGAGGAGGGGACCGAGCGACTCCGGGTCCCCTGGTCTCGCTCGGACCGGCGCCTCCCGCGACTCGTCGTCCGCCCGCTCCAGGCCTACTTGGACACCGAGGAGGCGGGCGGCGTCCTCCTGCTGCTCGCGGCGGCGGCGGCTCTGATCTGGGCCAACATCTCGCCCGGCTCCTACGAGAGCGTCTGGCACACGGAGCTGGCCCTCAGCCTCGGGCCGTGGGAGCTGACCAACGACGTCCAGCACTGGATCAACGACGGCCTGATGGCGCTCTTCTTCTTCGTGGTCGGGCTGGAGATCAAGCGGGAGCTCGTTGTGGGCGAGCTCCGCGACCTGAGGACGGCGGCGCTCCCGGCGGTGGCCGCGCTCGGCGGCATGATCGTCCCCGCGCTGTTCTACGTCGCCCTCAACGCCGGAGGTCCCGGGTCCTCGGGCTGGGGGATCCCGATGGCCACCGACATCGCGTTCGCCGTCGGGGTCCTCGCCCTCTTCGGGCGGGGCCTGCCCTCGAGCCTCCGGGTGTTCCTCCTGTCGCTCGCAATCGTGGACGACATCGGGGCGATCCTCGTGATCGCGATCTTCTACAGCGAGGGCATCGTCTGGCCGGCGCTCGCCGCCGCGGGAGGGTTCATCGCCCTGATCGTCCTGGCCCAGCGCGCGAGCGTCCGGCTCACGGCGGTCTACGTCGTCCTGGGGGTCGGCACGTGGCTGGCCGTCTACCTGTCCGGCGTGCACGCAACGATCGCCGGGGTGGCCCTGGGGCTCATCACCCCCGTCCTCCCCTTCCAGAAGCCGGGCGCTGTCAGCGAGCGGGCGCGCCGGGTCGCGGACAGGACCGCGGACGAGCATGACGACACCGACGCCCACCACTGGCTCGGCTTGGCCAGCCTCTCGCGAGACGCCGTCTCTCCCCTCGCCCGCATGGAGCACGCGCTGCACCCCTGGACGAGCTACGTGATCATCCCACTGTTCGCCCTGGCCAACGCCGGCGTCAATCTCGGTGGCGGGGCGATCGAGGCGGCCCTGACGAGCCGCGTGACCCTGGGAATCGTCCTGGGCCTCGTGGCGGGGAAGATCCTCGGGATCACGCTGTTCTCGTGGATCGCCGTCCGCCTCGGCGCGGCGCGGCTGCCGTCGGGGGTCGGATGGGGCCAGGTGATGGCGGTCGCGGCGGTCGCCGGCATCGGGTTCACCGTCTCGCTGTTCATCGCGGCGCTCGCCTTCTCGGACCCCGGCATCCTCGCGGCCGCGAAGGTGGGGGTCCTCGGGGCCTCGATCATGGCGGGCGTGATCGGGGCGATGTTGCTCACCGCCACCAGGCGGCGGAGCGCCGAAGCCGCGGCTCTCACCGGCTGATCAGTCGCCGGAGGCGCGCCTGCGGAGCTCGGCCTCGATCAGTCGAGTGAGATCCCCGTCGAGGACGGCGTCCACGTTCCCCACCTCCACGTTCGTGCGATGGTCTTTCACGAGACGGTAGGGGTGGAGGACGTACGAGCGGATCTGCGATCCGAACTGGATCTCGAGGCGCTCCCCTCGCAGACCCTCGATCTTCTCCTCGCGCGCGCGGCGGGCCAGCTCCGCCAGCCGGGCCTTCAGAATCCGCATCGCGACGGCGCGATTCTGCATCTGCGAGCGCTCGTTCTGGCAGGCCGCCGTGATGCCGGTCGGGAGATGGGTGATGCGGACGGCCGAGTCGGTGACGTTCACGTGCTGACCTCCGGCGCCGCTCGACCGGTAGGTGTCGATCCGGAGATCGTTCGGGTCGATCTCGATGGCGGCGTCCTCCTCGATCACGGGCACCACGTCGAGGCTGGCGAACGACGTGTGGCGACGGCTCGAGGCGTCGTAGGGGGAGATCCGGACCAGGCGATGGACGCCCCGCTCCGCGGACAGGATGCCGAACGCGTTCTTCCCCTTCACGGTGAACGTGGCCGACTTGATGCCCGCCTCCTCGCCGGGGCTCACCTCGTCGAGCTCCACCTCGAACCCCTGACGCTCCGCCCAGCGGAGGTACATTCGCAGGAGCATCTCCGCCCAGTCCTGCGACTCCGTGCCCCCGGCGCCCGCGTGGAGGGTGGCGATCGCGTCGGCGTCGTCGAACTCACCCGAGAGCAGCGCCGCGAGCTCGAGCCTGTCGAGATCCGCCGCGAGGGACTCCAGATGCTCCCGGAGCTCGGCCTCGGTGGCGGCATCCCCCTCCTCGTCCACGAGCTGATCGAGGACCTCCGCCTCCTCCAGCCGCTCGGCCAGGCGGTCGTATCGGTCCACGTCCTCGCGCAGGCGCGCGAGCCGCGTGGTCAGCTGCTGGCCGCGGGAAGGGTCGTCCCAGAGAGAGGGGTCGGAGAGCCGCTCCTGCAATTCGGCGATCTCGGAGCGCTTCGCCTCGAGGTCAAAGGTACTCCTTCGCGCTCGAGAGACGCTCGATCAACCCGCGGATCCGCTCGGCGTGCTCGCTCATCGCGATGGATGGTAGCGGATGCGGTCCCGCGACCGACCGGCCCGGGCGAGCGGCCCACGCTCGAATGGCCCGGATTAACTATGGAGGCCTGGCCCGGATGTACCGATAGTGAACACATGAGGCGCAAGACGCAGGCCGCTGCTCACGATCATCTGCTCGATGCTCTGACCTCCCTCCAGCGGGACGGTGAGCCCGTGGTCGTCCGTGACGGAAAGCGGCCCGTTGGCGTCCTGATCACCGTCGAGGACTTCAGGAGGCTCTTCGTCGGGGAGACGAGCGAGATCGCCGCCCTCGAGAGCGACGAGCCGACCTATCCTCAGGTGGATCGCAGGAACGGCGAGCGACGGCGCGGAGAGCGACGGACGGAGCCCAAGGACCCCGCCCCTCGCGAGGGGGACCCCACCGGCACACTCGACGTGCTTCGCGAGCTGCGCTCGCTCGGCATCTCCGCCGAACGCACCTAGCCGCGGCCGGGCGCCGGCTCGGGCTCCATCCCCCAACTCGGCAGCCACCGGACGATCGTGGCGACCCTTCGGTCGGACCCGTAGACGAGCAGCGCCAGCATCGCTCCGTAGATCGGGAGGTGGCCGATCAGCTCCTCGGTCCCGAGGAAGAACAACGTGGCGTTGAAGGGGATGCCTGCGATGATCACGGCCAGCTGCGGCATCGCGCCCGAGATGATCAGCAGGCCGAACAGGAGCTCCACCGTTCCCGCGATCCTCACGAACGCCGCGTCGCTGATGTCCAGCCCCACCGTCTGGAGGATGTTGAACGCGGGGAAGTGGTCGAGGAAGACGAGCGCGAGCTCGGGCCGGGCCAGCTTCTCGGTGAACGCCAGCACGACCAGGGACCCCCCGACCATCAGCCGCAGGGCCAGCAGCGCGTGAGCGAGCCGGTCGGGCTCGGGCTCCACCGCGCCCCCTGGCGCGTCCGTCGGGGGCAGGACCGCGAGGAACAGCGCGATCCCGAGGAGGTCCATGCGCTCCAGGATGGGGATCACCCCGTAGCCCGGCATCCCCAGCGGCCCCGCCAGGACCAGCAGGGCGGCGGCGCCCCGGATCCGGAAGCCGGTGATGAGCCACACGCCCACCAGGCCCTCGAGGATCGCCAGCGCCGAGCCCCAGGGCCCGTCGGGAAGCGCCAGGGACGGCGCAAGGTAGGTCCCGCGGGCGGCCTGCGCCAGCAGCGAGACCCCGGCGTGGATCCCCAGCAGCCGCGGGACCCACGGGGCGAGCCTCCCGAGGAACGAGAGGAAGGGTAGCTCGGGAGCGGGGAGGCGGAAGGCGACGAGCCGCCACACAATCGCCACCGCCACGGCGGCCCCGATCATCGCGAGGCTCGCCGGCGAGCCGGCGAACCCCCAGTCGAAAGGGGGGCGGGCGTCGGTGAACCACGCCTCATGACCGACGATTGGAGTCACAGGACCAGCATACGGCGGCGCCCGGGGGACGCCTCAGGCCGCGCCGTGGCACTTCTTGTACTTCTTGCCGCTGCCACAGGGGCAGGGGGCGTTCCGCGGGACCTTGCCGGAGGCCCCCCCGCCGGGAGAGGCCGCCTCCTGCCGGTCGCCGTGCTCGGCCACCATGCGCTGGGGACGGGGGCGGGAGGGCTCGTCCTGGCGCACGACCTCCACCCGGTAGATGTACCGGACGAACTCCTCCATCATGGACGCCTTCATGGCCTCAAACATCGCGTGACCCTCGTTCTGATACTCGACGAGCGGATCGCGCTGCCCGTAGGCGCGGAGCCCGATCCCCTCCTGCAGGTAGTCCATCTCCTGCAGATGCTCCCGCCACAGGTTGTCGATGATGCTCATGAAGACCATGCGCTCGAGCTCGCGCATCGTCTCCTCCCCCACCTCGGCTTCCCGCTTCTCGTAGGCCTCGAGCGCCTCGGCCAGGACCTTCTCGGACAGCTCGAAGGCGTCCTCGATCGGCTTGAGATCCGCGATCGTGAGGTCGCTCGTGTAGGTGAGGTGGATCTGCGTCAGCAGCCCCTCGAGGTCCCAGTCCTCGGGGAAGACCTCGGGGCTCACGTACTCGGCCACCATCCCCTGGATCACCTCGCCGACCATGTCGATCGCCCGGTCGCGTAGGCTCTCTCCCTCCAGGATCCGCCGGCGGTCGGCGTAGACGATCTTCCGCTGGGTGTTCATCACCTCGTCGTACTTGAGGACGTTCTTCCTGCGCTCGAAGTTGACGCCCTCGACCTGCCGCTGAGCGCTCTCGATCGCGCGCGTCACCATCCGGGCGGTGATCGGCTCGTCCTCGGGCCACTTCAGCCTGTTCATGATCGATGTGATGCGGTCCGAGGCGAAGAGCCGCATCAGGTCGTCCTCGAGCGACAGGTAGAAGCGCGACTCGCCGGGATCTCCCTGTCGTCCCGAGCGGCCGCGGAGCTGGTTGTCGATCCGCCGCGACTCGTGGCGCTCGGTGCCGAGGACGTACAGCCCGCCGACCTCCTTCACGACGTCGTGCTCGGAGTCGGTGGCGCGCTTGTGCCGCTCGAAGAGGGGGCGGTACTCGTCCTCGTAGGCCTTCCGCTCCTCCGGGTCCATATCGAAGAGGAGGTACCGGTCGTTGTCCCAGTCGTTCGCGGCCATGTCCTGGCGCGCGAGGTACTCGGGGTTCCCGCCGAGCATGATGTCCACGCCCCGGCCTGCCATGTTCGTCGCCACCGTCACCGACCCCTTCTGGCCGGCCTGGGCGATGATCGTGGCCTCCCTCTCGTGCTGCTTGGCGTTCAGCACGTTGTGGGTGACCCCGCGCCGCTGGAGCAGCTTGGACACGTGCTCGGACTTCTCGATCGAGACCGTGCCGACGAGGACGGGCTGGCCCTTCTCGTGCCGCTCGACGATGTCCTCGATGAGCGAGTTCCACTTCGCGTCGGCCGTCTTGTAGATGAGGTCGTTCTCGTCGAGCCGGATCATCTCCTGGTTCGTGGGGATCGTGACCACGGGGAGCTTGTACACCTGCTCGAACTCCGCCGCCTGGGTCTTGGCGGTCCCGGTCATCCCGCCGAGCTTCTCGTACATCCGGAAGTAGTTCTGGATCGTGATCGTGGCGAGCGTCTGGTTCTCCTCCTTGATCCGCACGCCCTCCTTGGCCTCGATCGCCTGATGGAGGCCCTCCGAGTAGCGGCGGCCGTGGAGCACGCGGCCGGTGAACTCGTCGACGATGAGCACCTCGCCGTCCGTCACGATGTAGTCCACGTCGCGCTTGTAGAGCTCCTTGGCCCGCAGCGCGTTCTGGAGGTGGTGCACCAGCGGGGTGTTGGCGTGCTCGTAGAGGTTCTCGATCCCGAGGTAGTCCTCGACGCGAGCCACGCCCTCCTCGGCGATCGAGACCGTGCGCTTCGACTCGTCCACCTCGTAGTCGTGGTCGCGCTTCAAGCGAGGAGCGATGCGGGCGAAGGTCGTGTACCACTTCGCGGAGTCCTGGACGGGCCCGCTGATGATGAGCGGGGTCCTCGCCTCATCGATCAGGATCGAGTCGACCTCGTCGATGATCGCGTAGTGGTGACCGCGTTGGACCATCTCCGCCCGGCGCATCGCCATGTTGTCGCGCAGGTAGTCGAACCCGAACTCGTTGTTCGTCCCGTAGGTGACGTCGGCGGCGTAGTTGGGACGGCGGTCCTCGGGACGCATCTGCGACTGGATCAGGCCGACCGAGATCCCGAGCGCGCGATAGATCGGGCCCATCCACTCCGAGTCGCGCTTGGCCAGGTAGTCGTTGACGGTGACGACGTGCACGCCCTCCCCGGCCAGAGCGTTCAGGTAGATCGGCATCGTGGAGACGAGCGTCTTCCCCTCACCGGTCTTCATCTCCGCGATCTTGCCCTGGTGCAGGACCGAGGCCCCCATCACCTGGACGTCGTAGTGGCGCTGACCGATCGTGCGACGCGCCGCCTCCCGGACGGCCGCGAACGCCTCCGGGAGGAGGTCGTCGAGGGTCTCCCCCTCCTCGAGGCGGCGACGGAACTCGTCGGACTTGGCGGGCAGCTCGTCGTCCGAGAGGTCCTCCATCTCGGGCTCGAACGAGTTGACCAGCCCGACCCAATGGCCGAGCCGCTTGTGCTCACGCTTCTCTCCGATCTGCTGGACCTTGCTGAAGACCAAACTGGGGATCCTCCCTGAGGTTGGCTTCCGATTATACGGGCGGGTTCGCCGTGCGCCCCGCCTCCGTGACCCACCGCCCGGGCGCGGGCTCCCGGAGCGGCACAAGGAGCGCGATCGGGAGGGCGAGAAGCGCCAGGCCCGCGACCCCGAGCGCCCCGAGGCCCGCCGAGCCGATCAGGAGGGCGCCGCCCAGCGTCCCCCCGCCCGCCGAGAGGGCGGCGACCAGGTCGGTCACGCCGAGCGCCCTCGCCCGCTCGTGCGGCGCCGCGAGGTCGCTGACGACGGCGGTGGACCCCAGGTAGGCCGCCGACCATCCCATCCCGATCAGCAGGAGTCCCGCGCCGACCGGCACGGTGGCCGTGCTCGCCATCCCGAGCGCCACGCCGGAAGCGCTGAGGACCGCTCCGAGGAAGAGCCCCATACGGCGTCCCCATCGGTCGATCACCGCCCCGAAGACCGGCGAGAACGCGAACATCCCCGCGAGGTGGATGCTGACGACGACCGAGACCGTGAGCTCACCCGCGCCGTGCTGGTGGATCGTCGGGGGGAGCTGGGCCATGAACGTGACCATGACGGCGTGCGCCACCCCGATCGACACCACGGCCGTGGCCGCCGGACGCAACCGGAAGAGCTCCGACAGTCGGCGCGAGGGCTCACCCGATCGCGGGCCGTCCGCGGCGAGCTCCCGCGGGTCCGGCCGGATCGCCGCCACGAGGCCCGCCCCGATCAGCGCGAGACCGGCGAGCAGGAGCCAGGGCGCGGCGAGCGGCCGCGCCATGCCGAGCCGCTCGGCCAGGGCGTGGACCGCACCGGCCAGGAGCGGGCCGCCCACGGCGCCCACCGTCCCCGCGCCCACGAGCAACCCCACGGCGCGCCCACGGCGCTCCGGCGCATACATATCGGCAACCGCCGCTCGGCCCAGCAGGGCCGCGGCGGCCCCCATCCCCAGCACGGCGCCCGATGCGAACATCAGGCCCGGCCTTCCCCCTCGCACCGCGACGAACGCCAGCAGCCCCGCCGCGGCCATCAGGACGTACCCTCCGAGCAGCCCCGGCCGCCGCCCCAGACGATCCATCAGGCGGCCCGCCAGCACCGCGCCGGCCGCGGCCGCCAGCGAGTAGAGGCTGAAGAGGAGCGGCGCGGACCCCTCCCGCCCGCTCAGGGACTGGATCGAGAGCGGCCCGAACGCGGCGAAGGCCCCTCCCACCGCCCACAGGGCCACCTGAGCGCCAACGAGGAGGAGCGTGGCGCGCCGGACCAGGCGCGTGACGTCAGCGCCCGCGACACCGGCCAACCGAGGACCCCCCTCCGAGGCGACGCGCGCCTACTTGATCTCGAGAAGCTTCTCGCGCACCGCGTACACTACGGCCTCCATCCGGGAGTGGAGCTGCAGCTTCTCCAGGATGTTGCGGACGTGGTTCTTGACCGTGTTCTCCGAGATGAAGAGCTCCTTGGCAATGTCGCGGTTGTTCATGCCCTTGGCCACGAGACGGAGCACCTCCATCTCGCGGTCGGTGAGTCTCGGGGAGTGGACGCTCTCACGCTCCTCCGCGCGCTTGGACATCGCCTGGAACTCGTTGAGCAGCTTCGAGGCCATCGCCGGGGAGATGCGAGACTGGCCGGTCCAGACCGAGCGGATCGCGTCGGCCACGTCCTCTGTCGAGATCTCCTTGAGCAGGTACCCGCTGGCGCCGGCCTTGATCGCCTCGTAGAGGTCCTCCTCCTCGTCGCTCACGGTGAGCATGAGGATCTTGGCGTGCGGAATCGCCTCCCTGATCGCGGAGGTCGCCTCGATGCCGGACCGCTTGGGCATGCGCACGTCCATGAGGACCACGTCGGGCATCAGCTCCTCGGCCTTCTCGACGGCCTCCTGGCCGTCGGTGGCCTCGCCGACCACCTCGATCCCGTCCTCCTGCTCGAGGACCATCTGGATCCCGCGGCGGAACAGCGCGTGGTCGTCGACGATGAGGATCTTGAGCGCGTCGCCGCCCGCCTTCTCAGCGGGTTTCTTCGTCATCCGTCACCTCGTGGCGATTGGAGACCTGGCGGGATTTTACCCGATTCGCACCCTCGATCAGTTTCCTGCGTCGCTTCCCGGCGTGACCGGCGAGCTGGCGATCCAGGCGGGAGACCACCCGGTCGATCGCCACCTCGAGGGTTTCCCCGGCCCCGCTCGCATGGAACGAGCGCCGGTCGGTCCAGCAGGAGGCCTCGACCCGGTTCCCGCCGTCCACCCTGGGGTTGGCCTCATGGATCAGGTGCACCTCGACGCGCCGTACCCTCGAGTCGTGGCGCGACAGGCGCGCCACCTTCCTCTCCACGACCTGCCGCGCGCGCGGGGGGACGCGCCCCTTCGTCGCCTTCACCACGAGGTCCATGGCATCCCTCCTTGGGACAGGGGACGGAGGACGCCTCCCCGGCTCGGCGGGAAGGGAAGGAACCCGTGCCCGGCTGACCTGGTCTTTGCCCCCACACTCGCCTGCAGAGGGGTTCGCCGCCCAGAGGGCCGCTTAGCACCTTCTCCCGGCACGCGGCCGGGGCAGGACTTACATCTAAGCCGCACCATGCTCAGCAACCAAGGGTTGCCTTACGTGGGTCGTTTCGCCTGCGGCTGGCATCGACTACCGGGGAACACCCCCGGGCAACCACAGACCCGGACACGGGTTCCATCCCCGGCATCATAGCCCAGGATCGTGCGGACGAGAACCGCCGAAGGTCCCCGGGGGGACGGGACCGCGGACCGCCCGGGCCGCGGTGGCCACGACCACCCGATCGGCCCCCGCCTCCCGGAGCGCCGCCGCGCAGGCCGCGGCGGTGGCGCCCGTCGTGAGCACGTCGTCGACGAGGAGCACCGCCGGCGGCGCCCGGCCACGGGCACGGAAGGCGCCGACCAGGGCCGCGCGCCGAAGGGAGCCGCTCAGACGGGCCTGCGCGGCCGTGTCGCGGCGCCTGCGGAGAGCGCGGACCGCCGGCAGGTCCAGCAGGTCGGCCAAGACCCGGGCGAGGACCTCCGCCTGGTCGAACCCCCTTCGCCGGCGGCGCCGAGGGGATAGCGGGACCCAGCACACGGCGTCCGCCCCGAGAGACTCGGGGAGCACGGCCGCGATCGCGGCGGCGAGCCGCGGCGCCAGCGCCCGCCAGCCCCCGAACTTGATGCCGCGGATCGCCGCCGCGACCGGGCCCTCGTACAGGAACGGGCTGCGGGCGAGATCGATCCCCTGGGGCGGGCAGTCCCGGCACGTCGGGAGCGGCGAGGGCCAGGGCCGCCCGCAGCGCTCGCACAGCGGAGGCACGACGACCCCCACGGAGCCCGCGCATCGCGCGCAGAGGACCACGTCGCGCCTGGAGCAGCCGATGCAGCTCAAAGGGAAGATCGCGTCCAGGACCATCGGGGGAGCCTAGCCGCGGGGTCCGACGCGAACGCTCAGGGAAGCCGGAGCGTGGCGGACCAGGGGCCGCGCTGCAGCTGCTTCCCCGGGCGAAGACGACGGTCGAGCTCGAACGTCAGGGCCTCGTCGTCCCTCATCACCGGGTAGATCGTCGTGGTCCGGGACCCCGTGCTCCACTCGTACTCGTCATCGATGACGTGGAGGCGTCGCCTGGCGGCGGTCACCCTCAGCTCCCCGAACTCCCGGAACCCCGGCTCCTCGGCGGCGGCGTGCCGCCAGTGGACCGCCGCCGAGTCGACCCGGCAGACCAGCCGATCGATCGCCGCCCCCTCGCTGCCTGGCACCTTGATGCGGATCCCGGCCTCGACGCTCCCCCGGCGGACCGCCCCGCTCGGCCACGCGACGCAGAAGCGGCGCTGCTGCTCCCGCGGGCCGCGAACGCTCTCGTGGCCGTCGACCTCGACCTCCGCCTCCACCGTGTACCAGCCGGGGTCGAGCTCGGAGAACGGAACCTCGAAGGGGATCATCACCCGATCGCGCGGCGCCACGTCCACCGTGACCTGACCGAGGTCGAGCGCCTGCACCTTGCGAGACGTCCCGCCCACCTCCACCACCCCCGCCTCGGTGAGCCGGACGTGGTGTGGGTCGGGGTCGGTGCCTCGCAGCACGACGGCGCCACGGACGGAGGCGGGGAACCGCTCGAACACCGCGTCGACGCTGATCCCGCTCAGGTCCCCATCTCCCACGAGCCGAGGTACCGCTCCTGCTCGGGGGTGAGCTCGTCGATCTCGATCCCCATCGCCCGGAGCTTCAGGGCGGCGACCTCCGTGTCGATCTCGGCCGGGACGGAGACCACCTCGGCCTCGAGGCCCTCCCTCCCGAGGAGCCACTCCACGACGAGCGCCTGGTTCGCGAACGACATGTCCATCACCGCCGCGGGGTGCCCCTCGGCGGCCCCCAGGTTGACGAGCCTCCCCTCGGCGAGGAGAGCGATGCGCCGGCCGTCCGGCATCGAGTACTCATCCACCGATCCGCGGAGGCGCCGCGGCTCGCCCCCGAGCCGGGCGAGGGCCTCCTTGTCGATCTCGACGTCGAAGTGGCCGGCGTTCGCCAGCACCGCCCCGTCCTTCATCACCTCGAGGTGCTCCTCGCGGATCACGCTCGTGTCACCCGTGACGGTGACGAACACGTCACCTACCCGGGCCGCGTCGCGCATCGGCATGACGCGGTAACCCTCCATCGCGGCCTCGAGCGCGGCGAGCGGGGACACCTCGGTCACCACCACGTGCGCCCCCATGCCGTGCGCGCGAGAGGCGACCCCGCGGCCGCACATCCCGTAGCCGCAGACCACCACCGTGCGGCCGGCCAGCAGGAAGTTCGTGGCCCGCATGATCGCGTCGATGGTGGACTGTCCCGTCCCGAACCGGTTGTCGAACAGGTGCTTCGTGAGGGCGTCGTTGACCGCCACGATCGGATAGCGCAGGGCGCCGGCCTCGGCCATCGCCCGCAGGCGGATCACGCCGGTGGTGGTCTCCTCGGTCCCCGCCCGCACCTCCGCGGTCTGCTCCGGCCGCTCCTCGTGCAGGAGGTTCACGAGGTCGGCGCCGTCGTCCATCGTGATGTGGGGTTGCGTGTCAAGCACCGCCCGGATGTGCGCGTAGTAGGAGTCGTTGTCCTCCCCGCGGATCGCGTAGGTCGCGATCCCCTCCTCGCAAAGGGCCGCGGCGACGTCATCCTGGGTGGAGAGGGGGTTCGAGGCGCAGGCGGCCACCTCCGCGCCTCCGGCCCGGAGGGCCTGCAGGAGGTTGGCCGTCTCGGTGGTGATGTGGAGACATGCCGCGATGCGCAGGCCGTCGAGCGGCCGCTCCTTCTCGAACCGCTCGCGGATCAGCCCCAGCACGCGCATCTCCCGGGCGGCCCACTCGATGCGGTCCCTGCCCTCCCCGGCCAGGCCCAGATCCTTCACGTCACACACGGCTCACTCCTCTCCAAGGGCGGGAACGACGCGCCTGAGGAGCTCCCGCAGGTGCTCGGCGAACCCCGCCGCCACCCGGGTCACCTCCTCGTGGCTCACGTGCACCCCCACCCGGTTCGTCACGCAGTACAGCCCCAGGCAGCGCATCCCGAGCGCCGCCGCGGCGCACGCCTCGGGGACCACGGACATCCCCACGACGTCTCCGCCGGCCCGCCGGATGAACTCCACCTCGGCCGGCGTCTCGTAGGTAGGGCCCGGCATCGCGGCGTACACGCCCCGCGCGACCGGCACCCCGACTTCTTGGGCGGCCCGCTCCGCGACCGCCGCCATCTCCGGAGGGTACACGCGGGTGAGGTCCACGAACACCGGCCGGCCCTCCGGGTCGCGCCAGCCGCGAAGGGGGTTCTCCCCGAGCAGGTTGAGATGGTCGGTGCCGACGACGAGCGAGCCCGGCTCCAGATCGGGATCCAGGCCCCCGGTCGAGGCGGTGATGACCAGGGTGCGCACCCCGAGCGCGGCGGCGAGCCGAGCCGGGAGCGTCACCAGCGACATCGGGTGACCCTCGTAGTAGTGCACGCGACCCAGGAAGCCGGCGACCGGGATCCCGGCGAGGGTCCCGATCGCGAGCCGGCCGGCATGGCCCGGTACCGATGGAGCCGGGAACCCCGGCAGGTCCGAGAAGGCGAACTCCGCGGCGACCTCGATCTCGTCGAGCGCGTCGCCGAGCCCCGAACCGGCGATCACGGCGACGCGAGGGCGGAGATCGGTCGCAGCCAGCACGGCCTCGGCCCCCCTCTCCGCCAGGCCGTCGCCGGGGCCGGCGCGCTCGCTCACCCGCGCCCCTCGGCGAGCCGCTCCTTCAGCAAGTCGATCGCCGCGATCGGCCCCGGGTCCACCCCGCGGGCCAGCGCGTGATAGGCGCTGGCCACGTCGCCCAGGAGGATGAGCGAGAGCGAACGGGAGAGCGGCGTCTCCCCCCGAGCGTGGGCCTCCCTCCATCCGATGCCCGACTCCTCGATCGCCTCGTAGGTCGCCTCGAGCCTTGGCCCCACCGTCGGGTGCTCGCCCGGATGCCGAAGCACCAGCACCAAGAACCCCTGCCCGCGCCCCTCGGACCATCCCGCGATCTCGTGGTGGTTCAACTCCGGGAGCGAAGACGAGAACGCCGGGATCTTCGCGTTCTCGTTGAAGGCGGCCTTCCACCGGAAGGCGGCCGGCTCGGCGATCCCCTCCGACCCCCACACGACAGGGATGTGCTGGGACCCGACCGCGCGGGCCACATCGACCGCCTCGTTCTCGTCACCGCCTCCGGCCAGCTCCTCGGCCAGAGCGGCCAGCACCTCCGCGCCCTCCTTCACGTCGACGGCGGCCTCGGGGAGCAGTCCCATCGTCACGAGGGCGCCGAGGGCGCCGCCGGCGAGCAGCCCCAGCCCGGCCCGCGGCATCGGGGCGTCGGCGGGGATCCGCACGAGACCCTCTTCGTCCGCGAGGTCGGCGAGCCGCCCGCCGGAGCAGACCACCGCGACCTCCGCCCCCTTCCTCCGCGCGTCCTCGAGGCAGGACACGGTCTCCTCGGTCCCCCCAGAGAAGGAGAGGCACAGGACGAGGTCCTCGGGGCCGCACCAGGCGGGGACCGAGTAGCCGCGGACGGACGCCACCGGGACCGAGAGCCGGTCGGCGAAGGCCGAGGCCACGACGTCGCCTCCCGCGGCCGAGCCCCCCATCCCGCACAGGACGAGCGACCTCGGCGAGACCGAGCGGAGCGGCGCGGCGCGGCCGACGTCGTACCCCACGACCAACTGCTCGGACAGCCGGAGGAAGGCCTCGAGCATGCCGCTCGGGTCGTCGTCGACGAGCGTCGCGGGGTCGATGGGGAGCCTCATCCTTCGGACCTAGCCACCGCCTCCCGACGGCTTGACCGCCTCCTCGATCAGCATCACAGGAATGTCGTCGCGCACCGGGTACCTGTAGCCGCACTTCCCCATGCAGACGATGAACCCCTCCTCCTCGCGGTACTCAACCTCGCCCCGACAGTTGGGGCAGGCCAGGACGTCCAGCAGCTCCTGGTCCAGCGCCATCTCAGCTCTCCCCCCTGATGATCGAGAGGACCTCCGCGGTCTTCTCCGCGAGGAGGGCCTCGTCACGGGCTTCCACGTTCAGGCGCAGCAGCGGCTCGGTGTTCGAGGGCCGCACGTTGAGCCACCAGTCCTCGTACTCGACGGTGAGGCCGTCGAGACGGTCCTGCGCCCCGTCGGCGTATCGCTTGGCCACGCGCTCGACCACGGCCGGCGGGCCCTCGACCTCGGAGTTGATCTCGCCGCTGGCGTGATAGCGGCGGAAAGGCTGCAGCAGCTCCGAGAGCGGGATGCCCACCTCGGACATCCTCTCGAGCACGAGAAGCGCGGCGACGAGGCCCGAGTCGGCGCGGTAGTGATCCCGGAAGTAGTAGTGCCCGGAGTGCTCGCCGCCGAAGACGGCCCCGGTCTCCGCCATCACCTGCTTGATGAACGAGTGCCCCACCCTCGTGCGGATCGGCGTGCCGCCCTTCTCGCGGATCACCTCGGGAACGACCCACGAGCAGATGACGTTGTACAGGATCGTCGCGCCCGGCTCCCGCTCGAGCAGCGTGTCGGCGATCAGCGCCACGAGCAGCGACCCCGAGACACCGTTCGCCCCCTCGTCCACGACGAAGACGCGATCGGCGTCGCCGTCGAACGCCAGGCCCACGTCGGCCCCGTGCTCCACGACCGCCTTCCGGAGGTCCTCCTGGTTCTCGGGCTGGATGGGGTCTGCGGGGTGGTTGGGGAAGGTCCCGTCGAGATCGAGGTAGAGGCCGGTCAGCTTGGCGGGGAGGCGCTCGAAGATCGGCTCGAGGACGAGCCCGGCCATCCCGTTGGCGGCGTCGGCGACCACCGTTAGGGGCCCAATCCTGGAGACGTCCACGAAGCTCAGGACGTGGGCCACGTACTCCTCGAGCACCGAGCGCTCGGTGACGGATCCTGGGGGGCCGGACGGCCCGAGATCGCCCAGCGCGAGGTCTCGGATCTCGAGGAGGCCGGTGTCCTCGCCGATCGGGGCCGCCCCTTCGCGACACAGCTTCAGCCCGTTGTACTTGGGAGGGTTGTGGCTGGCGGTGAACATCGCGCCCGGCAGGTCGAGCGAGCCGGAGGCCAGGTACAGCATGTCGGTGGTGGCGAGGCCGATGTCCACCACGTCGGCACCGCGCCCCGTGACGCCCTCGATGAAAGCCGACGCGAGCGACGGGGATGAGAGCCGACAGTCCCTGGCCACCACCACGCGCTCCGCGGAGGTGTACTCGGCGAACGCCGCGCCGATGCTCCGGGAGGCGTCCTCGTCGAGCTCGTTCGGGTAGATGCCGCGGATGTCGTACGCCTTGAAGATCTCCCGCGGCATCATGCCGCGGATTCTATCCCAGGCGTCCGATGGGCCCGAGGTGGGTCCTGAGCGGCTCTAGGCTGCGGTGACGAGCGGGATGGCGGTCTCGCGGTCGATCGTGTCGCCGTCCTGCTCCCACCACTTCGCCTCACAGGGGGGGCAGGCGCGGAAGACGATCAGCGAGTCGCCGACCCCGAAGGTCACCGCGACCACCTCGCCGGAGCCGCAGCTCGGGCAGGTGGTCAGGGAGGCCGCGTCGATGGTGCTCGTAGCCTTGCTCATGCTCTCCCCATCGGCGCTCCAGCACGGCCCGCTGCATAGCTCGATGGGGTCATTTCCAGGCGACCTTCTTGGCGCACGGAAGGATCAGTCCAGGGTCCCCCGAGCGACCGACGCGAGACGTCCGCACTGGGAAGGTTCGGTCAGCTCGGGCGCACGTCGGGCAGCTCCTTGCCGATGTAGCGGGACCGGAGTCGGCCACCCTCGCGCCAGTAGGCATACCAGTACGGACCGTGCGGGCACCGACCGCAGTTATCCCGTCCGCACCGCACGTGCTCCTGCCGGTAGGTGATCTTGCCGGCCCGTTCGGGCTCCTCGACCTCGAACCCCTCGTTCCTTCGGGCGACCAGCAGCCCGCGGACGAAGATCATCAAGCGACGGAGGTCGTACTCGTCGAGCGCTCGGATCCGCCGGATCAGATCGTGGTCGAGGGTCATCTTGGGTACGAGAGTTTACCCAAGACGGCCCCGAACCGGGGCCCGGCGCCTAAGCGGAGACCTGGACCCCGGCCTCGGCGTCCTGGAGCGCGGGCCGCTGGTCGAGCAGGCGCCATCCCCTCGGAGCGGTGAGCCCCGAGGCGTGGGCCTCGCACAGATCGAGCAGGTTCGGGTCCCGCTCCGGCGAGAGCGGCTCCACGATCGCGGTGCGATCGACGTAACGCACAGCCACCGACGCGGCGGCCGTCTCCTCGCAGCGCATCTTGGCGCAGGGTCGCATGTGCGGAGGGTAAACCACATCGATGTGATCCTCAAGCACCCGAGGCCCCGAATGAATGTCTTAGGTAAACGAATCCGTTACCTAAGACCAGAAGCAGAGCAGATCGCCCCGGCTCCGATCGCGCAGGGCTCGAAAACGCCAGGCAGGGGACCCGAAGGCCCCCTGCCGCTAAAAAGTGTACTCCGAAGCGACCGGCCGAGTTGCCCCGTCCTGTCTCTCCAGAGTACCACACCAGGATACAACGGGGCCCTCGGCGGGCGCAAGCCGGGACCCGACTCTTGTCACTCTTTCCGAGGGTCCGGCGCTTACTGGAGGATGTGCACCTTGGTGCCGATCGGGATCATCCCGAACAGCTCCTTGGACTCCGCGATCCGCATGCGGATGCATCCGTGAGAGGCGTAGGTCCCGATCGAGCTCTCGGCGTAGGTGCCGTGGATCCGGATCCCGGGCGCGTCGAGGTAGAGGGCGTGCGTACCGAGCGGGTTCCCGGGGCCCGGCCCGATCACCGCGGGCAGGTCGGCACCCCACCCATCCGGGGCGGGGTTGACCCATGTGGGGTTCTCGCGCTTGTCCCAGATGTTCCACGTGCCCTGGGGTGTCGGGTACCCGCCGGTCCCCGTGGCCACGTCGTACCGCTTGACCACCTTGAGGCCGTCGTAGAGGTAGAGACGGTTCTCGGAGATGCGCACGACGATCGACATCCCCAGGCTCTCGGGGGTCACGTCGGGCTCGAGCTTGCTGACCGGGAGGCTCACGCGGGACCCTCCATCGCGGATCGCGGCCCGGAGCATCTTGCGGGCCTTCTTCACCTGCAGCTCCCGCCCCATCTCGGGGCGCTGCAGGACGACCTCTCCGTTCTCGATGCCGATCGCCGCGTCGCTCGGGGAGACGTAGGCGGCCTCCTCGACGAGCCCTACGAAGCGCTTGATCGTCTCCGGGTTCCGGGAGAGTCGCACCGGGAGTCGCTCGTCCACCGGCCGGTCGAAGATCCGGACGATGGCCCGCTCGTGCCAGGGCATCTCCTCACCGAGGGCGAGAGCCCGGTCGACCTTCGCCTCGACGTCGGCCTCGGTGCCGAGCTCGGCGGGCGTCACGTGCCAGGAGCGGCCGCGAGCACGGACCTCGATCTCGCGGGACAGGTCGGCCTCCGCCGCGTCCCCCACGGCGGCGATCGCCTCGGAGCGGGTCATCTCACCGACGTCCACCCCGCCGATGACCACCCCCGGGAGGATCCTGCCGTCCTGCGACCGGTCGTACCGATAGGCGGCGTAGGCGGCGCCGCTGCCGAGCACCAGCGCCCCCACCAGGACGAACACGCCCGCGCGCAGCAGGCGTCGTCCCCGACCGGAAACGGCGTGTCGTCGGCCTCGCATAAGGTGGATGATACCCTTCAGCCCCGCTTCCGAACAGGGCGTTCTCGGGCTCAGGCTCCTTGGAGGACGACCCCGAGGGCGACCGCGTAGCCCTCCTCGTCCCGCGAGGCCTGTCCCACCACCACGCTCCCGGCCTCGGCCCGGACCACCACCGAGACCGGCTCCGTCCCGACGAACGGCCCAAGGTCGACGGCCCGGAACCCCCCCGGCCGGAGGGTGATCCGCCCGATCTCCGGCACCTCGGCCGGCCCCGCCTCCGTGAGGAAGGCGATCCGGACGTCCGCGACCGAATCGCCCGGGTTCTCCACGATCAGCGTGGCCGAACCTCCCAGCGGAGACGTGGTCGGGAGAGCCACCCAATAGGTCGCTCCCCCGGATACCCCCGAGACGCTGGCCAGGTCGCCCGGGGCCACGAGGCGGCGGCCGGCGACGAACGGCTCGGGCCCGTCCGCCTGGGCCACGAGGCCGGCGCCCTGCGCGGGCACGCCCTGCGTCGTCGCCCTCCCGGGGAGCGCCCCGGCCTCGGAGATCACCTCGACCTGCCCTTCCATCCCTTGCAGCCGGACGCGGAACGGCGCCTCGACCCGGCCGGTGCCCAGGACGGTGAGGGCGCTGGGCGCGTCGTCGCGCGCGCCCGGCAGCACCCAGGTCGTGGCCGGAGCGGAGACGGCCACCGCTGCGCGGATGCCGTCCTCGCTGATCCCCACCCCGCCCACGGCCACCTTCCCCAGCCCGACGTCCACCGTCGTGGCCAGGGTCTCCTTCCCCAGCGAGAAGTCTCCCAGGTCGAACGCGATCGATCGTCGGGCGGGAAGCACGATGCCCTGGAGCTCCCCGGGCTTGAGCGTCTCGCGCTCGTCGGTGAGCCAGAGGCTGATCACCGCCTCCTGGGCGAAGGGGTTCGTCACCACGACGCGCTGGTCGAACCCGCGAATCGTGGTCCCCTCGGGGAGGTACCAGCGCGTGCTCGACTCGGCCAGGCACGGCTCGGCGGCGCGCCCGAGAGGCGCCCCCTTCCCCGAGCTCCGAGACATCACCATCCCCGCGGCCACGGGGCCGCCGAAGTACTCGACCGCCGACCCCGAGGCGGGCTCGATCGCCTGGACCTCCACGTACCGCTGCGTGCCCGGCTCGATCGTCGCCACCTGGGAGACGGGGCGCTCGCTGCCGTAGGTGACGACCCGAACCTGGGCCGGCTCGGACGCAGGATTGGCCACGACGAGCCAGACCTGCCAGCGCTCGCTCCCTCCGTGGGGACAGAACCAGGCCCCGGAGACCTCTGCGGGGACGTCACCCGGGGCTCGCGTCCGGGCTCCCAGCCCGCGCTCCAGCGCCAAACCCCCCGCCACGACGGCCAGGGACACGAGGACGGCCCCCGGGAGGCGCATCCGCGCGATCCACGGGCGGGTCATCCTCGCCTCCGCAGGAACCACAGCGCGGCCACCCAGACCAGGGCCAGCCCCCCCACCTCCGTGGTCCGCACCCAGTCGTCTCGGCGGACCAGCGTCAGCTCGCCGGAGCCCGCGGGGGCCTCGAAGCCGACGGCCCATCCGAACGCCCGGAAGGGCTCGTGCTCGGCCCCGTCCTCGGTCCGGAGGACCCAGGCCGGCTCGTGCTCCTTCGAGACGAACGCCGTTCCGGTGGCGGGCAGGTCCGGTGAGCCCGCCCACACCCCCGGCTCGACGCGGCGGAAGGGGGTCACTCCGAGCCGGGCCACGCGGGCCGGGGCGAGGACGTCGTCCGCGCGGACGTCGCCCTGGGGCGCGGCGTTCGGAAGGACCCCCGCAATGGGGAACGCCCTCGTGTTCCGATAGAGGACCAGGCCGCCCGCGCGGGCGCCGGGGAGGAGATCGAGCTGGGCGTCCAACCTGGCTCGCGCCTCCGGAGGAAGATCTCCCTCGCCCGCGACCACGAACGCCACCGCGAACGGAGAGAGCAGGGAGCCGCCGTGGCGCACGCGTCCCGCGAGCACCGTTCGGAGGGCTCGCTCGAGCTCCTCGTAGCCGGGCCCTCCCGGGGGCAGGCCGACCGAGAGGATCGAGCGGCCGGACCGCCCCGTCACCGCGTAGCGCACGGAGGCGCCGCGCGCCTCGACGACGCCCTCGGCAGGGCCGCCCGGAGGCGGGAACGAGCCGCCGCCGACGCGCCCGAGCCACAGCACGCGGAAGGTCCACCCGGCGTCCGACGTGGCCACCACGGGATAGGCGGGGGCGATCCGATCCTCTCCGACCGCCCAACCTCCGCGCACCGCTTGGCCCGCCTGGAGCAGGACCCCGGCTCCGACGATGAGGGCGAGGAGGCCGAAGGCGATCTGCGTTCCGCCGAACGCCTGTCGCTCCACGCCCGGCGCGAACGAGGCGAAGCCCAGCCCCACGAGGACGCTCAGCACGAACGCCGCCAGCCCCAGGTACGCGACCGGCTCCGCGGCCGCGCTGGGGACGTAGCCGGCCGCCGCCAGCCAGGCCAGAGGCAGGGCCAGCGTCGCCGAGAGCAGCCCTCGCCAGGCGGCGCGTCGCTGTTTCGCCAGCGCGAAGCCGAGCACGCCCGCGATGGGAAGGAAGAGCGCCGGCAGCCAGGACCCGGGCGCGGGCCCGGGTGAGAGCCTCAGGATCGAGCCGAACTCCGCCGCGATCCCCAGCTCCGCGCTCCGACCCACCCCGATCCGCGCCAGCGTCAACACGAAGGGGAACGCGAGGACGGCCGCGAAAACGAGCGTGGCGATCGCGATCCCCGTGCCCGGCAGGAGCCGCCCGCGCGGCCCCCCCACGACGAGCGTGACGACCGTCGCGATCGCGACCGGGGCCCAGACCGCCGGGAAGAAGGAGCCGGTGATCGCCAGGACGACCGCGGTCCCCAGCGCCCACCGCAGGGGCGCGCCCACCGGCCTCTCGAAGGGATCCGCGATGCGCCCGAGGACCCATGGGAGGCCGATCAGGAAGACCATCTGTCCGACCCTGCCCTCCGAGACGGCCCAGAGCACGACCGCAGAGAGCGCGTACGAGACACCGGTCGTGACCGCCGCAGAGCGGGCGCCGGTCCTGCGCAGCGCGACGCGGTACGCCGTCGCGCCGGCCAGCAACGGCGTGAGGGCGACGAGCATCCACGCGAGGGTCTGCGGGTTGCCGAGCGTGAGGAGGCTCGCGAGACCCAGCGGCACGAGCGCGGGGCTGGCCCCGTCGGCTCCGCCAAAGCCCGCGGGGATCGTCCCCTCGAGGTAGCGCGCGAATAGCTCCGTCGCGCTGTCGGGGAAGGTGGGCATGGCGCCTCCCTGGAGCGGAGAGGCGAAGAGCACGCCGCGGAACGAGAAGAGCGTCAGGAGGAGACCGAAGCCGAGCGCCAGGGTGGTGGGGTACCGGCCGAGGAAGCCCCCGACCCGCTCGCGGAGGGGGACGAGGGCCACCTCCTCTTCGGGCGCAAGCTCCCCCGTGCGTCCCGGGAAGAGGACGGCCGACACCTGCCCTGCCCAGCGCCGGAGGCGCGCAGAGGTGGGCGCCATCGTCGCGGTCACCTCCCGCTCCTTGACCGCGCGCACGGCGTGGAAGCGGACCCGCCGGCGCAGCGTGCCGGGGAATCGCAGCAGATTCCATCCCCAGGCGGCCAGCACCTGACGCGCCGCGCCGAACCGCCTCGACACCAGGAAGAGCGCGATCTTCGCCAGCCCCTGCACGACGTACATCGGCATCACCCACAGCAGCGTGAGCAGCCGGTAGTTCTTCAGCATCGCCGTGAGGGCCGAGCGCTCCTCGAGGTAGCGGGCGTCTTCGTTCCTGGCCCCCGCCCGGCGCCCGGCGTCTCCGACCGCCCCGTGGTACGCCACGGCCGAGGGGTCCATCACCACCCGGAACCCCGCGATGCGGACGCGCCAGCAGAAGTCGAGATCGCCGTGAGCGGGGCGGAGCCGCCCATCGGGGGGGCCCGCCCGAAGCCACGCGTCCCTGGCCACGAGCATCGCCGCCCCCGAGACGAAGAGGACCTCGCGAGGAGAGTCGTGCTGGCCCTGATCGATCTCGCCCTGCTCGAGCGCGGAGTACCGGTAGCCGAACCGATCGATCGTGTAGCCGATCTCGCGGACCATCCGGCGGCGCTCCCCGTCGAGAACCTTCGGTCCGACCACGCCCACCCCGTCGCCGGCGGCCGCGACGAGCCGGGCGACCGCGTCACGGTCGAGAACGGTGTCGTCGTGGAGTAGCAAGAGGAAGTCGGCCTCGCGGGCCGCGGGGACCTCCATGGCGCGGGCCACTGCGCCGGGGAAGCCCACGTTCTCGGCCAGGCCGACGACGCGGCGGGGGCCGAGCAGGTCCCGGAGCAGATCGCCGGAGCCGTCGGCTGAGGCGTTGTCCACGGCGAGGACGCCGAGCCGCCCATGGGATTGGCGAGCCAGCGCGGCCAGCGACCGCTTCAGCCAGTCGGCCCCGTCCTTCACGACGAGGACCGCAAGCACGCTCGGGCTGTCTTTGGCTTCCACGAGGGACGGGTGTGGGTCGGAGCCGGCGGGCCGGCCGCGACCGGCGCGGAGGATAGCATCATCCGGAAAAGGGAGAAGGGGGCGCGTCCGCCCCCTTCCCGATCTCCGGTCGGCCTACCGGCGCCGCGTAGCTTTCTTCCGACCGGTGGTCTTCCTGCGACCGGTCGCCTTCTTCCGGCCCGTTGTCTTGCGACCGCCGGTCTTCCTGCGTGCGGCGGTCTTCTTCCGGCCGGTGGCCTTCTTTCGGCCGGTGGCCTTCTTCCGGCCGGCGGTCTTCTTCCGGCCGGTGGCCTTCTTCCGGCCGGCGGTCTTCTTCCGGCCGGTGGCCTTGCGACGCGCCGTGGTCTTGCGACCGCCGGTCTTCCTGCGTGCGGCGGTCTTCTTCCGGCCGGTGGCCTTCTTGCGGCCCGTGGTCTTGCGACGCGCCGTGGTCCTCCTGCGCGCGGTGGTCTTCCTGCGGCCGGTGGTCTTCCTGCGGGCCGCTGCGGTCCTCTTCCGTGCCGGTGCCTTCTTCGCGCTCTTCCTACCGCTCGACTTCTTCTTGGCGGTGGACTTCTTTCGCGCCGGTGGCATCCGTCACCCCCCTCTCCCGATCAGGACGCCATACGCTTCAGGCGTCGCCTCTCCCGTTCGCTCATCCCACCCCACACACCGTACCGCTCGTCGTGGCGCAGGGCGTAGTTCAGGCACTCGATCCGCACCTCGCACTGGTTGCAGATCCGCTTCGCCTCGCGAGAGGATCCCCCTTTCTCGGGGAAGAAGATCTCCGGGTCGAATTCCCGGCACCTCGCTCGCTCCTGCCATGGGATGTAATGGTGCACGGTCGCCCCTCTCCCAGAATCACATACATGTAATTCTGACGGGGACGCCCCGTTCTTGTCCAGGCCTCATGATGACTTTTTTCGAGCGTCAAGTGAAGCGGCCTCGGCGCCTTTTTCACAGGTGGGCGCGGGCAGGCTCGTAGGTGGTGGTGCGGCGGGCGGGGAAGCGACCGATCGCGCGGATCGCTTCCTCGAGCTCCTCGGGCTCCTTGCGGATCCCCCACTCCGCCCCGGCCATCCTCGAGATCGTCTCCTCCATCAGCGTGCCGCCGAGGTCGTTGGCCCCGCCGCGCAGCATCAGCTGGGACGCCTCGATGCCCAGCTTCACCCACGACACCTGGAGGTTGGGGATGCGCCCGTGCAGGAGGATGCGCGCGATCGCGTGCATCCTGCGGTTCTCGTCGTGGGTCGGGCCCGGGCGCGCCTTCCCCGCGAGGTAGATCGGAGAGCTCTGGTGCACGAAGGGGAGCGGCACGAGCTCGGTGAACCCGCCGGTGTCGTCCTGGATCGCGGCGAGCCGCCGGATGTGCGCGACCCAGTGCGGCGGCGCGTC
>DATKBL010000009.1:0-3215 GCA_035513995.1 Actinomycetota bacterium
CGTGCCGCCCTCTTCTACTTCCGGACGACGGCCGACGGGCGGATCGCGTTCGGGGGGGCAGGCCGGGCCGGCCTGGGCTCCAAGGTCGGCCCCCGCTACGACCACGACCCCGCCTCGCTCGACCACGTGTACGAGGGGTTCCGCCGCTTCTTCCCCTCGTTCGAGGGGGTGGGGATCACGGAGGCCTGGGGCGGCGCGGTGGACGTCGCCGCCCTCCACCACCCGGTGGTCGGCACGCTGCGAGGCGGCGCCGTCCACCACGCGACGGGCTACTCGGGCAACGGCGTCGCGCCCTCGCACCTGCTGGGCCGGGCGCTTGCCGCGCTGGCCCTCGACGCCGACGAAGAGACCCTGGCCCTCCCCATGGTGGGGGCGAAGGCGAAGCGCTTCCCCCCGGAGCCGTTCCGCTCGGTCGGCGCGGCCGTCGTCCAGTCGGCGATCATGCGCCGCGAGCGCCTCGAGGACGAGGGTCGAAGGGTGGGATGGCTCACGAGGTTCCTGGGATCGCTGCCCCGACGTATGGGCTACGCGCTGGGCCGGCACGACTGAGGCGCGGGCGATGCCTCACGCCTCGGCGATCCCGGTCCCCCGCTTCCCGAGCTGGTCGGCGATGATCGCACGCTGGACCTCCGAGGTCCCCTCCCAGATCCGGTCCACCCGTAGCTCCCGGAAGAAGCGCTCGGCCACGTTCTCGCGCATGTAGCCTCGGCCTCCGAAGATCTGCACCGCCCGGTCCGCTACCCGGTTCGCCATCTCCGAGGCGTAGAGCTTCGCCATCGAGCAGTGGGCGTGGAGCAGCTTCACGTCCGCTCCCTCGTCCATCTCCCGCGCGGTCCGGTAGGTCATCAGCCGCGCCCCCCACAGCTCCACGATCGAGTCGGCCAGCGGGAACGCCACGCCCTGGTACTCGCCGATCGGCTTGCCGAAGGCCATGCGTTCGCGCGAGAAGCCCTCGGCCTCCTCGATCAGACGATCGGCGGCCCCGCAGCACCGAGCCGCGATCATCAGCCGTTCGTAGCGGAACCACTCGTGGGTGAACGACATCCCGTCGCCCTCCTCCCCGATCAGGTTCGCGGTCGGGACTCGCACGTCCTCGAAGGCCACGATCGGGTGCTCGTCGGGGTACGAATGGCTGTAGCGGGGGGTCCGCACGACCCGCACGCCCGGCGTGTCGCTGTCCACGATGAACATGGCGTGGGCGCCCTCGTTCGGACCGCCATCCAGCTTGGCCTGGAAGAAGACGTGGTCGGCCACGTTGAACGAGGTCACGTGCCACTTCACGCCGTTCAGCACGTAGTCGTCCCCATCGTGACGGGCGCGGGCCTCGATCGCGTCGACGTCCGAGCCGGCGCCCTCCTCGGTGATCGCGTAGCACTCGTGACGCTCGCCCCGGATGGTCGGAAGGACCCAGGTCTCCATCTGGTGCTCGGTGGCGACCTTCGGGAGCCAGGTGGCCGGCGTGGTGACGACCCACCCCAGCGCGTTCGTCACCCGGCCGATCTGCTCCTGAGCCAGGACCTGCTGGAGCACGGTGAAGCCCCGGCCCCCGAGCCCCTTCGGCGCGCTGATCGCGGTGAGGCCGAGCTCGCCGGCGCGCGCCCGATGGCGCTCCTCGATCTCGGGCGGGAGGCGTCCGCCGGCCATCTCGGCCTCGACCTCGAACGGCATCAGCTCGTCCGCCAGCGTCCGGGCCCGCGCCCGGATCGCGAGGTCCTCCTCCGAGAGCTTCACCGCCGCCCGCCCCAGCGCGCCCGGCGATGGTCGGCCCGCACCACGCCGGCACAGTTGCGGCCGGGCACCGCCATGACGCCGCCGCCCGGGTGGGTGCCGGACCCGCAGAGGTACAGGCCCCGGATCGGCGACCGGTGGTCCGCGTACCCGGGGATGGGCCGCATCGAGAAGAGCTGATCCGGGGTCATGTCTCCTTGGAAGATGTTGCCGCCGAGAAGGCCGAAGCGCTCCTCGATGTCGCGCGGCGCCAGCACCTCCATGTGCTCGACGGCGTCGGCCACCCCCGGGCAGTGCGCGTCGAGGACCTCGACGACGCGGTGGCCGTAGACCTCCCGCTCGGTGTCCCAGGACCCCTCCGCAAGCTCGTAGGGCCCGAACTGCGTGAAGCACAGCGCCACGTGCTTGCCCTCGGGCGCCACCCCCGGCTCGTGGGCGGTGGGGAAGACCGCCTCGATGTAAGGATCGCGGGAGGTCCGGCCGTACTTCGCGTCGTCCCAGGCCCGCTCCAGGTACTCCACCGAGGGCGAGATCGCCAGGATCCCGGTGTGCGGGTTGCCCGGGATCGGGCCGTCCCAGGCCTTGGGGCGAGGAAGCTCGGCGAGCCCGAGGTTGACCTTGACCGACCCCGACTGGCTCCGGTAGCGGCGGACGTCGCGGACGACCTCGTCGGGGAGGTGCTCCTCGCCCACCAGGTCGAGGTAGGTGGTGACGGGGTGTGCGTTGGAGATCACGCGGCGCGCCCGGAGCTTCGTGCCGTCCTCCAGCTCCACCCCGAGGGCCTCCCCACCTCTCGTGACCACGCCCCGGACCGGCATCCCCGTCCGGATCTCGGCCCCCGCCTCCCGGGCGGCGCTGGCCAGCGCCTCGCTGACCCCGCCCATGCCGCCGTGGACCCATCCCCAGGCGCCGTCGTGGCCGTTCACCTCGCCGATCCAGTGGTGCATCAGGACGTAGGCGGAGCCGGGGCTCATCGGGCCGCACCACGCGCCGATGATCGTCTGGGTTGCCAGAGCGCCCTTCACCCGCTCGTCCTCGAACCACTCGTCCAGGAAGACGGAGCCGCTGATCGTGAACAGTCGGATCAGCTCGGCCACGTCCCTCCCCGACCAGCCCCGGAGCTTCCGCCCCACCGAGAGCCACTGACGCAGCTCGCGGATCGTGAGGTTGGGGGGGACGACATAGAGCAGGTCTCGCAGGAGCTCGGAGAGCCGCGCGAAGTACCGGTCGAACTCGACGTAGGCCTCGGCGTCGGCCTTGGAGAACCTCGCGATCTCCTCCACGGTCCTCCCGAGGTCGCCCCAGATCGTGAGCGAGGTCCCGTCCTCGTAGGGCACGTAGTAGTCCGGGTCGATCAGCGAGACGCGGTACCCGTGGCGCGGGAGGTCCAGCTCGCTCACGATCTGGGGCGGCATCAGGCTGACCACGTAGGAGGCCGAGGAGATCCGGTAGCCGGGCCACGGCTCCTCGGTGACGGCCGCGCCCCC
>DATKBL010000010.1:0-3184 GCA_035513995.1 Actinomycetota bacterium
CCGGGACCCTTCGGCGTCCGGGCCCAGGCCGTGAACCCGGATGGGTCGCTCGAGGACGACTTCTCCTTGAGCCAGGGGCCCGGGGCGATCCACCTCCGCAACGCCCCCTCGCCGGGGGGAACCGCCTCGCTGGCCATCGGACGCATGCTGACCGAGCAGGCCCTGGATCGTCTGGGCCGGGAAGTCAGCTGAGCTCGGCTCCCCTCGCCGGTCCCCCAAGGGAAGCACCGGCAGTAAACCCAGCTTTGCGCGAGAGCCACCCTCGGTGGAAGAATGGCGTCAAGCCGATCCGAGGAGGCCGGATGTCCACATCAGCCGAGTCCGGCAGAGGCGCGCAGACCCCTGCCGAACCCCCCGACCCCATTCTCACGAGGTTGCTCGGTGCCGACCGACCCGATCCCACCGACGATCCCGCCCCGCCCGAGCTGCAGGACCGTCTCCGAGCCCTCATGGACGCGAGGATCGACCGCCGAGCCTTCCTCGCCGGCGGCGGTAGCGCCCTGGCCCTCGGGACCCTGGCGTCGTCCGGCGTCCTGGGCTTGTCGCGCGCGGCCGCGGCCGGCTTCAGACCACGGGGCGATGCGGACAGCCTGAGCGCGGCCATCGACGTGGACTACCTCCGGCACGTCACCCAGATGGTGACCTCCTTCGGCGACACATCGATGGGCTTTCGCCCGGGCGGGAGCCCGGCCAACGAGCAAGCGGCGAACTGGATCGCCGCCGAGATGCGCCGCGTGGGCATCCGGCGCGTGGACAAGCTTGCCGTTCCGATCGACCGATGGGTGTTCCACGGCGGGAGCGTGGCCGTGGACGGCGGGCCGACCAGCCAGGTGAGCTCGTGGGGCGGGGTGCCCGGCACGCCTCCCGGCGGGATCCACGCCGAGGTGATCGACGTGGGCCGCGGCAGGGCCGTCGACTACGAGGGGATCGACGCCACCGGCAAGATCGTGCTGGTGGACTGGGCCTTCGGCGAAGAGTGGGTGAACCGGCAAGCGCATCAGGCCACGCTCGAGGGCGCGCTCGCCGTGATCTTCTACACGGGCAGGACGGCCGCCGGGGCCTTCTGGAACCAGCGCGACGACGGCCTGATGGGGTTCGACGGAACCTACGACGACGACTGGGTGCCGTTCGTGTTCATCACCCGGGACGCCGCCAACGATCTGATCGCTCGGATCGACGCGGGCTCGACCTCCATCACGCTCACCTCGAACGTCGAGCTGACCCGGGCCGAGAACGGCGGGGTCGGACACAACGTCCTGGGCACGATCCCGGGGCGTGACCGCGCGGACGAGTTCATCATCTTCACCGGGCACCATGACGCCTGGTTCCATGGAGCCGCCGACGACGCCACGGCGATCGCGGCGATGCTGGGCATCGCCAAGTCGATCCGGGATACGCGCTACCAGCCGCGACGCACCCTCCTCTTCCTGGCCAGCACGAACGAGGAGTACGGCTACACCGACGCGTACTACGAGTGGTTGATCGGGTGCTGGTACGCGGTCACTCAGGACCGGACCGATTGGCAGCGCAAGGCCATCCTGACCCTGGACTTCGAGCTGCTCGGGTGCGGTGAGTCCGCGGATCCAGGAGTCCCCGGAGAGCGGCTGCTCATCCGGACGCACTCGGAGCTGCTGGACCACGCGGTGGGGACGCTGGAGGCCGACCCGTCCCGGACGCCCTTCGGAACGGCGTGGCAGAACACCGTCTGGGCGAACGCCGACCACTTCACCCTGACCGCGGCCGGCATCCCCGGGCTCTACTTCAACACGGTGGGCGGCCACTACCTCACGCACAACTACCACACGAACTTCGACGTGGTCGAGCGGTGCAACTTCCCGTACCTCCTGAACAACCTCGAGGTCGTCAACGACATCTGGGTGGATCACGACCGCGCCGACCTCCCCCTGCTCGATTTCGTCGCGCGGGCGATCGAGAGCGAGAGCAAGATCGCGTTCGTGGTCGACAGCACGGGGATCCGCCAGCTCCCCGGCGTCGACCAGAGCGCCCAGGATGGACTCGAAGCCTCCGTCGCCGAGTTCCGTCAGGGGGCCGAGGCGCTGGAGGCCCGCCTCGACGCGGGACCGGTCAAGGCCGTCCGCCGCGTGGCCAAGGACATGCTCGAGGCCGAGCGCCTGATCCTCCGGCGTCTGGTGGCGCTGGATGTGTTCGACCAGTACGTGTTCCCGCACCAGCAGATCCAGCGCGACGCCACGCGCCTGCAGCTGGCGGTGGACCGTCTCCAGGACGGGAACCCTGTGGCCGCGCTCGACCTCGTCCGGCGCACCGGCCTCACGAACGCCGGCCGCCACTACGCCTACGAGACCTACGTCGCGGAGCTCGCTCGCCACGAGCCGGACTTCGATCGACTCCAGTGGGGAGAGCAGGCGCACCTGTCCCCGTACGTGGACGTGTGGCAGGAGTTCCATTCCATCGCCGCGAAGATCGATGACGGCCTGACGTCCCCCGGCGACTATGGCGACGAGATCGCCTCGCTCTCGTCGAAGGTGGGGGTCGAGTACGAGCGGCTGAACGAGCGGCTCAGGGGGATGGCCGACGTGTTCCGCACGGCGGCGTCCTCGCTCCGATCGGCGGTCCGGTTCGCGCGCTGAGGGAATCCTTCGACCCCGCACGATCGGCTCTCTGCGCGCCCGGGAGGACTCGAACCCCCAGCCTTCTGATCCGTAGTCAGGGAGGCCCGAGCGCTGTGCGACTCGCCTCAGCGTGAGGGAATCGGGCGAGCGAAACGCGTTCAGTTAGGTGCTCTTCTGCGCCCTCCGTCCCCCAACGCGCCCTCTATCATGACGCTCCCCCTCGTCAACCGCTCCCCCTGGTCAACTGCGGGACGGATCCAGCTCGGGGCCCGGGGGCCAGTCCACCCTTCCCGAGGGGGTCAGAGGTTCCTCACCCCCGAGCCGCTATTCGAGAATACCTCGGCCCCCAGTCGCTCAACCACTGCCTCTTGGTTACGTAACCGTCAGTTCGGCCATCATCCCGAGTGCGTGATGGGACAGCAGCTTCCCGTTGCCTGCATCCGCCCCCCCCACGAGATCCGGGAGCAAGCACACCACCATGTACGTGCCCCTCTCCAGCTCGCCCTTCCCGATACTCTCTTCGCCAGGCGAGACCGTCCCCAGCACCCCGGTAGCCGGAGGGACCACCAGGTTGGCCGCTTCCTCCGGGAGCC
>DATKBL010000011.1:0-6389 GCA_035513995.1 Actinomycetota bacterium
GAACGCCACCTCGCGCATCGTGGGGCAGTAGGGATCGGCGAACGAGATGTGCGTGGTCTCGGGCCCGTCGTAGAAGGTGTCCTCGCGCCCGCTGGTCCGGTCCACGAGCTGGTCGCACAGCACGAAGTGGCCCGGCTTCACGTGGGCCTGGAGTGACCCCGCCGCGCACGGCCCGATCACGCGCTCTACCCCGAGCTCCTTCATCGCCCAGAGGTTCGCCCTGTACGGCACCTTGTGCGGAGGGAGCTGGTGCTTCCGCCCGTGCCTCGGGAGAAACGCAACCTCGCGTCCGCCGATCTCCCCGACCGTGAACGGCGCGGAGGGTTCCCCGTAGGGGGTGTCCACCTCGACCTCGCGGGCGCCCTCGAGCAGGGAGTAGAAGCCCGATCCCCCGAAGATGCCGACAGTGGTCAGGCCGTCTTCTCCTTCGAGGTTGTCGTGTCCTCGGGCTTCTTCTCGGGCTTCTTCTCGGGCTTCTTCGAATCCCCGGAGGATTCCTTCCGCGACCCCCGGCTGTCGTTCACGTAGAAGCCCGAGCCCTTGAAGGCGATGCCGACCGGGTGGAAGAGCTTCCGCAGGGGACCGCCGCAGATCTCACATGCGGTGAGGGGCTCCTCGGAGATCCGCTGGTTCACCTCGAACCGGTGACCGCACTCCCTGCACTCGTACTCGTAGGTCGGCATGACGGAGCGATTATAGGTGCCCGGGGGTGGCGCTCACCCGCGGCGAGCGTCGATCACCTCGCGATCGGTCACCACCACGTGAACCGGCACGTCTCCCGGCCGCGTGGGCACCACATCGACGACCTGCTCCCGGAACCCGATCCCCACGAGCAGGGCCGCGGGCCCCAGCCGGGCCAGGTACCGGTCGTAGGCGCCGCCGCCGTAGCCCAGCCGGCCGCCGCTGCGGTCGAAGGCCAGGCCGGGGGCAACGACCAAGTCGATCTCGGCTGGATCCACGGGATCCTTGCCCTCGGGCTCCGGAGGCCCGTAGGCGCTCGGGACCAGAGGCTCGCCCGAGGCGACCTCGGCGACCTCCATCTCGGTCCCCGCGAGGTAGGGTAGGAGTAGGCGCTTCCCGATCGCGTGGAGGTCGGAAGCGAGGTCTCGAGTCGGCACCTCCGACCCGAAGGAGGCGAAGATGAGGACGGTTGCGGCCGTTCGCATCTCGGGCAGGCCGAGGAGCCGTTCCCTGATCGCATCGCCTCGACGACGACGTTCGCCCTCGGGGATCGCCGCCCGCACGCGGTGCATCTCCGCCCGCAGTGTGGCCTTGAGGGCGTTCGCCTCGCCCGTCATGATCGTCCCGAGCTAAGTCGGGGGTAGGGGTGTGCCGACAAGAGACATGAGAGAACCGATGCGCGCGCGCCGACCCAAGGTCCGGAGAGCCAACGCGCCAGGGGGCCCGTCGTGACCCTGCGCGCTCGTCTGACCCTGTTCTTCGCCGGCATCGTCGTCGTGCCGCTCCTGGCGGCCACGCTCGTCCTCCAGGCCCTGGTGACCCAGGAGGTGCGCCGCCGCTCCGATACTAGGCTGGAGGCTGCCTCCGCGACCGTGTCCACGTTGTGGCTGGAGCGTCTCGCCATCGTTGATCGGGAGACGCGTCGCGCCGCCGTCGTGGCGGCCGGGCTCCTCCCCGACCCCGCTGCGGGTCTGGAGGAGCAGATGGAGCTGGAGCGTGGCACCGCCGGGCTCGACTTCCTCGTCGTCACCAACCCCCAGGGCGGCATCATCGCTGCGGCGTTGGGCTCCTCGTCGTTCTCCCAGGGCGTGCGCCCGCCGACACCCTTCGACATCGTGGATGAGCAGAGCATGCCGGGACTGCTGCGCGCACGCGCTCCGATCTCCGCCTCGGGCAACCGGGGCACCGTCATTGGAGGCTGGTTCGTCGACTCGGACTTCCTCGGGGACCTGGCGCCACCGGCGGACGTGGAGCTCGGGCTCCGCTCCGGGATGCGTCTCCTGGCCGCTACGGACGCCTCCTTGGCCGACCTCCCCGTGGACGGGCCCTTCCCTCTCTCCGTCGAAGACGGGCGCCGGGTCGCGGTGACCGACATCCGCGGCCAGCGCGGCGAGATCGTGCTGGTCACGCCGGAGGAGGTGGCCGGGGTCCCCGGCGCGGTGTGGGGCGTGGCCCTGCTGGGGCTGCTGCTCGCGAGCATGCTGGGCTACCTCCTCGCGGGTGTGATCGCCCGCCCGGTCTACGAGCTCGCGGAGGGGGCCCGCCGCGTGGCGGCAGGTGACCTGCACACCCGCGTGACGGTCGGCGACCGCGGCGACATCGGGAACCTCGCCAACGCGTTCAACCAGATGACCGAGAACCTCGACACCTACGTGACCAGGCTGGAGGAGTCTCGGGACGAGCTCCGCCGGAACCTCGACCGGCTGGGCGAGACGCTCCGTTCCACCCACGATCTCGACGCGATGCTCGGGGTCATCGTCGACACGGCCGCAGGGACCCTCCACGCCTCGGCGGGGGCGATGTTCTTCCTGTCGCCCTCGGGGAAGCGGCTTCGGCTCCAAGCGGTGTTCGGCTACGAGCCGTCTCCCGTCTCGGAGATGCGGCTCGGGCAGGGGATCGCCGGCCGCGCGGCGGAGGGCCGGCCGATCCTCGTCCCCTCGCGTCTCGAGGAGGCGCCCAAGCGCGCGCCGGCCGAGCCCGTGGCTCGCACCGCCGTCGCCGTGCCGCTCGTCCGCGGCGACAACACGATCGGGGTGCTGGCCCTTTACGGCCGCACCCTGCCAGATCCTTTCAACGAGGACGACGCCGCCACCCTGGTGTCGTTCGCCGGCCAGGCTTCGGTGGCGATCGAGAACGTGCTCCTGCACCAGGAGGCTGAGCGCCTCTCGCTCACCGACGGTCTCACCGGGGTGTGGAACCGCAGGTACCTGCAGCTCCAGCTCCAGAAGGAGATCGACCGCGCGGATCGGTTCTCCCGGCCGCTCTCCCTGCTCCTGGTGGACATCGACCGCTTCAAGGAGGCCAACGACGAGCACGGCCACCTGGTCGGGGACGAGATCCTGGTCGAGGTGGTCCGCCGCCTGGTGGACTCCACCCGGAGCAACATCGACGTCGTCGCACGCTTCGGCGGGGAGGAGTTCGTCGCCGTCCTGCCGGAGACCCCGCGCGAGGGCGCCCGCGTCGTGGCCGAGAAGGTGCGGCAGGCGATCGCGCTTCGGCCGTTCGAGGCCGAGGGCGTGGAGGGGAGCATCCACATCACCGTGAGCGTCGGTGTGGCGTGCTACCCGGAGGACGGCACCACCGCGGACGCCCTGCTCCGAGCGGCCGACCGCGCGATGTACAGGGCGAAGGAGGCCGGCCGGGACCGGGTCGAGCTGGCCGTCTCGGGGGAGTCGACCCTAGGGGGCTCCGGCGGATAGACTCCGGGCGCACGCGGCACACCCTGGAGGTGGCGTGAAGGTCAGGAAAGCCGTGATCCCCGCGGCAGGGCTGGGGACGAGGTTCCTGCCGGCGACGAAGGCCCAGCCGAAGGAGATGCTGCCGGTCGTCGACAAGCCGGCGATCCAGTACGTGGTCGAGGAGGCCGTACGGTCGGGCCTCGAAGACATCCTCATCATCACCGGGCGCGGCAAGCGCACGATCGAGGACCACTTCGACCGCTCGTTCGAGCTGGAGCACTTCCTCGAGCAGGGCGGGAAGCACGAGGAGCTGAAGCGGGTGCGGCACATCTCCGAGATGGCCTCGATCCACTACATCCGGCAGAAGGATCCGCGGGGGCTCGGCCACGCCGTCGCCGTCGCCGAGCCCCACGTCCAGGGCGAGCCCTTCGCCGTGCTGCTCGGCGACGACATCATCGTGGCCGAGCCCCTCCTGGAGAGGATGATCGCGGTCTACGAGCGGTACGGGCGGAGCGTGATCGCCGTCCAGGAGGTCGCGCGCAGCGACATCCACCTCTACGGAGCGATCAAGCCGGAGTTCGTCGAGGACGACCTGGCCCGGGTCCTCGACATCGTGGAGAAGCCCGCCGCGGAGGAGGCCCCCTCCACGCTCGCTGCGATCGGCCGCTACGTGTTGACGCCGGAGATCTTCGCCGCCCTCCGGGAGACCTCGCCGGGGGCGGGCGGCGAGATCCAGCTCACCGACGCGATCAGGATGCTCGCCAGCGAGCAGGCCGTCTACGCGCTCGTCTACGAGGGCGGTCGCTTCGACATCGGCAAGAAGCTCGACTATCTCCGCGCCACGATCGAGCTGGCGGTCGACCGTGAGGACCTGGGGCCCGCCCTTCGCGCGTACCTGGCGGACCTGGTCCAGCGGAAGAAGCTCCTCTAGTCGTGCGCTCCATCGAGGAGGCGCGTGAGGCCATCCTGCGGGCTGTCCGGCCGCTCGCCCCGATCGAGCTGCCCCTCCAGGAGTCCCACGGGTGCGTGCTCGCCGCGGACGTCGTGGCCGAGTACGATCTGCCTCCCTTCTCCTCCGCCGAGGTCGGGGGCTATGCCGCTCGCGCCGCCGACATCCACGCGGCGAGCGGGGACGCGCCGGTGGCCCTGAGACTGGCCGCGGGCGCCGACCCCTCCCGCCCGGCCGGCGAGACCGTGGGCTGGGGGGAGGCCGTGCCCGTTTCGGCCGGGGGCCCGGTGCCGGCGGGCGCCGACTGTGTGATCCCGCTGGACCGATGCCGTCTCCACGGCGAGGGGATCGCCGTCACCTCCCCCGCCGAGGCGGGGGCCTTCATCCATCCCGCCGGCAGGGACGTCGCGGCCGGCGACGTGCTCGTCCCGGCCGGCCGGAAGCTCTCCTCGGCGGAGATGGCCGTCCTGGCCACCGCAGGCCATCCCGCCCCGCTCGCCTACCCCAGGGTGCGGGTCGGGGTGATGAGCATCGCCGAGGGGCTCGTGGAGCCGGGGCGGCCGGCGGCGTTCGGTCAGTCTCGCGAGGCTGCCTCGTTCGCGGTCGTGGGCGCTCTGCGGGAGGCGGGCGCCGTCCCCTACCGCGTCGGGATGGTCCCCCCGGAGGGGCAGGAGCTCCGGGAGGCCGTTCTGACGAACCTCTCCCGGGCGGACTGCTTCGTCTGCACCGTCGGTGCCACCGACGCCGACCTCGAGCCCGAGACGCTCGACGGCCTCGGCGTGGAGTTCGACGACGTGGCGATGTATCCGGGCATGGTCTACGGCTTCGGCGTCAAGGACGGCGTCCCGTTCTTCGTGCTCCCCGCCTCACCCGTCTCGACGTTCGTGGTCTTCGAGGTCCTCGTCCGCCCGGCGATCCTCCGGATGATGGGCCGACGGGACATCTCGCGTCCCGAGGTGCAGGCCGTCCTCGAGGAGGCGGTCTCGGGCCCCTCGGGCGTCACGATGTACGTCCCCGCCCGCGTTGAGCACCGGGACGGATGGCGCGCGCACCCCACGCGCGGGGCCGACGCGGACAGCTTCGCGGCGGTGGTGCGGGCGAACGGCCTGATCGTGATCCCGCCCGGTGAGACCGAGCCGGAGGCGGGCGACCGCGTCCGCGTGCGCATCTTCCGTCCGCTCGAGCGCTAGTTCGCGAAGATCCCCGAGGATGATTGAACCACTACATCTTGGGTGTTAGCGTGCCCAGAAGGCCCATATCTGGCGGCTCGACCGGGGAACGGCCGACGGAGGTGCCGGGCGTTGGACTGGCTTTTACTCGCGGTGTTGGGCATGATCTGGACCGTACTTCTCATGCCGCGTCGCTCGAGAGGGCGAGTGCGGCCGACGCCAGGAGACTTCTCGGTGTTCACGCAGCAGCGACGTGTGCTCATGCCCCGGTCCGATGAGAGATTCCTCGGTCCCCGGGACCGCGCTCGCTCGCGGATGCTCGAGCGCAGGCGCCGCGTCCTGACGCTCCTGCTCGAGGGGATCGGGCTCACGGCCCTGATCGGCCTCGTGCCGCCGCTCCGCGAGATGTGGGTCCTGTCGGGGCTCATGGTCCTCCTGCTCGCCGGCTACATCTGGATGCTGCTCCAGCTCAAGGCCCGGAGGAGCCAGATCGCGCTCCCCGCCCGGCCCGGGGTGCCGGCGACGATGGAGCCCAAGCTCGAGGTGCCGCTGACGATCGAGCCGGAGTTCGACGCCGTTGCCCGGGTCGACCGTCCGATCGTCGTGATCCCCGACGCCGTGGCCGCCGCCCGACGCGCCGGCGCCGCGAGCTAGGTCGCGCGGCTCCCTTCTCCTCTGCCAGAATCCGTCCGTGGACCTCGACGGCCTCGCGGGCGCCTTCCAGCAGCGCTTCGACACGAAGATGGGCGCCCGCGAGGCCGCCCTCGCCGCCTCCCGCAAGGCGATCCGCTCCTCCGCCAACGCGATCCGAGCGATCCATCGCGGCGAGACCGAGGTGGCCCGGGACCTCATGGAGCAGGCCGCGGCGACCCTCGAGGAGGCGCTGGCCGCCACCGACGATCATCCCGACCT
>DATKBL010000012.1:0-2270 GCA_035513995.1 Actinomycetota bacterium
GCGGAGGCCGACGGCTCCCCCGCCTGCGCGATCGTGGATGCGGGGCACCGCCGGGCGTGGGACCTGAGCGTGGAGATCCCCGACGCGCCCCTGGGCCCGATCGCCACGCACGAGCTGCGGGCAGAGATGTACGACCGCATCGCGAAGCTGGCCCTCGCGCACCGGACCACGCTCGTCTTCGTGGACACCCGAAGGCTGGCCGAGCGGGTGACCCACGCGCTCGAGGAGCGCATCGGCGAGGAGAACGTCGCCCCCCACCACGGCTCGCTCTCGCGGGAGATCCGCCTCCGGGCCGAGCGAGGGCTCAAGGAGGGGACGATCCGCGTCGTCGTGGCCACGGCCTCGCTCGAGCTGGGCATCGACATCGGCCACGTCGATCTCGTCTGCCACGTGGGCGCGCCGCGCTCGATCGCCACGCTCCTCCAGCGGATCGGGCGCTCGGGTCACTTCCTCGGGGGAACCCCGAAGGGGGTGATCTTCCCGCTCACCCGCGACGAGCTGACGCAGACCGCCGCGGCGATCCGAGCCGCGCGGGCCGGGGAGCTCGACCGCGTGGTCTTCCCGCGCGAGCCGCTCGACGTCCTGGCCCAGCAGATCGTGGCGATCGCCGCGGCCGAGGACGTGGGCGAGGACGACCTCTACGACCTCGTCCGCCGTGCGTTCCACTACCGCGACCTCTCGCGGAGCGATTTCGACGAGGTGGTCGAGATGCTGGCCGAGGGCGTGGCCGGTCGCCACGGTCGCCGGTCGGCGCACCTTCACCGCGACCGCGTGAACCGTGTGCTGAAGGGCCGGCGTGGGGCGCGCCTGGCCGCGATCACCTCGGGCGGCGCGATCCCCGACATCGGCGACTACGACGTGGTGGAGGAGCCGCACGGCACCTTCGTTGGCACGCTCAACGAGGACTTCGCCATCGAGTCGATGGCCGGCGACATCTTCCTGCTGGGCAACACCTCGTGGAGGATCCGCAGGATCGAGGCGGGGAAGGTCCGCGTCGAGAACGCCCACGGGCTCCCCCCCACCATCCCCTTCTGGATCGGGGAGGCTCCGGGCCGGACCGAGGAGCTGTCGACGGCGGTCTCGGAGCTGCGGACGGAGGTCGGGGCGCGACTGGAGGATCCGAACGCGGCGACCCGCTGGCTGATCGAGGAGACGAGCATCCCTGAGGCGGGGGCCGAGCAGATCGTGGAGCACCTCGCGGGGGGTCTCGCCCTCCTCGGCGCGATCCCCACGAAGGGCACCGTGATCGCGGAGCGCTTCTTCGACGAATCGGGAGGGATGCAGCTCGTGATCCACGCCCCCTTCGGCGCGCGGGTCAATCGCGCGTGGGGCCTCTCGCTCCGCAAGAAGTTCTGCGTCCAGTTCGACTTCGAGCTCCAGGCGGCCGCAACCGACGACGCGATCCTGCTCTCGCTCGGCGAGCAGCACAGCTTCCCGCTGGAGACCGTGGCCGGCTACCTAAAGCCCCCCACGCTCCGTAACACGCTGATCCAGGCGATGCTGCCCTCCCCGATGTTCGGCAACCGCTGGCGGTGGAACGCCACCCGCTCGCTGGCGCTGCTCAGGCACAGCGGGGGCCGGAAGGTGCCGGTGCCGATCCAGCGGATGCGAGCCGAGGACCTTCTGTCCGCCGTCTTCCCCGAGCAGGTGATGTGCCAGGACAACCGGGCGGGGGACATCATCCCGCCGGACCACCCCCTCGTGAACGAGACCGTGAAGGACTGCCTGCACGAGGCCATGGACCTCGACGGGTTGGCAGAGATCGTTGAGAGGATGGGGCGCGGGGACATCCGGTTCGTGGCCGTGGAGACCCCCGCGCCCTCGGTCCTCTCGCACGAGGTGCTGAACGCCGGGCCGTACGCGTTCCTGGACGACGCGCCGCTCGAGGAGCGGCGGGCTCGGGCGGTCTCCCTCCGCCGGGTGGACCCGAACCTCCAGGACGGGCTCGGCGCCCTCGACCCCGAGGCGGTCGCCTCCGTGCGGGCCGAGGCGATGCCCGAGGTCCGGGACGCCGACGAGCTCCACGACCTCCTGCTGTCGCTCGGTGTGCTGCCACTCGAAGGCGAGTGGAGCGCGCTTGCCGAGGAGCTCCGGGCAGCCGGCCGCGCCACCGTGGCCCACTGGGACGACCACCGGGCGTGGGTGGCGGCCGAGCGGCTCCCGCGCGTACGGGCGGCGATCCCCGGGCTGCGGCTCGAGGACGAGCTGCCCTCGCTCGGCGACGAGGAGCCGCCGCGCGACGAGGCCGTCCGCGACCTCGTCCACGGGTG
>DATKBL010000013.1:0-2957 GCA_035513995.1 Actinomycetota bacterium
GGAGGACCCGAAGCACGACGCCGAGATCAACGTCTTGGGGACGATCAACCTCCTGGAGGCCGCCGCCCGGACCGGGACCCGCAAGGTCGTCTACGCGGCTTCCGGAGGGACGATCTACGGGGAGCCCCGGCGCCTTCCGGCCAAGGAGACGGCCGCCTCCGGGAGCCACCCCCAGTCCCCGTACGGCATCAGCAAGCGGGTCGTCCACGACTACCTCCTGTACTTCCAGCGGTACGAGGGGCTCGACTTCAGCTCGCTGGCGCTGGCCAACGTGTACGGGCCGCGCCAGGACCCTCATGGGGAGGCCGGCGTCGTCTCGATCTTCGGGCGGCGGATGCTCGCCGGGGAGCGGCCTCAGATCAACGGCGACGGGAACCAGACCCGCGACTACGTCTACGTGGAGGACGTGGTGGACGCGTTCGCGAGGGCCACCGACGCGGGCTCGGGGCGGCTGATCAACGTCGGCACCGGGCTGGAGACCAGCGTCAACCACCTGTTCCGGCTCTTGGCCGAGCTGACGGGGTACGCGGGAGAGCCCTCGTACGGTCCGCTCCCCAAGGGGGATATGCGACGCTCGGCGCTCGACCCGTCACTGGCCGAGCGGGAACTGGGCTGGAAGCCGTGGACCCAGCTCGAGGACGGCCTCGGCCAGACGATGGAGTGGCTGAAGGCGAGCTGACCGGATCCCAGAAGTGCGGTGAGTAGCGGCTCCACTAGGAGACAGCTCGATGGTGTTGAGGCCGTCACGAGCGCAACTCGCCCATCCTCTCGAAGCCTCCGTCGCTGCAGTCATCGGATTCCGAAGGACCCTATAGGCTGCGACGGAGAGCGTTCGCGCCACCGAGCCTAGTTCGACGGCGACGCGCCCGAGGCGATATCGCCTCGGGCGCGTCGCCGTCGTGGCGTGTCCTTAGCGAGTTCCCACGTTCCTCTCTGAGGTTGCTGCAGTGGCAGTGGCGAGTCCCACGCCGCCGCCGTTGACCTCTAGAGCGGTGAGGACTCGGGAGAAAGCTACGCAAGTACCATCTCCCGACTGACGATGCGCGACAACCGTGATGGTTGCCCCTGCGGCGGTCACATTTAACAGCCGCTGAGCGCTGTACGTCCCCACGTCGAAATGGGACGCGGGAGTGCGAAAGGCGCCGACTTCGTTATGGCCAAGAATCGTTGCCCCGTCGCGCTGGATACGTACATTTGCATTGCAGGTGGTGCCTGCAGCGGCACTATTGAAGATCGATGCCGAGCCCTGGACAAGATACACGGCAGGTCCCGGAAGGACCTGCGTGTTCAGCGTCGTGGGTGTGGCAGACGAGGTGGAAAGCGTGATGTTGGCCCCATTGGTGTTCTGATGCGCCTCCGCTAGGAACCGCTTGTCCGCTTGCTTCTTCGTGTACACCCTCTGCTTAATGAACTGCTGCCAGGCGTGCTTGCCTAGGTGCTTCGTGTTCGTAGTGAAGTGCGCGGCCACGGGGCTCAGTGTGAAGACCCCCAGGACGACCGCTACTACCACGAGACTCACGATCGACCGGATGCGGGATGCACCCATCTAACCCTCCCTCCACTCGATGCCGGCGGCACTCGCCGGCGAGACGGACGGAAGCGGACCATATCCATGCGAGCCTGTCAACGGTGATGGGGTCGAGAAATCCGGGTTGCCGCTCCGCGATGAGGTCCAGTAGACTTAGCACTCGCCAGTACCGAGTGCTAACACCGAGACCCAAGGAGGGAACGTATGGCCAAGTTCAGTCTGGAGCCGCTCGACGACCGTGTGGTCGTCAAGCCGGGCGAGGAGGAGCAGACCACGGCCTCCGGCATCGTGATCCCCGACACCGCGAAGGAGAAGCCCCAGGAGGGCGAGGTCGTCGCGGTAGGGCCCGGCCGCTTCGAGGACGGCGCCCGAGTCCCCATGGACGTGAAGGCGGGCGACACGGTCCTCTACTCGAAGTACGGGGGCACCGAGGTGAAGATCGAGGGCGAGGAGCATCTCGTGCTCTCGGCCCGCGACATCCTGGCCATCGTCAAGAAGTAAGGGAGGGTTCATGCCGGGAAAAGAGCTGAAGTTCCACGAGGATGCCCGGAGGGCCCTCGAGGCCGGTGTCAACAAGCTGGCCGACGCGGTCTCCATCACGCTGGGCCCCAAGGGGCGCAACGTCGTCCTCGACAAGAAGTGGGGAGCGCCGACGGTCACGAACGACGGCGTGACGATCGCCAAGGAGGTCGAGCTGGAGGACCCGTGGGAGAACATGGGCGCCCAGCTCGCCAAGGAGGTCGCCACCAAGACGAACGATGTCGCCGGTGACGGCACCACCACGGCCACCGTCCTTGCGCGCGCGATGGTTCGGCAGGGCATGAAGAACGTCGCCGCGGGGGCGAACCCGATGGCCCTCAAGCGAGGGATCGAGCAGGCCGTGGCCTCCGTCGTGGAGCACATCGAGAAGCAGTCCCGCGACGTCGAGGGCAAGGAGGAGATCGCTCACGTCGCCGCCATCTCGGCGGCCGACCCCAAGATCGGGGAGATCATCGCCGAGGCCCTGGAGAAGGTGGGGAAGGACGGCGTGGTGACGGTCGAGGAGTCCCAGACCTTCGGGATGGAGCTCGACTTCGTCGAGGGGATGCAGTTCGACAAGGGCTACATCTCG
Source organism: Actinomycetota bacterium (assembly GCA_035513995.1). Classification (GTDB taxonomy): domain Bacteria; phylum Actinomycetota; class UBA4738; order UBA4738; family CALAEC01; genus DASUTW01. Next base: position 2,640 of record DATKBL010000013.1, read on the forward strand.
CCGTACTTCGTCACCGATCAGGACCGCATGGAGGCGATCCTCGACGAGCCGTACATCCTGCTCGTGGGCAAGAAGATCTCCAGCGTGCAGGAGCTCCTCCCGGTGCTGGAGAAGGTGTCGCAGACCGGGAAGCCGCTGGTGATCATCGCCGAGGACGTCGAGGGCGAGGCGCTCGCGACGCTCGTGGTGAACAAGATCCGCGGCACGTTCAAGTCCGCCGCGGTGAAGGCGCCCGGGTTCGGCGACCGTCGCAAGGAGATGCTCGAGGACATGGCCATCCTCACCGGGGGCCAGGTCGTCTCCGAGGAGGTCGGTCTC
>DATKBL010000014.1:0-3234 GCA_035513995.1 Actinomycetota bacterium
AAGCGTGGCCTACGTCATCACCGAGCCGTGCATCGACGTCAAGGACCTGTCGTGCGTCGACGAGTGCCCCGTGGACTGCATCTACGAGGGCGGCCGCATGCTCTACATCCAGCCCGACGAGTGCGTGGACTGCGACGCGTGCGAGCCCGTCTGCCCGGTGACGGCGATCTTCGCCGAGGACGACGTACCTGAGGAGTGGAAGCAGTTCACTCAGATCAACGCGGAGTTCTTTACGGAGGAGATCGCGGGGTATACCTCGCCTGGCGGCGCGGCCCAGGTCGGTGCGGTGGACAAGGACCACCCGATCGTCGCCGCGTGGGAGACTCCGGCCTAGCCTCAGTCCGAGGCGTCGGTCTCCGCGAGCTCCAGCGTGCAGCTCGCCATCCCGCGCTTCTCCAGGTACCGCTGGTGGTAGTCCTCCGCGGTCCAGAAGGTCGCGGCGGGGACGATCTCGGTCGCGATCGGCTTCGAGAAGCGGGCCTGAGCCTTCGCCAGAGAGCGTTTGGCGATCAAGGCCTGGTCCTCGTCGTGGGTGAAGATCGCCGAGCGGTACTGCGTCCCCACGTCCGGGCCCTGGCGGTTCACCTGGGTCGGGTCGTGGATCTCCCAGAACATGTCGATGAGCTGCTCGTAGGAGACGCGCTGGGGATCGAACGCGACCTGCGTGACCTCCGCGTGGCCGGTCCGGTCGGTGCAGACCTGCTCGTAGCTGGGGTTCTCCACCGTGCCGCCCATGTAGCCGACCTCGGTGCTGACGACCCCGTCCACCTTTCGGTAGTCGGCCTCCACCTGCCAGAAGCATCCCGCCGCGAACGTCGCCTTCTGCGTATCGGTCATCGAGTCCTCCTCCCGTGGCTCTCATCGTAACCGCAGGGGGAGCGGACGTGTTCCCGGGGCCGGAACGACGGAACCGCCGAGGCCCGAAGACCTCAGCGGTTCCAGGGAGATTTGTACACCGCCCGAGGCGTGCCCCGCAACCCCGAGACGCGTTCTTGTCACTCTTTCTCGGCCGTTGCGCCGGGCCACCGCTCGTGGGTAGATGGCGTGGTGACCTCCGGCTCCTTGTCGTTCGATCGGGCGGCCTCGTACTACGACCGCACGCGGCCGATCTCGCCCGAGGCCCTCCCTCGGGTGATGGAGCGGCTGGGCGGAGAGCTCGAGGGGCGGGGTAGCTCCCTCGAGGTCGGGGTGGGGACGGGGATCCTGTGGCTCCCGCTCGTCGAGTGGGGCGTTCGCATGGTCGGGCTGGACCTCTCCCGCCCGATGCTCGAGCGCCTGCGCGAGAAGGCGGGCGAGGGCGTTCTGCCGGTCGTGCAGGCGGATGCCACCGCGATGCCGTTCCGGGACGACGTGTTCGGCGGCGCGCTGATCCGCCACGTCCTGCATCTGATTCCCGAGTGGGAGCTGGCGCTCGAGGAGGTGTTGAGGGTCCTGCGTCCCGGCGCCGTCGTCCTCGTGAACCACGGCGAGTACCCGGAGGGGCTGCGCGAGCTGTTCGACCGCTTCGTCGAGGAGTCGGGGGCCGAGCGCCCGTGGGTGGGGCTCGGCCACGACGAGCTCGACCGGCTCCACGGCTGGATGCGGTCCAGGGGGGCCGCGGTGCGGGAGCTCGAGCCCATCCGCGAGGAGGTCGAGGAGCCGCTGGAGGCGTTCGTGGACGGGATGCGCGACGGCCTCTACTCGTGGACCTGGGGTGTCGAGGAGGAGGTTCGACGGGAGGCGGCGGAGCGGGTGCGGGCGTGGGCGACGGAGGAGCTCGGACCGCTCGACCGGCCCCGGACCCGGGAGACCGAGATCGCCTTCTGGGCCTACGACCTTCCCTGAGCCGCCCGCAGGCGGCTGCGGACCTCGCCCAGGCTGCCCGCGTCGGCGACGGCCCCGTCGCGGAGCGCGATCCACGAGCCGGATCGCGGGCTGATGCGCTCGCCGGGGAGGAGGACGCCGACGAGGTTGAGCGGGTCGGCCGCGGAGATCAGCACGGGCTCGGCGTCGGGCTCGGCGCGCCGGGCCGCCCGGACCGCCTCGATCGCCTCGGGCAGCGCGAACTGCTCCCCGACGAAGCCGGCCACGAACCGCCCGCCTCGGATCGTCCCCTTCGCCTCCCACCGACGGTAGAGGCGCACCAGCTCCCGCCACGGCTGGAGACCGCGCTCGCGGGCCAGCAGCTCGCGGAACACGACCCCGTAGCGCCGGAGGAGCTGGGTGGCGACCGCCTCGAGCCGCTCGTCGTCGTCGGCCGGCCGCTCCTCGTGGAAGAGCGCCCATCGACCCGCGGGGAGGTGGCGGGGGCGTCCCCCGGGGAGCGCCCGCAGGCGGCGCGCGGGCTTCCTGGCCGATCCCGCCAGCAGCGACCGCAGCCCGGCCACCCCGTCGCCGCTGACGACCCCATGGGCCACGAGCTCCCAGAGCGCCTCCTCGACCTCGGCCGGCAGCCGGCCGGTGGCGCGGGCGATGTCGGGGAGGAACGAGGCGCCGCGGTCGCGCAGGTGCGCGGCCACGTCGGCTGCCGCCGTCGAGAGGTGGGGCAGGATGTCGTCGAGGCTCGGCCCCGGGGGCCGGAGGGCGTGGAGGTCCTCGCGGAGCACGAAGGTCAGGGGCGTGCCGCGCCCTGCGCGACCGCGGCGCGGCGCCTCCTCGTCGGGAGGAGCGATCCGCCCCCAGGCCACCGTCCCCGAGAGGCACAGCTCCTCGAGGTCCGAGCCGCGCGAGCCGCGCACGCGGGCCGGGAGGACGTGGGCCTCCCAGGCCGGCGCCGGAAGCTCGAATCCCTGGAACTGCTCCAGCACCCGGAGGAGACCCTCGCGACCGTGGAGCTGGGTACCCGGCTGCACGTGCTGCCACCGGAGCAGGAAGCGCATCAGCGCGGCGGGGTCCACCGGCTCGATCTCGGCGCGCAGCCGCCGGATCGTCCGGCGGTGGATCCGGGAGAGGAGTCGCCGCTCGCACCACTCGAGATCGACGGCGCCGGTGAACCGGCCGCGCAGCACGACGCCTGACGCCTCGAGCGCGAGGAGCGCCGCGTCGACGTCGGGCTGGGGGAGGCCGATGCGCTCGGTGAGCGCCGCGGCCGTCACCGGGCCCGCTACGAGCATCCACCCGTGGACGAGGTCGCGGACGGCCTCGTCGCGCGGCGGCTCCTCGTCGCCGAGCGAGGGCAGCTCGTCCTCGAGCCGCAGCCCGGGGATCGCCGCCCGTACGCGCGGGAGCCGCTCGGCCGCCACCCACGCCCGGTGG
>DATKBL010000015.1:0-5446 GCA_035513995.1 Actinomycetota bacterium
GCCCGAGACCACGTACAGGTAGCTCTCGTGGTCGCCGTGGTGGTGCCAGCCCGACACCATCCCCGGCTCCACGCGCACGAACCCCACCCAGCGGCCCTCCTCGGTGAAGGCCTGCTCGCGGGCCATGCCGGGGGTCTGGGATGCTTCGGGGAGCTCGCGCTCGTCGCTCGGACCAGCCGGATCTCGTCGCTCATGCTCCGTGGACCGCGAATGTGAAGACGAGGTAGGCGGCGAGCGTCGAGGTCATGTCGCGGAAGTCCATCATCGGGTTGACCTCCATCACGCCGAAGCCGTCGCAGCGGGGGGAGAGGAGGCGGGCGAAGTCGAGGGCCTGGCGCGAGGTGAGCCCGCCGGGCTCGTGGGCGCCGGCGCCGGGGGCGTGCGCCGGGTCGATCACGTCGATGTCGAACGACCAGAACACGTGGTCGGCCCCCGCCACGCGGTCGGCGATCCGCTCGGTCATGCGCTCCACGCCCTGCTCGTGGACCTCCACCGCGGGGATCTGGAGGAGCCCCGCCTCCTCGACGAACGCGGCCGAGCTGGGGAAGTTGAAGGTCCGCGTGCCCACCTGGACGCAGCGCTCGGCGGACACGCGCTCGAGCTCCAGGCTGCGGCGCATCCCGCTGGAGTGGCTGTGGCGGCCCTGGCTCCGACTCTCGTCCAGGAGGTCGAAGTGGGCGTCGAAGTGGATCACGCCCACCGAGCCGTCCACCGCGTCGTGGAAGCCTCGGACCGAGGGGAAGAAGAGCGAGTCCTCGCCTCCGACGACGAGGGGGACCCTCCCCGTGCGTACCGACTCCTCGACGGCCTCCGAGGTGGCGTCGATCGTGGCTACGAGGTCGTGCGGGACCACCTCCACGTCGCCACGGTCCTCGATCTCGGGCATCGGGAGGTCCTGCCCGACGTCCACGACCCGAACCATGCCGTCCTCCTCGCGCATCAGCATCCACGAGAGCGCTCGGCGCACGCGGTCGGGCGCGTAGCGGGCGCCTGGCCACCCGAGGGCGGCGCCCCCATCGAAGGGGACGCCCCAGAGATCGAACGAGCGGCTCACGCCGAGGAGGCCTCCGGCTCGGCCGCCGAGCCGACCACGCGCGAGGCCAGCCAGGTCGTGATGGGCACGCTCGCGACCAGCCCGATGCTGCCGACGAACGTGCGCACGATCTCGGTGGCTACCACCTCGCTGTTGGCCACGGTCCCCAGCGACTGGTGGGAGAGCACGAACAGGAGCAGTAGGGGCATCGAGGCGCCGGCGTAGGCGAGCAGCAGGGTGTTCACGGTGGAGGCGACGTGGTCGCGCCCCACCCGCATGCCGGAGCGGAACAGGCCGCTCGTCCCGAGGCGCGGGTTGGCGGCGTGCAGCTCCCACACCGTCGAGGACTGGGTCACGGTCATGTCGTCGATCGCGCCGAGCGCGCCGATCACCACCCCGCCCAGCACCAGGCCGGCGAGGTCGATCTCGGCCGCGCCCACCTGCACCACGATCGCCTCCTCGGTGGCCAGGCCGGTGATCGCCGCCAGCCTGACGAACAGCTCGGCCAGCACGGTGGTCAGCGCGAGGCTGGCCACGGTCCCCAGCAGGGCCACCGTGGTCATGAGCGTGAACCCGTGCGCGACGTACAGCGCCAGGAACGCAATGGCCGAGGCGCCCACGACGGCGACCGCCAGAGGGCTGTGCCCGTCGAGGATCGCCGGAAGCACGAAGGTGATGAGCAGGACCACGCTGGCTCCCAGGCCCGCGAGCGCCGCGAGGCCACGGATGCCTCCGAGCACGATCACCACCAGGACGAAGGCGGCGAAGAGGATCAGCAGCACGGGACGGCGCTGGCGGTCGGCGAACTGGTAGTCGAACCCCTCCTGGGCCCCGGGCGTGTGGGCGAGGACGATCTCCTCCCCGGGCGTGAACGCCGGGGTGGAGGGGGTCTCGGACAGGGTGATCGTCACCGTCTCGCCCTCGTCCGGCCCCTGGAGGAGTCGAACGTCGATCAAACGGCAGCGGATCGCGTCGGCCTCGTCGGTGCCCGGGCAGGGGCCGGTCTCGATCCCCTCGACCGTCGCGGCATAGACCTGGCTGGCGATGCCCAGCTCCCCGAGGTCCGCGTCCGGCTCGCCGCGGGGGCGGAGGACGACGATCCCAAGAACGGTGGCCGCGGCGATCGCCGCGGCCACCGTTCCGAGTGCGATGCGGACCCATCGCGGGATCCGCCCTTCGATCCTGTGTGCTACGACTCGTCCTTCCCGAGGGCCGACTCCACGACCTCGCGTGGCACCGCGGCGGTCGAACGGAGCCCCTTCTTCACGGCGTCCACGGAGCCCGCGGCGACGTTGCCCGCGGTCTCGACGGCCGTCTCGATCGCGGCCTTCCCGACGGCCATCACGTCCTGGCCGACCTTGCCCGCGGTCTCGACGGCGCCCTCGACGGCGGCCACCGCCGCGGTCGCGACGTCGCCGCCGACCTCGACCGCTCCCTGGATCGCGCCGCGGACGGCGTTCCTCGAGCCCATGATGACGTCACCGCCGACCTGGGACACGGCCTCCACCGCGCCGGACACGATCGCCCTGGCGCTCTCGGTGGCCTCCGCCCCGGCCTCTTTCGTGCCGCGCATCGCGCCCCGGACTGCGTCGGTCACGACGTTCAGTGCCGTTCCGGTGATCTCGCCGGCCTCCTTCAGGGTGCTGACGACGATCTCCGTGACCGTGGATCGAACAGCGTTGACGATGTCGCCCGCGCCCTTCACCACGCCGATCACGGCGTCCTTCGCACGATCGAATACGTTCGCCAAGGCTCACCTCCTGTCGATCGATATGTCTGACTATAGCCTCACGCTTCACCCGCCCGGAGCATCAGGGCTCGATCTTCTCCCCGGGGACGATGGTCATCCCCTCCCTGGCCAGGACGAGATCGCCCGGGCCCTCGCCCCACAGGCCCCTCGCCTCGGCCAGCATCCTCTCGAGCTTCTCGTCGTCGTGGAGGGGGTCGTGATGGGTCATGACGAGGCGCTCGACCTTCGCGACCAGCGCGAAGTCGACCACGTGCTCCAGCGCCGAGTGACCCCACCCCACCCGCTCGCCGTACTCCCGGGCCGTGTACTGCGCGTCGTGGAGAAGCACGTCGGTGCCCACCGCGAGGTCGAACCCCGAGATCCACGCGGGGGGCACGTTCCGCAGGTCCGAGCCGAGCGCGGGCTCGTGGTCGGGGATGTACACGAGCGAGCGGTCGTCGTCCTCGATCCGATAGCCGACGGTGGGGCCCGGGTGCTTCACGGGGCGGGCCGAGACGACCGCCGCGCCGATCTCCCACGGCTCGTCGGGGACGTCGTGGAAGGAGATGCGCGAGGGGATGTCGCTCAGCTCCACCGGGAACAGCGGGGGCGAGAGGTAGCGGGCGATCCGGTCGCGAAGGCTCTGGACCGGTGAGGGCGGTCCCCACAGGTGGATCTCGATCTCGGGCTCGTACAGGGGGGCGAAGAAGCCCAGGCCCTCGAGGTGGTCGAGGTGCAGGTGGGTGAGCATCACGTGGATCACCGGCGGGCACGCCTTCTGGAGCTCGAGCCCGAGGAGGCGGATCCCGGTCCCCGCGTCCAAGACGATGAGCGTGTCGTCGGAGGTCTGCACCTCGACGCACGAGGTGTTCCCCCCGTATCGGATCGTCCCGGGCCCGGGCGCCGCCAGGGAGCCTCGGCACCCGCGGATCGTGGCGCGCATCAGCCGGTGACCCAGAAGATCGCGACCGCCCCCACGATCTCGTCCGGGTGCGGCATCAGCGGGATCGCGGTGAGCGAGATCACGCGCTGCACACCGTCCATCCCGGTGATGCGCATCGACATGTGCGCGGGGTTCCGCTCCATGAGCGCGATCGAGAGGGGGACCTTCTCGCGCGGGATCGGCTCGCCCTCGAGGGTGCGCTGCCGGAACATCGTGCCCCACTCCTCGGCGGAGAGCTCGCCGGCCTCGGCCCAGGTGCGCCCCAGGACCACCTCGGCCGGCTCGTTGAAGTAGATCAGGGTCCCCTCCGGGTCCACCAGGAACATCGGGGTCGAGAGCTGCGCGGCGAGGTCGCGCGCGAGGATCAGGGCGATGTCGCGCTGTGGTCGTGCCATGCGCGGAGCGTAGCGAGGGACGGCGCCTCGCTCAAGCCCCCCAGGTATCCTCGGCCCATGCGCGACGAGGTGCGTCTGACCAAGTACAGCCACGGCGCCGGGTGAGCGTGCAAGCTCGGTCCCTCGGACCTGGCCCAGGTGCTGGGCCGACTCGGCTCAACCGAATACCCGCCTGAAGTCGTCGTCTCGCAGGAGACGCGGGACGACGCGGCCGTGTACCGCCTGCCCGACGGCACGGGCCTCGTGCAGTCGGTCGACTTCTTCACGCCCATCGTCGACGACCCATACGACTGGGGGAGGGTGGCGGCCGCCAACGCCGTCTCGGACCTCTACGCGATGGGCGCCCGCCCGGTGCTGGCGCTCAACCTGGTCGGCTGGCCGCGCGACGACCTGCCGCTCGACCTCCTGGCCGACGTGCTGCGCGGAGGGGCCGAGACGGCCGCGCGGGCCGGGGCGGTCGTCGTGGGCGGGCACTCGATCGACGACCGGGAGCCGAAGTACGGGATGGCGGTGACGGGCTTCGTGGACCTCGACCGCCTGGTCCGCAACAGCACCGCGCCCGAGGGGGCCGAGCTGATCCTCACGAAGCCGCTCGGCGTGGGGATCCTCACCACCGCGATCAAGCGCGAGCGCGCGACCGACGCGCAGGTGGCCGCGGTGGTCGAGACGATGACCCGGCTGAACGACGCGGCGGCCGAGGCCATGGTCGAGGCCGGCGCCGAGGCCGCCACCGACGTCACCGGGTTCGGCCTCCTCGGCCACCTCCACGAGATGCTGGCCGCCTCGGAGGTGGCGGCCGAGGTGGACGCCGCCTCGGTGCCCTTTCTCGAGGGAGCGCTGGAGCTCGCGCGCGAGGGTGTCGTCCCCGGCGGCACTCACAGGAACGCGGCCTTTCTCGACCCGCTGGTCGAGCGGGACCTGGAAGAGCACGAGTGGCTGGCGCTGAGCGACGCCCAGACCTCCGGGGGGCTCCTGATCGCGACCACGAACCCGGGCGCCCTCCGCACCGAGCTGGAAGCGCGCGGGGTGCCCTCCGAGGCGATCGGCCGGGTCGTGGAGGGCGCACCCGGCCGGATCCGGGTCCTCGGGCGGCTCCGCTGACCCCTCGAGGAATCCGACCCTGTTGCTAGGATTAGTCTCGTGACGATCGAGATCCCGCGGGACCGGTACGAGGAGGTGCTCGCCCATCTGCGCGCGAGCGCGCCGAACGAGGCGTGCGGCGTGCTGGCCGGCGTCGACGGGAAGGTCGCCGCCGTCTACCCCATGCGCAACGCCGAGGAGAGCCCGGTCGCCTACCGCTTCGACGAGTTGGAGCAGCTCGAGGTCTTCCGCGAGGTGGAGGATCG
>DATKBL010000016.1:0-7418 GCA_035513995.1 Actinomycetota bacterium
CGGCCGGCGCCGGAGCGGGCGTCGCGGCCAGGGGCCCGACGGCGGCCAGCCGCGGGGTGCCGAGGGTCGCGGCGGCGGTGCCGGCGCCCAGCACCTGGAGGAAGCCACGCCGGGAGAGGGATCTGGACAGGGTCATGGAGCACCTCCTGGAGGTCGGAGTCCCGCCATCATAGGGGAGGCGGCCGGTCCCGGAGCTCGGAGGACGGGCGCCAAACCTCGCAGGGTGGCGCTAGAGGGGTCGCAGCCGAACCTCAGGAGGAGAAGGGGCGGCTACGGCTCGAGGGCCCGGAGAGCCCGTAGACGGACGAGCTGACGCCAACGACGTGCCACCCACTTAGTGGCCGCTCGCTGCCATGCGAACCCGCGCCCGATGCAGCCGGGCGTCGACCACCGCCGGAGAGGTCGCAGCCAAACATCAGGCGGGTCAGCCGATGGGGCTGCGGAGAACCGCACCCGGGTAGTCGGTACCCGTGGAGAACGCCTCCTCCAGAGCAAGCAGGAGTGCGAGCACCACATCCTCCCGCCACGGTTTGGCCGCCACCTGCACGCCGATCGGCAAACCCTCGCTCCCTTCCTCGACCTCTGAGGCCCGCTTGAAGGCGAGCTCCCTGCTGGGCTGTCTCTCCGTCTCCTCGCCATCACGCACGCGGGTCACCGGCGCCACACCGGCGGGGAAGCCGAGGACGTTGTACAAGAGCGAATACGCTCCGCCGAGCCCGATCTCGAAGCTGGCACCGTGGGTGAGGGCCGGGAGGGGGAATGGAGGACAGAGGATGGCGTCGACGCCCTCCACCTCCATGGTGGCGAGGAACCGTGACCGGTAGGCCTTGAGCCTGGCGACCTCTTCCCAGAATTCACTGGCCGACAGTGGGCCCCCGGTCATGAGGAAGTCCGCGAGACCGGGTTGGCCGGCGAGTCGGGCGGCACCCGAGGCGGCCTTCCTGATGGGCGCGGGCATGCGGGCGAAGGTGACGAGCTGCCGGAGACGGCGGTCGACAGGGCCGTTGCGGAGCAATCGCCTGGCCCAGGCGGCGCCATCTGCGCTCAGGATCGCGAAGAACATGCGCACCGCCGCCTCGGTGTCGGGAGGCGTGAACGGGTGGAGTACGGCCCCCTTCCTCTCCAGCTCCCGGCGGGCTTCTTCGACGGCTCGGTGGATCGCCGGCGAGGCCGGAAAGATGCCGTCGTCGGTGAAATACCCGATGCGAAGCGTCGAAACATCCACCTCCCGGAGCGGACGCAGCGGAACCGGAGGCGAGGAGGGATCCTCGGAGGCGGGCCCCGGTCGGGCGAGCACCGCGAGGCCGCGCTCGAGATCCTCGACGCGCCGTGCCATCAGCCCCGGCTGATCGACGATCGCCTCCTCGCCCGGGAAAAAGTGGCGGTCGACGGTCGACGATCGCGAGAGCCGGAACGATGTGGGCTTGATCCCGAAGATGCCGCAGAAGTGCGCCGGAACCCGGATGCTCCCACCGATGTCCGTCGCCAGCCCCATGGCCGAGCAACCCGACGCGACCGACGCCGCCTCGCCACCGCTGCTTCCACCCGGGGAACGATCCGGATTCCAGGGGCTGTCGCTTCTCCCATGGACTGGGTTGTCCGTCTCCAGGTAGACCATGAGCTGGGCGATGTTGGTCTTGCCCAGCACGATCGCTCCGGCCTCCTTCAGACGCGTCACCAGGGGCGCGTCGCGCTCGGGGATCACGTCGAATCCCTCCGCACCTACCGTGCTGGACGTCCCTGCGACGTCGTAGCACCCCTTGACCGTCAAGGGGACCCCCGCCAGGGGACCCACCGAGTCCCCGCCAGCCAGACGCCGGTCGATCTCCTCCGCCGTGGTCCGCGCCTGGTCGAAAAGAGGAACGACGATCGCGTTGAGCCGTGGATTCAGCGCCTCGATGCAGGCAATGTGAGCCTCCAGCACCTCCACCGCAGACAGCTCACGCGAGGAGATCAACCCGGCTAGCTCAACGGCGCCTCGCGAGGTGATCCGCTGGACATCGGGGGGAAGGTCGGATCGAAATCGGGCAATGGTCATGATCTCCTCCTCGAAATCGCCGGCTGGGACGTTGGCATGCTCCCGGGCGCCGGGGCGGCCTTCCGTGGCGATCACGAGCCGAAGGTCGTGGCCCTCGCTGGCGTGGGGGGAGCAGCCGCCAGACGGTCCGCTGGTCCCTCCATTCTACGCACCGCGCCGTCGCGTAGAATCCCCCCGTGCCCCTGGCTCCAGGCCGTCGCCTCGGCCCGTACGAGATCGTCTCCTCCCTCGGCGCGGGAGGGATGGGGGAGGTGTACGAGGCCCGGGACACCCGCCTGGGACGGACGGTGGCGATCAAAGTGCTGCCGGAGGACCTGGCCGACGATCCGGCGCGCCGGGTGCGTTTCGAGCGCGAGGCCCGGGCTGTCTCCCAGCTCGCCCACCCCCACGTGTGCACCCTCTACGACGTGGGCGAGGCCGAGGGGGTCCACTTTCTGGTCATGGAGCACCTCGAGGGGGAGACTCTTCGGAGTCGTCTCAAGCGAGGACCGGTGCCGGTGGACGAGGCATTGCGTATCGCGGCCGAGATCGCGGACGCGCTCGACGAGGCACACCGACACGGTGTAGTCCACCGCGATCTCAAACCGGGCAACCTGATGCTCACGGAGGGCGGCTCGACGAAGGTTCTGGACTTCGGCCTCGCCCGACTCGTGGCCGAGACGGGAGCGGAGGACCTTACCGAGGCCGTCACACTCGACGCCGCCGTCACCGCGACAGGCACGATTCTCGGCACCGTCGCGTACATGAGCCCCGAACAGGCCCGGAGCGAGCCGGCGGACCAGCGATCGGACTTGTGGGCTCTGGGAGTGATCCTCTGGGAGATGCTCACCGGCGAGCGGCCCTTTCGCGCCACGACCGCCCCCCAGACCCTCTCCGCGATTCTCGAGGAGGAGCCGCCATGGAGCGAGCTCCCACGAAATCTGGCGCCGGCGGGCGAACGGCTTCTCCGACGCTGCCTGGCGAAGGAACCCGACCAGCGGCTCCACCACGCTGCGGACGCGCGCCTGGAGATCGAGGAGGCGCAAAGGGGGCTCCGTGCGGGGCTCGGGGAGCGGCGCCGGGCCGCCTTTCCGATTCGGACCCACTCACTGGCGGCCTTCGCCGCCGGGCTGGTAGTCGGCGGGGTCCTCGGCTGGTGGATGGTGAGGGGGGACGCCTCGCCCTCCCGGCCGCTCACCCTCCACCTCGAGCTGCCTCCGGGCCAGGAGCTGACGAGCGATCTCGCCGTGACCATCGACCCTGAGGGACGGGAGATCGTCTACTCCGCCGTGGGCGAGGACGGAACCGCCCGCCTGTATCGTCGTCCCCTCGATCGAGACGAGATCATCCCCCTTGCGGGAACCGAGGAGGCCATCGCTCCGTTCTTCTCTCCCGACGGAGAGTGGGTGGGCTTCCTGTCGGGGGCGGAGCTGCGCAAGGTCCGGCTCGCGGGGGGGCCGGTCCTGCCGGTCACCCGGGTGCCCAGTGGCGAGCTGCTGGGCGGGACATGGCTTCCCGACGGGACCATCGTCTTCAGCGCCGGCGTCTCGAGCGGACTGCTGGCAGTGGACAGCCAGGGGGGTGAGGCGGAGGTCCTGACCGAGCCCGATCCCCAGGCCGTGGAGCGGGGCCACTGGTATCCGTCGTCCATTCCCGGCCGCCCGGCGGTTCTCTTCACCGTCGACACTCCGAGCCCACAGACCGCTATGTTCGATCTCGAGGAGAGGAAGCGCGTCACCATCACCGAGGGAGTGAACGCCCAGTACGTCTCCACCGGAGAGCTCATCTTCCGCCGCGGAGGGTCCCTGATGGCGGCGCCCTTCGATCTCGGAGCCCTTCGACTGACGGGTCCCCCGAGGCCCGTGCCCCACCCGATCCGGCCTCACCCCGAGTCAGCTGGCTTCGCGGTGGCGCCCGACGGCACCCTCGTCTCGGCAGTCGTTCCGGGGGGCGGCGGCGGGCGGTTGGTATTCGTCGGTCGCAACGGCTCGCCGGCGTCGATCACAGCGGAGACACGAGTTCACGATCATCCTCGCTTGTCCCCGGACGGCCGCTGGATCGCCTTCGAGGAGGGTCTCGACCTCTGGCTCCACAGCCTCGATCGGAACTCCTCTCAGCCTTTCGTGGTACCCGGATGGGCGACCGCACCCGTCTGGTCGCCCGATGGCGAAACCGTTGCGTTCTCCTGGACGACTGCGACGAGTCGCGCACTGGCGCTCCAGCGCCTCGGAGCCACCGAGCCCGAAGTTCTTTTCGAGAGCCTTGTGGGAGGTCCCCTCCCCACCTCCTGGTCCCGAGACGGCCGGTATCTCGTCTTCTACCTCCAGCGCCCGGAGGCCGGACGGGATCTCTGGGTGCTTCCTCTGGAAGGCGAACGGAAGGCCTTCCCTTTCCTCGCCACCCCGCACAACGAACGGGCCGGGGTGCTCTCGCCCGACGGCCGCTGGATCGCCTACGTCTCCAACCTCTCCGGAGACGACGAGGTCTATCTCTCGCCGTTCCCGGAGCACGGTGGCCGCCGCTGGCAGGTCAGCTCCGGAGGAGGGCTCGAGCCTCGCTGGTCCCCCGACGGCCGGGAGATCACCTTTCGCCAGGGCGACGATCTCCTGGTCGTGGAGGTGAGCTCGGGGAATGGCAGACCTGTCCTCGGCCGGTCGGAGCGGTTGTTTCACCTCCCCTATCCCGCCAATCTTCATGTGGCGCAGTACGACCCGGCTCCGGACGGCACCTTCCTCATGGAGGAGGTGGCGGAAGGAGATCTCGAACGGATCGTGATCTCCTTCGATCGGTTGGCCCGCGGGTCGTCGGCCAAGCCGCCGTAGCCTCTTCTCTTCGCAGCACGTAGAATCCTTCCGTGTCCCTGAGCCCCGGCCGTCGCCTACTGTCCATGACCCATCCTGACAAAGGGAGCGGGGGAACGACCACGACGGCGGCGACTCGGGCGCTTGTTTGCCGAGCGCCCTCCGATGGAGGTGATGAAACATGATCGGCGCCTCCCTCGCTCACTTCGAGGTGATCGACAAGATCGGCGAAGGAGGGATGGGCGAGGTCTACCGAGCCCGGGACACGCGCCTGGGCCGCGAGGTGGCGATCAAGCTCCTTCCCCAGCCATTCCTCGAGGATCCCGAACGTCTCGCCCGCTTCGAGCGCGAGGCCCGGCTCCTGGCTTCCCTGAACCATCCCCACATCGCGGCGATCCACGGTGTCGAGGAAGACGCGGGGCGGCGCTTCCTCGTGCTCGAGCTCGTCGAGGGGGAGACGCTGGCCGAGACCCTCGCCCGGGGCCGGATCCCGGTGAAGGAGGCGCTGGAGATCGGCCGTCAAGTCGCCGAGGCCCTGGAGGCGGCCCACACCCGGGGGATCGTGCACCGGGACCTGAAACCGTCCAACGTCAAGCGGACGCCGCAGGGGAGCGTCAAGGTCCTCGACTTCGGCCTCGCCAAGGCGCTCGAGCCGGAGCCGGGAGCGCTGCCGGACCTCAGCCGCTCGCCGACACTCAGCTATCAGGCGACGCGGGCGGGAGTGATACTCGGCACCGCGGCGTATATGAGCCCCGAGCAGGCCCGGGGCAAGCCGGTGGACCGCCGAACCGACATCTGGGCCTTCGGCTGCCTCCTCTACGAGATGCTCGCCGGCCGAGCGCCGTTCGGCGGCGAGACGGTTACCGACGTCTTCGCCTCGATCGTCCACCAGGAGCCCGAGTGGGAACGGCTCCCCCAGGAGACCCCCCGGGCCGTGCGGCGATTGCTGCGCAGATGCCTGGAGAAGGACCCGGAGCGGCGGCTCCACGACATCGCCGACGCCCGTCTGGAGGTGGAGGACGCGGAACGGCCCGCTGTGCCGGGAATCGCGGAGGCGGAGGGGGGCCTGGAGCCGCGACTGCGGAGGTGGCGCGTGGCCGCGATCGCCTGCGCCGCGATCCTTCTCGGCTTGGTAGGCGTCATCCTCCTTCTTCCCGAGCGACCCGGCGGAGTCGCCACCGTCGTCCGCACGATCGTCCCGCCCCCACCCGGCGGGAGATTCCACCTCTTCTGGACATCGCCGGGGCCGGTGGCCGTCTCCCCGGACGGCTCGCGACTGGTCTACGCGGTGCGGGACGAGCAGTCGGTCGTCCGCCTCTGGATGCGGGAGCTCGGACAGCTCGAGGCCCGCCCGCTCCCCGGTACCGAGGGCGCTAACTACCCCTTCTGGGCTCCGGACGGGGACGAGGTGGGCTTCTTCGCCGACGGCCATCTCAAAAAGATCGACGTCGGTGGCGGAAGGCCGCTCACCCTCGCCGAGGCACCCAATGGCAAAGGGGGTTCCTGGAGCCCGGAAGGGGTCATCGTGTTCGCTCCCACCGCTCAGAGCGGACTCGTCCGCGTTCCGGCGACCGGTGGCGTCCCGACCGCGATCACGGAGCTCGACCGGGAGCGGGGAGACAACAGCCACCGCCATCCTCGCTTCCTGCCCGGCGGCCGGCGGTTCCTCTTCGTGGCGCGACGGGTGGAAGCGCCCGTGCTGCCCGGCCAGGAGCTCGGGCACCTCCTCGTAGGCTCTCTCGCCGGTGACGAGCCCCGGGAGATCATGCGGGTCGCCACCAACACCGAGTACGCCGCGGGACACCTCCTCTTCGTCCGCAACGGTAGCCTCATGGCCCTGCCATTCGACGCGGGGAAGCTCGAGGCGGTCGGCGATCCCCTCATCCTGGCGGAGGGGCTCCTCCACAGCGCCTGGGCCGCGCTCGCCGTCTTCTCGGCATCCGGCGAAGGAACCCTCGCCTATCAGACGGGCCACCAAATGGGTGAGCACCGCATCCTCGAGTGGCGGGACCGGACCGGCAAGGTCCTGGGAACTGTGGGCGAACCCGAGCTCTACACCGAGGTACGCCTGTCGCCGGACGGACGGCTCGCGGCGGTAGGCATCGTGACGGGCCAGAGCAACGACCCGGACATCTGGCTCTGGGACCTGCCGCGGGGGGTCAAGACCCGGTTCACGTTCGATGGGAGTCGGAAGTGCTGCTTCGCCTGGGCCCCGGGCGGGGAGCGAATCGCCTGGGCGGGAAGCGTAACCGGGGGGCGGGCGGACATCTATCTAGGCTCGGTCCTCGGAATGGATACGTCGGCCGTCCTCTGGCAGGACGAGCTGCTGAAATTCCCTTCGAGCTGGACCTCCGACGGACGCCAGCTCCTCTACTTCGCCAACGACGGCTTCTCACCGTGGAATCTCTGGAGGCTCCCTGTGGAAGAGGGCGGCGCGCCGGGCAGGATGTGGGAGAGTGCGTTCCAGCACGTCTTCCCCACCGTGTCCCGGGACGGGCGTTGGCTTGCCTACAGCTCCGACGAGTCGGGGCGCTGGGAGGTCTACGTCACCGACTTTCCCGAGTCTCGACGCAAATGGCAGGTATCGGTCGAGGGCGCTG
>DATKBL010000017.1:0-3545 GCA_035513995.1 Actinomycetota bacterium
GAGGTCGAGATCGAGGACGTCCTCGCCGACCCCGCGGGCCACGACGGCGAGCGCCTGCGCTTCACCGCCTTCTACGTGGGGTCGTTCGAGCAGAGCGTCCTGACCGCGGCGCTGGCGGAGTCGTACCCGCCGCAGGCGGCCCACCCCTCGATCTGGGTGGACGCTCAGTCCGAGGGCGACTGCCTGATCTCCGACGCCGGCGTCACCTGGGGCCAGGTCGTGGCCGAGGGGATCCTCCGCCATGACGAGGAGGGCGGGCTCGGGCACCTCGGCGTGTTCACGATGCAGCTCGTGGACGCGCGGCTGGCCTGTCCCTAGGTGGAGGGGTCTTCCCGGAGAGTCCGCTATCATCGCCGCCATGGAGACGCACGCGGCCGGCGCCCGATGACCACCGCCCCCAAGCGGGAGATCCAGGGCCCCCGGGCGGTCATCCGCTTCATCGCCCGGAGCGGGAAGCGCATCGGCGTCACCGTGCTGGGCTTCCTGGTCCTGCTCGCCGGGCTGATCATGCTGGTGACGCCGGGCCCCGGCACCGTCGCCATCATCGCCGGCCTGGCCATCCTGGCCACCGAGTACACCTGGGCCGAGATCATGCTCGACAAGGTGAAGGCGAAGGCGAAGCAGGCCGGTAACGCGGTCCGGAACCGCCGGGGCCGCCGGAAGCCCGGGGAGGAACCCCCCGCCTAGTCGACGATCAGGGCCGTCACCATCCCGAACATCCCGTCCGGGCCCTCGGCGTGGGTCAGGACGTGGCAGTGGAAGGCCCACACGCCGGCCTCGGTCGCCCTCACCAGGACGTCCACGCGCTGGCCCGGCGCCACCAGCACCGTGTCCATCGTGTACGGGCGCGCGAGGATGTGGCCGTCGAGCGCCACGACCTCCTGGGGCATCCCGTGCAGGTGCATCGGGTGGATCTGGAGCCCCTCGTTCATGTAGCGGATCCGGATCAGGTCGCCCTCGGAGGCCACGATCGGCTCCGTCGCGGGGAACCCCTTCCCGTTGCTCGAGAAGCCGAGCGGCCCGTCGTTCAGGACCATCGTGGCGTCGACGGCGACGGCCGGGTCGTCCGGATCGGGCACCACGAAGGCGCCGAGGAGCCCCATGGGAACCTGCTTCTGCGCGTTGAAGTGCGAGTGGTACATGTTGCTGCCGGTGTTGCGCACCCTGAAATCGTAGGTGAACGACTCGCCCGGCATCACTGCGTCCTGGTTGATGACGGGGACGCCGTCCATGTCGTTGGGGACGGTCATCCCGTGGAGGTGCATCGTGGTCGGCTCGGGGAGCTCGTTGTGGAGGACGATGCGCACGCGGTCGCCGAGCTCGGCCCGGATCTCCGGCCCGGGCACCTGCCCGTTGTACGCGTAGGCCTCGAAGACCTTCCCGGGCTCGACCTCCCACTCGATCGCCTCGGCGGTGAGCTCGAAGACCTTCGTGCCGTTCGGGCGGACCTCGGGCTCGAGAGGCTGACCGCCGCGTCCCTCGGTCTCGGCGGGGAAGGAGCCCGTGCGCTCCGCGTCGTGGGCGACCATCTCCTCGGGCGTCATGCCCGCCATGCCCTCGTGGTCGGACACCTCGGCCCCGCCGACGGACAGGGTGCCGCGCATGCCACCGTCGGCGTGGCCGGCGACCTCGCAGATCATCTCGTAGGAGCCTGCCTCGATCGCGTCGACCTCGAGGGTGGCCGTCCCTCCCGGCAGGATCATCGGGGTGGCCCCCACGCCCTCGATGGCCAGGTTGTGCTCGACGCTCCCCGTGTTCGTGACCTCGATGGCCAGGGCCCCCGGCTGCGCCGACAGCTCCGCGGGCTCGAGGAAGAGCTCACCGATCTCCATGTGGAGCAGCTGGGCGTCGCCGGTCGCGGCCGCGGGAGCGGCCGCGACCGGCTCCCCGCTCTTGAAGGCCGCCATGGAGATCAGCCCCACCCCGAAGGACGCGGCGACCAGGAACCCGATCACCGCGCCGTACGCCATCCGTCGCACCTCGTTCACGCCTCATCCTCCTCGGAAGCTCGTGCAACGATTCCATCGGAGTGGGCCCTCCGGTTCCCGGGCCCAAGGTCCCGGGCCCGAAGGGCCGTCCGTCCCCCTTCAGGCCCCGGGGCGTTGGTACGATGCCGACCGTGCCGCTCTACAAAGCGCAGGGAATCGTCCTCGGCTCCTTCAAGCTCGGCGAGGCGGACAAGATCGTCACGATCCTGACCCAGGAGGAGGGCAAGGTCCGCGCGGTGGCCAAGGGGGTCCGCCGGACCAAGAGCCGGTTCGGCGGGCGGCTCGAGCCGTTCACGCACGTCGACCTGATGCTCTACCGCGGCCGCAACCTCGATACGGTGACGCAGGCCGAGATCCTCGCGCCGTTCCGGAGGATCCGCGAGAACTACGCCCTGTTCGCGGCGGGCGAGGCGATGCTCGAGGCTGCCGACAAGGTCGCCGAGGAACACGAGCGGAACGTCCGGCTGTTCCTCCTCCTGCGGAAGGGGCTGCAGGCGCTCGATGCCGACCCCGCCGACCCCGCCGCGGTGGCCGAGGCGTTCCTCCTGAAGCTGCTGGGGCTGTCGGGCTTCGGGCCGATCCTCGAGGCGTGCGCTGCCTGTGGGGGCGGTCCGGTGACCCGCTTCTCGAACGAGCAGGGCGGCACGGTGTGCGAGACGTGTCGGGACCGCGACGCGCGACGCGTCGCTCCCGAGGCGCTGGCGTGGCTCGCCGCGCTCGCAGGGCGCGACCTTGACGAGGCGGGGAGCGCGACCCCGCCCGTCCGCGTCCGCGGGGAGGCTCGAGCGCTGCTCTACGGCTTCACCGAGTACCACCTCGAGCGCCGGATGCGGAGTCTCCCGCTGCTGGCGCGGGTCGAGCCTCGCGCCGTCCTCCCGTGAGCCTCGACCGCGAGCGCCTGCCGTCGCACGTCGCGATCGTCATGGACGGCAACGGCCGCTGGGCTCGCGAGCGGGGTCTCCCGAGGACGGCCGGCCACGAGCAGGGCGAGCGCGCCCTCTACGACGTGGTGGACGGGGCGATCGAGATCGGCCTGCGTCACCTCACCGTGTACGCCTTCTCCACCGAGAACTGGCGACGCCCGCCCTCGGAGGTCCGGTTCCTGATGCAGTTCAACCGGCGGATCATCCACAGCCGGCGCGACGAGCTCCACGAGCGCGGCGTCCGGATCCGCTTCCTCGGGCGGCGAGGGCGGCCTCTCCCGCGCTCGGTCATCCGGGAGATGGAGGAGGCCGAGCGGATGACGAGGAGCAACACGCGGATGACCTTCACGATCGCGCTGAGCTACGGGGGCCGGACCGAGGTGGTCGACGCGGTTCGGCGGCTCCTCGAGGATCACGACGCCGGCCGGCTGCGGGGGCGTGTCACCGAGCGCTCGATCGCCGCGCGCCTCTACGATCCCGAGCTCCCCGAGCCCGATCTGATGATCCGGACCTCGGGGGAGCAGCGCCTCTCCAACTTCCTCCTGTGGCAGAGCGCCTACTCCGAGCTCTGGTTCACGCCGGTGCTGTGGCCGGACTTCACTCGCGAGCACCTGTACGAGGCCATCCGCGACTT
>DATKBL010000018.1:0-8119 GCA_035513995.1 Actinomycetota bacterium
GTGTTGTCGGCGACGCGGCCGTAGACCAGCAGGCGGAGCTGCTCGGTGGAGAAGTCGACGAGCCCGAACCTGCGGAGCAGCGAGCCGACCGGGGCGGCCAGCGGCAGGGCCACCGGCAATGACGGCCTCCCGAGCAGCCGCAGCGCCTGCGAGAGCAGGACCACGCCGTCGGCGGCCACGTTGAAGGTGCCGGGGTGCGAGCCCCGGACCGCTCGATCCAACGCCTCCACCGCGTCCTCCTCGTGGATCATCTGGAGACGCGGGTCGTAGCCGAGCGCGGTGGGGATCACCGGGAGCGAGAAGTAGCGCGTGAGCGACGAGGAGATCCCCGGGCCGATGAAGTTCGCGAAGCGCAGGACGGTGAGATCCACATCGCCGCGGCGTCGAGCGAAGCTGCGCGCGTAGGCCTCGACCTCGATGGCGTCCTTCGCGTACCCGTGGGGGGCCTCCGAGCGCGCCGTCATGTTCTCGGTGAAGACGGCGGGGTCCTTCGGCCCGGAGCCGTAGACGGCGGTCGTGGACTTCATCACGACCCTCCGCACGGCCTCGGCCCGCTGGCATGCCGCCAAGAGCTGCATCGTGCCGATGATGTTGATCTCCTTCATCTGGCTCCGGCCGCCGACGTCGTGGGGGGTGGCCAGCAGGCTGAGGTGGACGACGGTGTCGACCTCGGTGGTCTGGAGCACCTTCACGATGAGGGGGTTGCGGATGTCCGTCCGGACGAACTCGAGCCTGGTGAGGTCCGCTCGCGGCTCGTCGAGGTCCACGCCGACGAGGTACTCGATGTCGGAATCTTGCTCGAGGCGCCGGGCGAGCTCGCCGGCGAGGTGCCCGGAGATACCCGTGATCAGGACGCGCCGTCCCACGCTCACGCCTCGGGCATCCGCGGGCAGAGCACGACGTGATCGCCCACGTGGATCCCCAGCTCCTCCGCCGCATGGCGCCGGTTCTTCGCCAGGGTCAGGAACCCGGAGGAGTCCGCCACGACCACGCCCTCGCCCTCCTCAACCTGCGCGAAGGTGGCGCGCACGGGCACGTCGTATCCGTTCCCTCCGGCGCGGACGTGGATCTCCTCGCCGCTCGGGATGCCGGCTTCCGCGAGGTCCGTCGGGCGTGCCGAGAGCTGGATGTTGCCGAAGCGGTCCACACCGATCACCTTGCAGTGGACGTAGCCGGGCTCGATCCGGGCGCCGGGAAGCGTGACCTCCACCAGGGTCCCGGGGTCGATCTCCTCCCCCACCTCGTCGAGGGAGAGCCCCTGCGACAGGTGGGCGGCGCACGGGGAGAAGACGTCACGGCCGTGGAAGGTGGGAGAGACCTTGTCGAGCATCACCCCCGGCGCCGAGATCATGAACGCGCGCTTCACGCCGCCGAGCTCGGTCCACGCGGTCGACAGCACCCCGTTGTCGGGTCCCACGAGCAAGGCGTCGCCGGCCTCGATCGCCACGGGCCGTCGCTCGGTGCCCACGCCGGGGTCCACGATCGCGAGGTACACACCATCGCGGGGGCCGTGCCGAGCCGCCTGCGCCAGCACCGCGGCGCCCCGCGGGATGTCCTGGGGCGGGATCTCGTGAGCGAGATCGACGATGGGGCTGCCCGGCGCGATGCGCGCCATCACCGCGTGGCAGACGCCGACGAACTCGTCGGCGAGCCCGTAGTCCGACAGGAACAGGATCGGGCGTGTCATCGACGTTCGGAAGGTACCAGAGCCGGGGTGGTAGCGTGGAGCGCCGGATGGGAGCGGACGCCGATCTCGAGTTCACCGACTGGGCGAGGGACATCCTCCGCAGGTCGCA
The DNA here is from genome assembly GCA_035513995.1 of Actinomycetota bacterium. Taxonomy (GTDB): domain Bacteria; phylum Actinomycetota; class UBA4738; order UBA4738; family CALAEC01; genus DASUTW01. The sequence goes on from DATKBL010000018.1 coordinate 1,797, forward strand.
GGAGGCTGCGCGCCGCTTCAACCCCCGGGCCCGGATCCGCCTCGTGCTCGAGGACGGGATGATGGAAGCAAGGCTGACCGAGGCGGCCGAGCCGGACGACGTCGAGGTCGACGTCGAAGGCGTGCCGGTCCTCGTGGCCGCAGGGATCGGGGGCCTGGTCGACATCGAGGAGCCCCACGACCGGATCGTGCTCCGCCCGGCGGGCTCGGCCCCCAACCCCCGCGGCGATCATGGCAGCTGATTCCTGAGGAAGGACAGCAGGAGGTTGCGCACGATCTCGGCGCGGCCGCTCTCGAGCAGCTCGGTCCCGTGCTGGTCGCCCACGACGATCTCCACGCGCTTGCCGCCCGAGGCGGCCTCATAGAAGGCCTGGGCCGAGCTCGCGGCAGACCCGTCGCCGTCCGCCGCGATGAAGAGCTTCGGCTCGTCGACGGCCTCGACCACGGCCGAGGTGGCCTCGAGCCCCTCGAACGAGGCCGGCGCCGAGAGCGTCGCCACGCCGGCCCACTCCTCTTCGCCCGCGGCCACGAGGGCGCCGGTACCGGCGAAGCTGGCGCCGATCACGACGACGTCCTCGGCCCCCCGCTCGCCGATCGCGTCGACGGCCGCGCGGAGGTCGGTCGGGGCCGCCGGGGCGCTCCGGTCCCCGCCCGAGTCGCCGAATCCCCGCAGGTCGAAGGCGAGCGTCAGGTAGCCGGCCTCGGCGGCCTGCTCGGCGAACGGCCCCCAGGCCTCGCGGCTCGACCCGTACATGTGCCCGAGCACGACGCCGCGCGGGCCCTCGCCCCGGAGCTCGCCCACGAGCTCGACGCCGTCGGACGTCTCGAACCGGATCTCCTCGCCCGGGGCCGGGGACGCGGCGCCCCCGCACCCAGAGGCCAGCAGCACCAGCAGCAGGGCGGCGCAGCGCATCTCAGTCGGAGCCGAGGAGGTTGCGGAGCTCGACGCGACGGCCGCGGAAGTCCTCCTCGAGCCGGACCGAGCCGAGCACGAGCGCCTTGGGGCCTTCCGAGGCGGGAGAGACGAGGCGGAGCCCGCCGTCCTCGGCGACGTGCTCGAGGTAGCCGATCCCGATCGTGCCTCCCTTCCCGTCCGAGAGCCCCACGAGGATGTGGTCGAGCGAGGCGAGGTCGAAGAGGTCGGGGAGGGTCGGCAGGAAGACGGCCGGCTTGATGCGCCACCGCTGGAGCGGCTCGGCGAAGTACCGGCGCAGTGACTCCTGACGGTTCAGCGCCCGCTGCTCGACCGAGGTCGGGATCACGTCGGGGTGGACCTTCAGCGCCTCGACCTGCGCGGCCGAGAAGCGACGCACGACCCCGAGGACCGGCGCGAGCTCGCTCCCCCGCTCCACGCCGATCACGTGGTCGGGCTGGAGCAGCTGCACCTTGTAGCCCTTCAGGAGCTGGCCGTAGACGCCGGAGACGAGCCCGGTGGTGTCGACCACCACCATGTCGCAGCCCTCGGCGTGGGCGCGGTCGAGCAGCATGCGCGTGGCCACGACGAGGGGGAGAAGGTGGCCCTGGGGCGAGATCGACCCCACGAAGGCGAGGACGTCGGCGCGAGCCAGCGAGTCGTGCTCGAGGTCGGAGGGCTGGCGGCAGATGCGGAGGCCGACGGCGGTGGGGGGCCCGACCGTGGACTGACCCACGTCGGCGTCGAGGAACCCGACCGTGAGGCCCGCGCCGAGCCCCGCACGCGCGATGCGGCGCGCCAGAGTCGTCTTCCCGGTGTCCAGGCCGCCGACGAGCAGGGTCACGCCGCGACTCGCGACGACCCGCCGGATCGCCTCCTCGTGTGGATCCATCTCCGCCCTCGAACGGTCGCGCCGTTCGAGAAGCCCGGATCCGTGCGACTACCCCGCCTCGGTGTACCTCGAGTCCAGGTAGCTGTGAACGTCTTCCTCGCGCAATCGATATCCACGGCCGATGCGCACGGCCGGCAGGTCTCCCTGCTTGATCAATCGGTACACGGTCATCTTGGACACCCGCATGAGCTGGGCGACCTCTTGCACGGTCACGAATTGAGCTTCTCGGAACGATCTGTCAGGGGCCACGCTGTAGCCAGTGTAGCCCAGGGCCCGCTCCCGAGGCTAGCCGTGGTTGGATATCGGCATGCTCTACGTGGGGACCTCGGGGTTCGCCTACGACGAGTGGCGCGGGGAGTTCTACCCCGAGGGCCTGAAGCGGGACGCCTACCTCGAGCACTACGCGACGCGGTTCCCCTCGGTCGAGATCAACTACACGTTCCGCCGGTTCCCCTCGCCCAAGACGCTGGAGCGGTGGCGCGAGCAGGCCTCGGACGGGTTCCGGTTCGCGCTCAAGGCGAACCAGCGGATCACCCACGCGAAGCGCCTTCGCGACGCCGACGAGGACGTCGCGAGGTTCCTGGAGCTGGCCCGGATGCTCGGCGAGAAGCTCGGGCCGATCCTGTTCCAGTGCCCGCCCAACCTCCCCTACGACGAGTCGCTGCTCGCGGCGTTCCTCGGCTACCTGCCCCCCGACGTGCAGGCGGCGTTCGAGTTCCGGCACCCGTCCTGGGAGGAGGCGAAGCCCTTGCTGGCCTCGCAGGGGGCGGCCTGGGTCGACTCCGAGACCGACGAGCGGGCGGTGCACGGCATCGCGCCGGGGCCGTTCGCGTACCTGCGCCTCCGGAAGGACGACGACTCGGAGCCCGAGCTCGAGGCCTGGGCCGCCCGGATCGCGGAGGCGGTCGGCGTGGGCCGCGACGTGTACTGCTTCCTCAAGCACGAGCAGGAGGCGTTCCGCCGCGCCGACCGCCTCCGCGACCTCGTCAGCGCGCGCGTCGGCTGAAGCGTGAGGCGATGACCTGGAAGCAGGGCCAGTAGGCCTCGGGCTGGACGTTGTCGTCCATCACCACGACGGGTCCGCCCCTCCCCTGACGCCACGCGACGACGAGCGCCGGGTCGTTCACGTCGGCGATCGAGGCCGTGTCGATCCCCGCCTCGATGGCCGCGCCGGCGAACCCGTGGTCGGCGAAGACCAGGTCGGGCGTGACCTCCTCGAGCATCCGCCGCATCGGCTCGGGGCTGTGCGTGTGGAGCGCGGAAGCCCGGTCGGTGTAGACGGCCACGCCGCTCATGTACCGGATCTGCCGCTCGCGGCCGTCCTGCTTCCAGGTGAAGCCCTCGAGCGGACGGAGGAGCTTGGCACCGTGGTCGGTGAGGAGCCGGCCGGAGGCCTGGTAGAGCAGCGGAAGGCCCGAGGGATGCCCGGTGGCGAGGAGCACGCGCTCCCCCCGCTCGGCGGCGAGCGCCAGGCGGTCGCCGATCGCTTCGCATCCCCGGATCACGAGCTCGGGATCGACCATGACGAGCCCGTGCTTCAGGTCCGGGTCGGCGTCGAAGCCACCCTCCCTCGCCATCAGGTCGACGAGCTCCCCCGGGGGCATCCGGTCCACGCCGGTCAGGCCGAACTGGAGGTCGGGGTCGCCCTCGCACAGGCGCTGGATCTTCCAGAGGACGTCGGGCCGGTCGTGCGAGTTGACTCCAGCCACGCCGCCGTCGAGCAGGGCCTCGATCAGGGCCTGGCGTGGGTGCTCGGAGGGCTCCCAGGCTTCGCCCGGGTACCCGGAGTGTGGTTTGCTCACGACGTTTCCATCGTATACGGAGGTTCCGCGGATGCCTGGGCTTGACGGCAGGGTCGCCCTCGTGACGGGCGGGTCGAAGGGGATCGGAAGATCGATCGCGCTCGCGCTGGCCGAGGACGGGGCCGACGTCGCGCTCGCCGCCCGGGGCGAGGAGGCGCTCGCCGCCGCCTCCAAGGAGATCGAGGCGCTGGGCCGCCGGGCGCTCCCCGTCGCCACCGACGTCGCCGAGCCGGAGCAGGTGCAGTCGCTCGTGGACCGCACGATCGGCGAGCTCGGGGGGCTCGACATCCTCGTGAACAACGCGGGCGCGGCCCCGTTCCTCTCCACCGTGGACTCGATCAGGCCCGAGGGCTTCGAGAAGTACTTCCGCATCAACTTCCACTCGGCCTTCTACGCGACGCAGGCGGCCTCGAAGCACCTGCTCGAGAGGGGGTCGGGGTCGGTGATCAACATGGCGTCGGTGGCGGCGTTCATCGCCAGCCCCGGCCTGACGTACTACGCGGGGGCCAAGGCCGCGCTCGTGAGCTTCACGAAGACCGTGGCGCAGGAGTGGGCGGCGAACGGGGTCCGCGTGAACGCGGTGGCGCCCGGCTGGATCGAGACCGACCTGAACGTGCAGGCCCGCCAGGATCCGGCGTTCGTCGAGAGCATCCGCTCGATGATCCCGATGGGGCGCTGGGGGACGGCCGAGGAGGTGGCGGCGGTGGTGCGGTTCCTCGCCTCCGACGCCGCCTCGTTCATGACGGGCTCGGTCGTGGTCGTGGACGGCGGCCAGACGCTCACCGCACTCGGCGGCGGTTGAATGGCGACGAAGGTCGCCGTCGTCACCGGGGCCTCGTCGGGCATTGGCGAGGCCACGGCGCGCGCGCTGTCGCGGGAGGGGCTCCGGCTCGTGCTGGCCGCGCGGCGCGAGGACCGGCTGCGGGCGCTGGCCGAGGAGCTAGGGGGCGAGACGCTGCCGATCCGGTGCGACGTCACGCTGAAGAAGGACCTCCGAGCGCTGGTCGCCGCCACCGAGGAGCGGTTCGGCCGCTGCGATGTCTTGATCAACAACGCGGGGGTGCCGGGGAGAGGTCGCTTCGCCGAGGTGGAGCTGTCGCAGCTCGACGCGGTGACGTTCACGAACTACGTGAGCGTCGTGTGGGCCACGAAGCTGTTCCTGCCGATGCTGCTCGAGGCCCGGGGGCACGTGGTCAACGTGGCCTCGCTGGCAGGGCTGTTCGCGCTCCCCGGAGCGGAGGCGTACGCCGCGTCGAAACACGCGGTGGTCGCACTCTCCGAGTCGCTCGCGCTGACGCACGGAGATGCGCTGAGGGTCACCGCGGTGTGTCCCGGGTTCGTGGACACGGAGGGGTTCCCGCAGGCGGGGCGGCGGCAGCCGGTGACGATCCCCGTGGAGGCGGTGTCCGAGCGGATCGTGGACGTGCTGCGCCGTGGGCGGATGGGGATGGTGGCGATCCCGGCCTGGCCGGGGCCGCTGTCGGCGATCCAGCGGCTGGCCCCGAGCCTCTACCGCCGGGCCGTCCGGCGCGGCGTGGGCCGCTTCCGCCCTAGGTGACGATCTTGACGTTGAGGGCCGGCGATCCCAGGGCCCCCATCAGCCGGCCCCACAGCAGGAGGTAGGCCTCCATGCCTCGGGCCGCGGACAGGTCTCCTAGATCGATGATCTGCTCCCAGCCGAACGCCCGCAGGGTCTCCGTGACCGCTCCCTTCGCCCCCTCGTCGTCCCCGCAGACGAAGATCGTGTGGTCGCCTCCGCCCAGGGTCGCGGGATCCACCATGACCCGCGCGTTCACGGTGTTGAGCGCCTTCACGACCTTCGTCCTCGGGTGGGCGCGCTGGATCCGCTCCGCGAGCGAGTCCGTGCTCGGCACGAACAGGCTCATGCCCTCCTCCGCGAACACGAGAGGGTTCGAGACGTCGACGAGAACCTTGTCCTCGAGGTGCTCGCCGGCCGACCCCAGCGTGTCGAGCGATCCATCGCCGAGCGTGCAGTTGAAGATCACCTCGCCGTGGGCTCCGGCCTGGGCGAAGGTTCCCACCGCGACCTCCGGGTTGCGCCCCAGCCACTCCGTGAACGACTCGTCCTCCCTCTCCCCGTCGGGACGCCGCATGGTCGCCCCGACGTCGCGCGTGCCCAGCATGACGTCGTGGCCGAGCTCGGCCAGCTTCCCTCCGATCGCGCGACCCACCGAACCCGTTCCCAGCACTCCGACCCTCATCCGGCCTCCTTCTCAGTAGAGAAACATGGGCTTGCCGCCGACGTGGCGGAGCTTCGGACGATACCGGTCGGCGTCGTACAGCTCGTCCACGTCCACGCGCTTGACGCCCTCCCGGGTCACCGAGATGGGCACGTTCGTGTACGTGCCGCCCCGCAGGGCCACCATCCGGCCCGACGACCCCTCGAGCGCGAGATCGGCCGCCATCACCGCGTAGTTCGTGGCCACCATGAGGTCGAGGGAGTCGGGGCTCCCCGACCGGACGAGGTAGCCGAGCTGCTGCTCCACGATCCCCTCGCCGGTGATCTGCTTGAGGTGCAGCGCGACCTGCGAGCCGATCCCGCCGAGCTTCCGGTGCCCGTAGGCGTCCTCCTCGCCCGAGAGCATCAGGTCGCCTCCCTCGAGCACCGCGCCCTCCGAGATCGTGAGCATCGCGTAGTTGCTGGGGTTCGAGGCCTTGTCCTCCATCAGGAGCCGGGCCAGCTTCTCGATGTCGAC
>DATKBL010000019.1:0-44601 GCA_035513995.1 Actinomycetota bacterium
CGAAGGGGGTGAAGTCGGCCATCCCCTTGTCGGCCAGCACCTTGGTGATGGCCGCGGTCAGGGTGGTCTTGCCGTGGTCGATGTGGCCGATCGTCCCGATGTTGACGTGCGGCTTCGTCCGCTCGAACTTCTGCTTGCTCATCGCTCCTCCTCTGGGACGTCGGACCCTGGCCCGGGCCGCCCTGTCGTAGCGGGGGGCGGATTCGAACCGCCGACACAGCGATTATGAGCCGCTTGCTCTGCCCCTGAGCTACCCCGCCGCGCCCGTGTCAGTCTAGCAACCGCCTCGCTCCGGGACGGTGAACCGGGAGCTGGAGGTGGGACTCGAACCCACGACCCCCGCCTTACCATGGCGGTGCTCTGCCGAGCTGAGCTACTCCAGCGAACCGATGTCATGATAGTGGCAGACATGCGACGTCGCCTACTACCGTTCATCGCCCTGCTCCTCCTCGCCGCGTGCAGCGACGGGCGAGAGGCCAGCCCGGAGCCGGGGCAGAGCCCTACGGCGACCCCCACCTCCACCGCGCTCCCCGCCGCCCCGTTCGCCACCGACGCCACGGTCGTCATCGAGCCGGCCGAGGGCGAGCCGTTGACGCTCCGAGTTGCGATCGCCGACAAGCCCGAGGAGCGGACCCGAGGTCTCATGGGCGTCGAGGAGATGCCCGACGACGTGGGCATGGTCTTCCTCCACGAGGAGCCGACCGAGAGCGACTTCTGGATGAAGGACACGCTGATCCCCCTCACCGTCGCGGTGTGGGATGAGGCAATGACGATCCGCCAGATCGTGGACATGGAGCCCTGCGAGGAGGATCCGTGCCCCATCTACGACATCACGGTCGCGTGGGTGGGGGCGCTCGAGGTCAACCAAGGCGTGCTCGCCAGAGGGGGGGTGGAGGTCGGCGACGCCCTTCGCCTAGAGTCGTGAGCAGATCGAGGTCCGAGGGCCCCAGGGGGTCGGCCATATGGCCTGCTTCGCTCAAGAACCGACCCCGGATCGGCCGATACCTGCTGGGGGACCCATCCGATAGATGACGGAGGGATCATGCCTCGAGAGATCCGACTCCCGGGGGAAGAGGGTCGGTGGCGTGAGCGCCCCGTCGCCAGCTTCCTCGTGCGGGTCGTGGTCCTGCTCGTCCCGGTCGCAACCGGCCTGGGGATCGCCGTGCTCGTCGGCTCCGTGCTCCCTGCCCCGGCTTCGACCGTCGGCCTGGCGGGCTGGTGGGCCCTGCTCCTCGGCTGCTCGACCGCGGCAGCGTACCTCGCCGACCGTGTCGCGCGGAGGCTCCTGCCGCTGGCCGTCCTGCTGAAGCTCACCCTGGTCTTCCCCGATCAGGCCCCCTCCCGCTACGTGCTCGCGAGGGCGGCCGGGAACACCCGGCTGCTGGAGCGGCGCGTCCGGGAGGCTCGCGACCGCGGCGTGAGCAGCGACCCGGCCCGAGCCGCCGAGATGGTCCTGATGCTGGTGGCCGCGCTCACGGCGCACGATCGAAGGACGCGGGGGCACTCGGAGCGAGTGCGCGCCTTCGTGGACCTTCTGGCCGACGAGCTCCACCTGCCTGCGGACGCCCGCCCCCGGCTTCGATGGGCCGCTCTGCTCCACGACATCGGGAAGCTGCAGGTCGAGGCGGAGATCCTCAACAAGAAAACCAAGCTCGACGGGGACGATTGGGAGGCGATCCACGCCCACCCCGAGGCGGGCGCCCGACTGGCGGCGCCGCTGCTCCCTTGGATGGGCGAGTGGGGCCGAGCGATCATGGACCATCACGAGCGCTTCGACGGCTCCGGGTACCCGCGGCGACTCTCCGCCGACGAGATCAGCCTGGCGGGCAGGATCACATCGATCGCCGACGCGTTCGAGACGATGACCTCGGCGCGCTCCTACAAGAAGCCCGCCACCGTGCTGGGTGCGCGACGCGAGCTCACGAAGTGCTCGGGAGCGCAGTTCGACCCCGCGCTGGTCCGGGCCTTCCTGAACATCTCGATCGGGCGGCTCATGTGGGTGATCGGGCCCATGACCTGGCTGGCCCAGATCCCCGTGGTGAGGAAGGTCGTGTGGGCCGGTCACGAGACGGCCGCGGCCGCGAAGTCCGCCGCCTTCGCCAAGACGCTGGCCGGCGTGGTCGCCCTCGGCATGAGCGGCGCGGTCGGCCCCCAGCACCCTCGCTCGGCGGTTCCGTTCGTGCCCGCCGCCCCGGCGCCGGCCGTGGTCGCGGAGGTTCCGAAGGCGTCGGGGGCGCTCCTTCCAGAGGACCGGCCGGACGGCGAGGGCGGGGAGAGCGGCCGCGATCAGGGCGCATCCCGTCGGAGCGGAGGCGGGGCCGACGGGGCGCTGGAGGATCGCTCGGATGTGCCCGAGGGAGGCCCCGACGCGCCCGCCGACGATGACCCGGGCACCGGAGATGGCGGAGGCGGCTCGGGCGGATCATCGGGCGGGCTGATCGAGGACACCGTCGACGTCGTCGAGGATGTGGTCGGTGACGTCGTGCAGCCGGTCGTCGAAGGCCTCCTCCCGTAGCCCAGCGCCGACGGCATGTTGGGCCTGCCCGCCTCGAGCCCTCCATCAGGCCCTTTCAGGCGATGTCGGCGGCGGCTCGCTTCTCCTCGTACCTCTTCGCCGTCGCATCGAGCTTTCCCAGGTAGATGAGGATGGCGTCCCGAGCCTGTTCGGCCTCATCCGTGAGGCCGGTCAACTGGTCGAGCCTCCAGTGGCGGAACAAGATAGTGAGGAGCACCTCATCGTGGTGGATGCGAAGGTCGTAGATGCCGGCCTTCGCGACGTGACTGGCCTTCTCCCGGAAGTCGGGGAGTTCCCGCCCCGGCATGGCGAATCCCCTTACCTGCCGGTGCATGGCCAGAACCATCGCGGAGGGATCGAGCTCGACGGCTGCCTTCCCGAGTTCCCGGTAGAAGATGTAGTGCAGGTTCTCATCGACGGCGATGCGGGCTGTGAGCTTCTCGATGAGCGGATCGCGGGTGAATCGGCCGGTGTTGCGGTGCGCTATGCGGGTGGCCAGCTCCTGCAGGGTGGTGTAGACGACCCCGTCGAGCGGGTTCGTGAGGGACCCGCCCTGGCCGTCCGGGTAGAAACCTCGGGAGACTTGCTCCATGCGTCCTTGCTCCAGCGCGACCGGGTCCACGCCTCGAGTCACCGTGAGGAAGTCCCGCAGCACGATGGAGTGGCGACCCTCCTCGGCCGTCCACCGCCTGACCCACTCGCCCCACGGGCCCTCCTTGCCAAAGGTTTCCCACAGCGCCAGGTGATAGTAGGGCAGGTTATCCTCGGTCAGCAGGTTGATCTCCAGGGCTGCCCTCGCCACCGGGCTCAGATCGCTGTCCTGGAGATCCCACGGCTCCTCGACATAATTGCGGCCGACCTCGTAGGGCACGTACTCGTGCGGGAACCACTCCCTAGATGTTGAGAGGTGGCGGTCGAGCCCGGAGCGAACCGTAGGTTCGAGCTCGCGAAGCATGTCCCGAGGGTGGTCGGATGGTGCGCTCATGGCTGCATCTCCTGTTCCCAAGATCGTTCGGTACCTGAGTATGGACTCGAATGGGAGATCCTCTGCCAACCTATACTTACGAGATTACTAGAGCCAACCTTCGGCACCCACAGCTCGCGGAAATGGCGCCACGTCGCCCCGCTTGGGGTTCTTCGCGTCACTGCGGAGTTCCTCCAGGTCGACGAGGTCGTGGACACGGCCGACGGCCTGATCGACGGCATCACGGGCTTGCTCCCGTAGCACTGCGGACGGCCTCCGCGCGCTCGCCTGGAGCAACTCTTCGGTGTCCCGAGGGCGTGGCGGTGACCGGCGGTGGTGGTTGGTGGGGTGCTCTCAGAACTCCCTGACCGCACAGTTCCGACGCTGCTGGAGGACCTCCCACAGGTTAGGAGGGGCACCTCCCACAGCAGGTCAGGGAGACCTACCCGGCAATCAAGCTCGACAAGCGGGGGATCAATGCCGCCTGTGTGGTGCCGGGAATCTCGGCGTGGACGCGAAGGCACCGCTCGCTCGCTGCGATGATTCCCTCCCTCGGGACCGGCCCTTCGTGGCCGGGTACGGCCCGCTCATGACAGACCGGCTCATTGTGGGAAAGGCGCCATCTCCTTGCTCGCCGACGAGCTCAACCTGCCTCCAGGACGCGGTGGACGCGGTGGAGGGCGTCGTGGAGGGGTCAGGGGCGTCATCCAGCCGGTGGTCGACGACACCGTCGACACGGTCGGCGAGGTCGTGGACGACATCACGGACCTCCTTCCGTAAACTCCTGCACGCGCCTCGTCCCACCCGGGCGATCGCCTCCGTGACGAGGCATCCGGACGACGTCATCTGCTGTAGAACGAAGGGCCGATACCGCACGAAGCGCGCGAACGGCAGATTGGGAGCCTACCCATGGCTCCTGAGAGTCGTCGTCGGAGGAAGGCTCGCTGGCGCGGTCACGGGGTGGCCAGTTTCCTCGTCCGCGCCCTGGTCCTCGTCGTCCCCGTCGGGGTGGGCGTGGCGGTCGCGATCCTGGTCGGCTCGGTGCTCCCTCCCCCGGCGAGCGGGCCCGGCGTGGCGATCTGGTGGCTGCTGGTCATCGGCTCGTCGACGCTGGCCGCCCTGCTCGCCGACCGCATCGCGCGGAGGCTCCTCCCGCTCGCCGTCCTGCTGAAGCTCACCCTCGTCTTCCCCGATCGGGCCCCCTCCCGCTTCGCTTTGGCCCGCGCGGCCGGCAGCCTTCGGCTGCTCGAGCGGCACGTCAGGGAGGCTCGCGAGCGAGGGATCAGCGACGACCCCACGCGGGCTGCCGAGATGGTTCTGACGCTCATCGCCGCACTGGGAGCCCACGACCGCAGGACCAGGGGGCACTCCGAGAGGGTGCGAACCTTCACGGACCTCCTCGGCGACGAGCTGGGCCTGGGCCCCGGGGCGCGCGTGCGGCTGCGCTGGTCCGCCCTCCTCCACGACATCGGGAAGCTCGAGGTCGCGGAGGAGATCCTCAACAAGCCCGGGGACCTCGAGGAGCAAGAGTGGGATGTGATCCGGGATCATCCCGAGGCCGGGGCGCGTCTGCTGGGGCCGTTGATGCCCTGGCTCGGGGAATGGGGCCGCGCCATCCCCGAGCACCACGAGCGGTTCAACGGCAGCGGCTACCCCCACGGGATCGCTGGTCAGGAGATCAGCCTGGGAGCGCGGATCACCGCCATCGCGGACGCCTACGAGACCATGACGGCGGCGCGTACCTACAAGCCCCCCCTCGGCGTTCGGGGCGCGCGGCGCGAGCTCACGAGGCACGCCGGGACACAATTCGACCCGTCCCTGGTTCGAGTCTTCCTCAACGTCTCCATCGGTCGTCTCCTGTGGGTGGTGGGTCCCCTGACGTGGCTCACCCAGATCCCCATAGTCAGGGGGCTCGCGAGATCGGGCGAGCGGCAGCCGGTCCAAGCCGCGGCCCCCTGGGCCGCGGTCCGGGCGGTGGCGGGTATCGTGGCGCTGGTCGTGACCGGGGCGATCGCGCCTCGGTCCGTGGACTCGCCGGAGTCGGCGGGCGCGACGCCGGTGATCGAGCGAGCCGCGGAGGACGAGAGCTCCCCACAGGTCCACGGGTCCGTGGTCGAGAGGGGGAGGCGAGGCAGCCTCGAGGCTCTCGGCTCGGAGCGCCGGACCCCCGGCTCATCCCCGGACGACCTCGTGGAGGGAGAGCACGCCCCCGGGGACCCGGGACAGCCTCCCGGGGACGGACCCGGAGAGGGGCCGGGCGATGGTCCGGGGCAGCCTCCCGGGGACGGGCCGGGCGATGGTCCGGGGCAGCCTCCCGGGGACGGGCCGGGAGATGGTCCGGGGCAGCCTCCTGGCGACGGGGAGGGCCCGCCACCGGGTGGAGGGCCGGGCGGGCCGCCGGACGGGGGAGGCTCGGCGCGACCTTTCGACCCGCCGCCGCTGAAGCCGCCTCCGGACCCGCCGCCATCGAACCCGCCGCCGGTCGATCCTCCGCCAGCCGGATAGGGCAGGGATGCCCTTCGGAACAGAATGCGTGGTGGGGGGAGGAGGATTCGAACCTCCGTAGGCTACGCCGGCGACTTTACAGGCCGCTCCCTTTGGCCGCTCGGGCATCCCCCCGTGGCCTCTTCACAGGGTAGCCGATGGAGCGGTCGTCGTCCGATGCCGTAGACTCGCGGCCATGGCCGACAAGAGCTCGTTCGACGTCGTCTCCGAAGTGGATCTGGCGGAGGTCACGAACGCGGTGGACCAGGCCGGCCGCGAGCTGGCGACCCGCTTCGACTTCAAGGACACGGGCACCTCGATCCATCAGGACGAGGACCTGGTCGAGATCCGCAGCTCCACCGAGGAGCGACTGAAGGCCGCGGTCGACGTCTTCAAGGACAAGTGCGTGAAGCGGAAGATCTCGCTGAAGGCCCTGTCCGAGGGACCGGTGCTCCCGGGGGCGAAGGCCACCTACCGGCAGAGCGTCCACATCAACCGGGGCATCTCCCAGGACAAGGCGCGAGAGATCGTGAAGTTCATCAAGGACCTGAAGCTGAAGAAGGTCCAGACCGCGATCCAGGGCGACCAGCTCCGGGTCTCGGCTCCGAAGAAAGACGACCTCCAGGAAGTGATCGGCGCGCTGCGAGAGGCCGACTTCGGGATCCCGCTGCAGTTCCAGAACTACCGGGGCTAACTAGTCCCCCACCTCGGCGGGCTGGGGCTGCTCGTCCAGGGCCTCCTCGTCGAGCACCGCCAGGAACGGCGCCGACGAGCCGGCGCCCTCGTGAGCGCTGGCGTGGTCCTCGTAGTCCTCGATCAGCTTCTCGAGCTGGGCCTGGATGTGCTCGCCCCAGTCGATCTCCCAGGCCATCTCGTCGATCGTGCGGCGGGTCACCTCGAGCGAGGAGGCGGCCGGCTGCATCCCCGCCAAGATCAGGAGGCGGGCGCTGCCTGGGTCGAGCCCGACCCCGCCGCCGGCGAGGTCGAAGAGCCGAGTCAGCCGGAACGCGTCGAGGTCCTCGAGTGCCAGCGGCTCCTCGCCCGCGTACTGGCTGACGAGCTCCAGGGCGCGCCGCTCCGCGATCCGCAGCCAGCGGTCGACGATCGGCTTCGGGGGCACCGGCTTCCCCTTCGGCTGGTACTCGAAGTGGACGTGGGGGGGCGTGCTGATCGCGTTCCCCGTGTTGCCGATGAAGCCCAGGACCTGTCCGACCCTGACCTGCTGGCCGATCCGGAGGCCCTTCGCCCAGCCCGAGAGGTGCGCGTAGAAGTACTGCGTCCCGTCCGCGTCCTCGATCTCGACGTGGAGGCCCGAGAGCTCGCCCTTCCCCTTCTGCGTCACGACGCCGTCGGCGGCGGCCACCAGGGGCGTCCCGGCCTCCGCGAAGATGTCGAGGCCTTCGTGGAAGCGCGTGCAGCCGTCCCGGCACGCGTGCCAGTCGTCGGTCCACCACGCGAGGCCGGCCACGGGGAAGGGACCGACCACCGACGCGAGCGACTTCCGCAGCGGAACACCGTACTGCGTGAGCCCGCTGAGGGTCTCGATCAGGTGGGCGGTGTTCTGAGGTCCGCCGAGCAGGAACGGCGGAGACTCGCCCGGCTCGAGCCGGTTTCGCTGTGAGACGCCGCCGCTCCCCCGGCCGCCGTCTCCTTGCTCGCCGGCCTTCTTGCCGCCCCCCTTCTTGTCGCCGCCCTTCTTGCCGCCGTCGTCCGGCTTGGGCTTGGGCTTCGGCTTGGGGGAAGGCTCGGGGTCGGGGTCGGGCTGGGGCCGGCACAGACCCGGGATCGGCACGGGCGAGCAGGGGTCCACCTGGGCCCGGGCGCCGGACAGAGGGACCAGGACCTGCTGGAGCACCAGCAGGCCGATGATCACGGCGAGTCTCCTCAGGCTCCTCACGTCAGACCTTCCCCCGCCCCCGGGGAGCGGGGGTTCATCCTCCACATCGGCTTTCCGGCATCCTGCTTGAGAACGCGCGATGTGTCCAGTTCAGATCCTCGAGACGAGGTCGCGGAGACGCCGGACGCGCTCCTCGGTGGGCGGGTGGGTTGAGAACAGCGAGGTGATCCCTCCCCCGCGGCGCCCCCGCAGGGGGTTGACGATGAACATGTGGGCCTGCGCCGGGTTGAGCTGGGCGGGTACCACGCGCGAGGCCTGCTCGAGCTTCAGCAGGGCGCTCGCCAGCGCCTCGGGGTCCTGGGACAGCACGGCCCCGGACTCGTCGGCCTGATACTCGCGCGACCTGGAGACAGCCATCTGGATCATCCCGGCCGCCAGCGGGCCGACCAGCCACAGGAGGATGAACCCGATCCCCGAGAGCGGGCTGTCGTCGTCTCCGCCCACAAAGAACACCATGTAGGCGAGGTAGGTGAAGGCCGAGGCGATCGCGCCGGCGATCGACGACACGAGGATGTCCCGATTCAGGACGTGGGAGAGCTCGTGGGCCAGGACCCCTCGGAGCTCCCGTCGGTCCAGGATCCCCAGGATCCCCCGGGTGACGCTCACCGCCGCGCGCTCGGGGCTCCGGCCGGTGGCGAACGCGTTCGGCTGCGCCATCTCGCTGACGTAGATGCGGGGCATGGGGGCCCTGGCCTCCATCGCCAGCTCCTCGACGATCGCGTAGAGCTCCGGCGCCTCCTCGCGGCTGACCGGCTTGGACTTCGTCGCGGCGATGGCGATCCTGTCGCTCGACCAGTACATGATCCCGTTGAAGAGGAAGGCGATCACCAGCGCGATCGTGGCTCCCCGACCGCCCCCGATGACCGCGCCCACGGCGACGAACAGCGCCGCGAGGCTTCCGATCAGCAGCCAGGTCTTGACCCGATTGATCCCAGGCATCTCTCAACCTCCTGCCCACGATTGTAGAGAGTCCGCAGGCTAGCGAGGCCGTTCAGGGGAGCGTGGCGTTCCCCGGGAAGCCCGCGAACAGGTCGGGGAAGATGCCCACGACCACGATTGCGGCGGCCGCGAGGGCCACGACGGCGCTGACGAGGGCGGGAGCTCGCAGCGGGCGGTCCTCGGTCCCCTGGACGAAGAACATCTGCTTCGCGATCGCGGCGTAGTAGTACAGGCTGATCACGGAGTTCACCACCACCGCGACGGCGAGGTAGGCTTGCTCGGCGGCGATCGCCACGGCGAAGATCTGGAACTTCGCCCAGAAGCCGGCCAGCGGCGGGATGCCGGCCAGCGACAGGAGGAACAGCAGCATCGAGATCGCCAGGAGTGGGTTCCTCCGGCTCATCCCAGCGAAGTCCGAGATCAGGGTGCCCGGCGCCTCTCGCGACATCGCGATCACCACGGCGAAGGCGCCGAGGTTCATCACCGCGTAGATCAGGATGTAGAGCACGGCGGCCGCGATCGCCTTCTCGTCGACGCCGCTGCCGGCCAGGGCGAACGGCACCATCATGTAGCCCGCCTGGGCCACGCTCGAGTAGGCGAGCAGACGGACCACCTGCGTCTGCTGCAGCGCGATGAGGTTCCCGATCGTCATCGTGAGGATCGCCAGGACGGCGAAGATCGGGGTCCAGTCCTCCGACGTGGGCGCGAACCCCACGAACATGATCTGGAGGAGCCCGGCGAACCCCGCCGCCTTCGACGCGACCGAGAGGAACGCGGCGACCGGGATCGGGGACCCCTCGTAGGTGTCCGGAGCCCAGAAGTGGAACGGCACCGACGAGATCTTGAAGCCGAACCCCGCGATGATGAAAAGCGCGCCGGCGAGCGCTAGCGGGCGCCCCGCCCCCTCGATCCCCGCAGCGATGTCGGCCAGGGCGATCGACCCGGTGGCGCCGTAGACGAGGCTCATCCCGTAGAGCATCACCGCGGCCGAGAGGATCCCGATCAGGAAGAACTTCATCGCGGCCTCGTTCGAACGGGGGTCGCGCTTCCGGAGGCCCGCGATCAGGAAGGCCGGCGCCGAGACGAGCTCGAGCGAGATGAACAGCATCAGGAGGTCGCGCGAGGACGAGATCGTCAGCATCCCCAGGAACGAGGTGAGCAGGAGGAAGTAGTACTCGCCCTGGAAGTACCTTCCCTCGCGGAAGTAGCGGAGCGACACGATCAGGATCACCAGCGCCACGGCCAGGAAGAAGACCTTGAAGAGGAGGGCGAAGTCGTCCACGACGTAGGTGCCGAACGTGGTGCGCGGCGTGGAGCCGAGGAGCGAGAGCGTCGCCCCGAGGGAGGCGAGCACCCCCGCGAAGGAGATGGGCATCGCCCACCACTTCCGATCGAGCCGCAGCACGAGGTCGACGAGCAGCACGACCATGACCGTCCCCGCGAGGATCAGCTCGGGGAGGATCGCGTGGTAGTCGATGTCCAGGCTGAACCCCTGCACGCTAGCCTCCGAACAGGGCCACGAGCGACCCCACGGCCTCGTTCGTCATCCCGAGGATCAGCCGCGGGTACACCCCGAGGAGCAGGATCCCCACGAGCAGCGGCGCCCAAGACACGTACTCGAGCGCGGTCACGTCGGCGAGTGGCTTGTCCTGCCACCGCTCGGGCACCATGCCCATGTTCACGCGCTGGAGCATCCACAGGAAGTAGCCCGCGGTCAGGATCGTCCCGACGCCGCCCACGACCATGAAGGCCCGGTAGACCCCCACGTTCAGGGAGTCGAGGGGGTTGAAGGCCGACAGCAGGGCCATGACCTCGCCCCAGAAGCCGGCCAGGCCGGGGAGGCCCAACGAGGCGATCGCGGTGAAAGCCAGCAGGGAGGCCAGGTAGGGCACCTTCTGCATCATGCCGCCGCCGATCTCGGCGATCTCGCGCGTGTGATAGCGCTCGTGGAGCGACCCGGCGAGGAAGAACAGCATCCCGGTGATGACGCCGTGGGCGACCATGCCGAAGATCGCCGCGTTGATCCCGACATCGGTAAGCGTGGCGATCCCCAGCATCACGAACCCCATGTGCCCGACCGAGGAGAACGCGATGAGGCGCTTCAGGTCGCGTTGAGCCAGGCATGCCAGCGCCGCGTAGATGATGGCGATCACCGAGAGCAGGCCGATCCACGGCGCCCAGATCTCCGCGGCCTCGGGGAGGATCGGGAGCGCGATCCGCACGAAGCCATAGGTCCCCATCTTCAGGAGGACGCCGGCCAGGAGCACGGACCCCACGGTCGGGGCCTCGGTATGGGCGTCGGGCAGCCACGTGTGGAAGGGCCACATCGGCACCTTGATCGCGAACCCGAGGAACAGGCCGGCGAACACCCACAGCTGGAACGTGACGTCGAAGCCCTGCTGCTGGAGGGCGAGCATGTCGAAGGTGTTGGGCTCGGCGCGGAAGTACATCGCCAGGAACCCCAGCAGCATGAAGACCGACCCGAACAGCGTGTAGAGGAAGAACTTGATCGCCGCGTACTCGCGGTTCGGCCCTCCCCAGATCCCGATCAGGAAGTACATCGGGACCAGCACCAGCTCCCAGAAGACGAAGAACAGCACGAGGTCGAAGGCGACGAACGTGCCGGCCATCCCGGTCTCGAGGAGGAGGAGCAGCGCGATGAACGCCTTCGGCCGGCCCGGGTCGGGCAGCCACTTCCACGTGTAGATCATGCAGAGGAAGGACAGCAGGAGGGTGAGCTGGAAGAGCGGCATGCTGATGCCGTCCATGCCCACGTGGAATCGGGCCCCGATCGCGGAGATCCACGAGGCGTCCACGCGGAACTGGAGGGCCTCGGCCCCCCCCTGCCCGAACGCCCCCCCCAGCCCGAAGTCGAACCGGAACAGCATCGCGACGCCGATGATCAGGGGGATGAGGGTGAACAGGATCCCGAGCGCGCGGATCAGGCGGTCGGCCGCTCTCGGCACGAAGGCCACGACCGCGGCCCCCACGGTCGGGAGGAAGACCGCCAGCGAGATCGCCCAGGTGTCGAACCAGTCCATGTCCCCTCCGTCCTCTCAGATCCTCGCGAAGATGACCGCCAGGATGGCCACCCCGGCGAACAGCACGATCGCGTACGTTTGCACGTTCCCCGACTGGATGTAGCGGAGGAGTCCTCCGGTCCAGCCGGTCGCCACCCCGACTCGATTGACGATGCCGTCCACGACGTTCCGGTCTACCGCCTCCGTGGCGACCCCGAGCTTGCGCGCCACCCACCCCGCCGCGTTCACCATGCCGTCGAGGATGTGCTGGTTGGTCCAGTCCACGCCCCGAGCGATCGGGCCCTTGACCGGCCCCACGATCCCTCCGAGGTAGATATCGTCGAGGTAGTACCCGCGCTGCGCGAACGCGTACAGGGGCCCGAGCCGCCGCAGCGGCTCGCGCTCGCGATACCTCCCGTAGAGCGCCAGTCCGAGGGCGATGGCCGCGACGGCGATGGCCAGCGAGAGGCCGGCGTTGAAGAAGGAGAACTCGGGGTGATGCGGCTCGCCCACGTACACCCAGTCGGAGAACCACCCCACGAACGGGGCGTTCACGAACCCCACGACCACGGAGAGCCCGGCCAGGACCGCGAGCGGCCCGACCATCGTCGGGGGCGATTCGTGCGGGTGGACCTCCTCGGCGTAGCGGGGCCGCCCGAAGAAGGTGAGCAGCACCGCGCGCGTCATGTAGAAGGCCGTGAGAGCCGCAGTGATCAGGGCCACGATCCACAGCCCGGTCTGCCCCTCGGCGTAGGCGGCCGTGATGATCTCGTCCTTCGACCAGAACCCGGCCAGGGGCGGGATGCCGGCGAGAGCCACCGCCCCGATCAGGAACGTCCAGTAGGTCCACGGCATGTGGCGCCGCAGGCCTCCCATCTCGCTCATGTTGTTCGTGTGGACGGCGTGGATGATCGAGCCAGCCGCGAGGAACAGCAGCGCCTTGAAGAACGCGTGGGTGAAGAGGTGGAAGAAGCCCGCCGTGTAGCCGGCCTCCCCGATCCCCAGCGCGGCCATCATGTAGGCGAGCTGGGAGATGGTCGAGTACGCGAGGACCCGCTTGATGTCGTCCTGGACCGCGGCGAGGACGGCGGCGATCAGCATGGTGATCGCGGCGATGACCGCGACGACGGTGAGAGCCTCGGGGGCGGCGGCCTCGAAGACGAGGAACATCCGACCCACGAGATAGACGCCGGCCACCACCATCGTGGCGGCGTGGATCAGGGCAGAAACCGGGGTCGGGCCCGCCATCGCGTCGGGCAGCCACACATGCAGCGGGAACTGCGCCGACTTCCCGATCGCCCCGCCGAAGAGGAGGAGGGCGGCGGCCAGCACGAGGGCCGACGAGAGCTCGCCGCCCTCCACCGCGTGGGTGACCTGCTGGATGTTCGCGGTGCCGGCGCCGATCACGAGCGCGAAGATCCCGAACTGGAACGGCACGTCGCCGATCTTCGTCGTGATGAACGCCTTCATCGCGGCGCTGGAGTTCTCCTTCTCCTCCCACCAGTGACCGATCAGGAGGTACGAGCAGACCCCCACGAGCTCCCAGCCGATCAGCAGCTGCCAGAGGTTGTTCGCGAGGACGAGGTTGAGCATCGCCCCCGTGAACAGCGAGAGCACCGCGTAGAACCACGTGAAGCGCCGGTCGCCGCGCATGTACCCGAGCGAGTAGACGTGGACCAGCAGCGAGACGGTCGTGACGACGATCAGCATCATCGCCGCGAGGCCGTCGACGTAGGTCCCGATCTCGAACCGGAAGGACCCGATCTCGAGCCAGGGCCAGGAGCGCTCGACGGCCCCCTCGCCCCCGATCTGCTGCAGGGCCACGATCAGCGAGAGCACCCACGCGGCGCCCACGGCGAGGATGCCGAGTGTCGCCCCGCGGCCCGGCGTCCGCTTGCCTAGGAAAGCGATGACGAAGAAGGAGACCAGGGGGATGACCGGGATCAGCCACGCCTGCTCGATCATCGAGGCGTCACCATCGCAGGAGGTTGATCTCGTCGACGTTGATCGTCTCGCGGTTGCGGAAGATCAGGATCACGATCGCCAGGCCGATGCCCACCTCCGCCGCGGCCACGGTGATCACGAAGAGGGCGAAGATCTGACCGGTCATCGCCGCGTCCTGCAGCAGCTGCGAGAACGCCACGAGGTTCACGTTCACCGCGTTGAGCATCAGCTCGATCGACATCAGCACGAGGACGGCGTTCCGACGGGCCAGCACGCCATAGACGCCCACCGCGAAGAGCCCGGCCGAGAAGAAGAGGACGATCGGAAGCCGGATCACTCCGCGTCCTCCTTCCGGGCGATCGTCACCGCGCCGATCAGAGCGGCCAGCAGGAGGAACGAGACCACCTCGAAGGGCAGGACGAAGTCGGTGAAGAGGCTCTCCCCCGCCTCGGCGATCCTCGTCGGCCGGAGGACGATCTCCTGGTCGCCGAACGCGTCCTGCAGGAGGAAGACCAGGCCGGCCAGGATCCCCAGCGCGACGATCGCGGACAGCCCCCGCTGCTGGTTGTCGAGGGCCTCGCGGCCGATCGGGGCGCGGGTGAGCATCAGGCCGAAGAGCAGGAGGACCACGATCGCCCCTACGTAGATCAGGATCTGGACCCAGCCGAGGAACTCCGCCCCCAGCAGGAGGTAGATCGCGCCCACCATCAGGAGCGACACGACGAGGTAGAGGGCGGCGTGCACGACGTTCTTCGAGGTGACCAGGCGGACGGCGGCCCCCAGGCCGACCACGCCCAGGACGACGAACGCCCACTCCTCCCAGGTCATCCCCCGCCTCCCTGCTGGCGGGCCGCCCGGATCGCAGCCGCCTTCGCGCGACCCTCGGCAACGCGAGGGTTCACCCCGGCGTCGAGCTGCTCCTGCAGCACGCGCTCGTAGGTCGCCTGGTCGGGCTCGACCTCGACCCGCTCGGCCTGGGGGGCGGGCTGCTCGGGGGCGGGCTGCTCGGGGGCGGCCGTGCCGGGCTCCGCGATCGGCGTCACCGACGTGGGCGCGACATCCTCGTCCTCCTCGGAAGGCTCGGGCTCGGCGCCGACCTCGAGCTCGGGCGGGGGCATCACCTTGTAGGTCCAGTCCCGGAGCCGGTCCTTCTCGTGGAGCAGCTCGAGGACGTCGTACTCCGCGTACTCGAACTCCGGGCTCCAGAACAGCGCGTCGAACGGGCACACCTCGACGCAGATCCCGCAGTACATGCACAGCGCGAAATCGATGGCGAAGCGGTCCAGGACCTTCGCCGACCGCGCCCGGCCGCCCGACGCCGGCTCGTGGGTCTCCTTATGCGACTCGATGTAGATGCACCAGTCGGGGCACTCCTTGGAGCACTTCCAGCAGACCGTGCAGTTCTCGGGCTTCAGCGCGATCACGCCGCGGGTCCGCGCCGGGAGGTCGGGCTTCTCGCGCGGGTACTGCTGGGTGATCGAGGGCTGGAGGAGGTGCTTCAGGGTGACGAGGAGGCCCTTGATCAGCCCCACGCCGGGGAGCGACCTGGGCGGCCCCCAGATCTGGTTCAGCTCGGACTGGTAGAGCGGGATGTGGAGCATCGCCGGCGAGACGGCCACGCCCAGCAGGCCCGACGCGCTCGGCTCGAGCCCCGCGCGCTCCTGCATCCGCGAGATGCGCCCCCCGGTCCGGAATACCGAGACGATCAGCGGGATGGGGATGACGAAGAGCGCCGCGGCGGCGAGCAGCCATCCGACGAGCCCGACGCTCGTCCCCGTGAGGGCGAGGATCAGGGCCACGAGCAGCGGCACCGGCGCGGCGAGCCCGATCATCACGGCGAGGGCCGAGAGCGCGGGCGTGATCGTGTTGTCGCCCAGGAACCGACGGGCCTCGTCGTTCGCGCGGTACTGCCACACCACCGCGTAGGCCATGAGCGTGGCGAAGACGAGCAGCCAGGCCCCGACGGGGTTGCGCCGCCGGTAGCGCTGGCCGTCGACATCGACGTACCGGAGGCCGTCGGGCGCGATCAGCTCGTGCCCGCGCGTCTCGGGCTCGCGGACGTCCACCGCCATTCAGACCACCACCTTCACGACCGCCGTCACCAGGATGTTCGCCAGCGCCAGAGGGATCAGCACGATCCAGGAGAACCGCTGGAGCTGGTCCTCGCGGAGCCGAGGGTAGGTCGCGCGCAGCCAGATGATGAAGAACCCGAGCCCCCCGATCTTGAGCAGCATCCAGACCGGCGGGGGGAGGATCGGTCCGAGGTAGCCGCCGAGGTAGAGGACCGCGGCCACCGCCGAGAGCGCCACGATGCCCGCGTACTCCGCCAGCAGGAAGAAAGCGAACTTCATCCCCGTGTACTCGGTGTACGCCCCGAAGATGATCTCCGAGTCGGCGATGGGCATGTCGAACGGCGGCCGGGTCAGCTCGGCGAGCGACGCGATCATGAAGATCAGGAGGCCGACCGGCTGGACCAGCACGAACCAGAAGCTGCGCTGGGCCTCGACGATCCCGACGAGCGAGAGCGTCCCGGCGAGCATCGCCACGGCCACCGCGGCGAGGATCAGCGGCAGCTCGTAGGCGATCAGCTGGGCGGCGGCGCGCAGCGCGCCGATCAGCGAGAACTTGTTCGCCGAGGCCCACCCGGCCATCAGCACCCCGATCACCGATATGGCCGAGATCGCCATCACGAAGAAGAGCCCCACGTCGAGGTTCTCTGCCCAGATGTCGGTGCCGAAGGGGATCACCGCGAAGATCAGGATCACCGGGATCATGAAGACCGCCGGCGCCAACGAGAACACCCATCGGTCGGCGGCCGACGGCACGATGTCCTCCTTCTGGATGAACTTCACCCCGTCGGCGATCAGCTGGGCCCATCCGTGGAAGCGACCCGCCTCCATCGGCCCCATCCGGTGCTGCATGTGAGCGAGGACCTTGTGCTCGGTGTAGCCGATCGCCATCGGGGCCGTCAGCACGAAACCGATCACCGCCGCGACCTTGAGGCCGAGGATCACCCACGCGTTCGCGAAGATCTGGTCGAGGATGCTCACTCCTCGGCCTCCCCGCCCTGCTCGTCGCCCGGCCACGGCTTGGCGATCCGCGTGGCGAGGGGGAAGTCCTTGCGCCCCGGGTGTCCCTCGAACTCCTCGGGCAGCACGAGCTTGACGAGCCCGGGGTGGCCCTCGAAGTGGATCCCGAAGAGCTCCCACGTCTCGCGCTCGTACCAGTCCGCGCCCGGGTAGAGGTCGTGGATGCTGGGCAGGCGGGGGTCGTCCCGCTCGCACCGCACCTTCACCCGCGCCTGGTGCAGCCTCGAGGTGGACCAGAGCTGGACGACCACGTCGAGGCCCTCATCCCGGAGGTCCACGGCGGTGAGGAAGTCGAAGAAGTCGAACGCGAGGTCCTCGTCGTCGCGGAGAGCCTGGATCGCCTCGCGGTAGCGCGCGGGAGCCACGCCGATCGTCGCCTGCCCGTGCCGGTCCGAGGACTCCGTGACGTCGTCCCCGAGCCGGGCGCTCAGACGGTCGATCAGCTCACGTGCTGGAAGGGGCGGTGAGCTTGCCACTCCACTTCTCCCGGATGTCTTCCTTGCCGATCTTCTCCTGCAGCTTCACGATGCCGTGGAGGAGCGCCTCCGGCCTCGGAGGGCACCCGGGAACGTACACGTCCACCGGGATGATCTGGTCCACGCCCTTGGTCACCGAATAGGAGTCCCAGTAGGGGCCGCCCACGTTCGAGCAGGCCCCGAACGAGATCACGTACTTCGGGTCGGGGATCTGGTCGTACACGCGCTTGAGGGCGGGCGCCATCTTGTCGGTGACGGTCCCGGCCACCACGAGGAGATCGGCCTGCCGCGGGCCGTGCGCCACCGGGATCACGCCGAGCCGGATGAAGTCGTGCTTCGATGTGGAGCTGGCGATCAGCTCGATCGCGCAGCACGCCAGCCCGAAGTTCATCACCCAGAGCGAGTACCTCCGCCCCCAGTTGAGGATGAACTTCACGGGCTGGGGCATGGGAACCCGTTCCATCAGGCCCACTTCAGCACCCCCTTTCGCCAGCCGTAGAGGAGGCCGGCGCCGAGCACTGCGATGAACAGGCTCATCTCGACCACGGCGAACCACCCCAGGCGCTCGAACACCACGGCCCAGGGGAAGAGGAACACGCTCTCGACCTCGAAGATCACGAACAGGAAGGCGTAGATGTAGTAGCGGATCTGGCTCTGGGACCACCCCTCGCCCACGGGGTCGATCCCGCACTCGTAGGTCGTCAGCTTCTCCGGGAGCTGCCGACGGGGGGCCACGACCCGCGCCAGCAGCAGCGCCACCGCCACGAGCGCGGCGCCCGCGAGCGAGAGCGCGACGAGGGTTCCGTAGGACCGGAAGTACTCATCCATGGGCTTGTGAACGCATTCTCAAGCGGGATTCTAACAGGGGCGTTCTCGGGCTCGGAAATCAGGCCCCGCAGCGCTCGGCCAGGTACCGGGCGAGGTGGACGAGCGCCTCGCGGGCGGGACCGCCCGCGAGGCGCTCGGCCTCCCCCACGGCGCGCTCGACCTCGGCCGCCACGGCCTCGCGGGCCCGCCCCAGCGCACCGTCGGAGCGCACGAGATCGAGCGCCCGCCGCAGCCGCTCCCCGTCGGGCGGCCCGGCGTCGAGGATGCCCCGCAGCTCGCCCCCCCCGTCCTGGAGGGCGTAGATCACCGGGAGCGTGTACACCCCCTCCTTGAGGTCCACGCCCGGCTCCTTCCCCAGGGTGGCCTCGTCGGCGGTGAGGTCCATGATGTCGTCGGAGAGCTGGAAGGCCATCCCCACGGCCTCGCCGTACCGCTCGAGGGCCCCGACGTCGCCCGGGCCCGCGCCCGCGAGCATGCCGCCGAGCCGGGACGACGTGGCGATCAGCGCGGCCGTCTTCCGCCGGATCACCTCCACGTACTCCTCCTCGGTGGCGTCCACCCGCCCGGTCACCTCGGCCTCCAGGATCTGCCCCTCGCAGACCCTGGCGATCGTCGCTGCGAAGAGCCGGGACACGTCCGTCCCGAGGTCGGCGGAGATCCCCGATGAGCGCGCGAAGAGGTAGTCGCCGGTGAGGACCGCGATCGTGTTCCCCCACTCCGCGTTCACCGAGGGGGCCCCCCGCCGCGAGTCGGCCTCGTCGATCACGTCGTCGTGGTACAGCGACGCCAGGTGGGTCAGCTCGATCGCCACCGCGCCGAGCGTCACGCCGGGAACGTCCGGGTCGCCGAAGTGGGACCCGAGCACGACGAGCGTCGGCCTGAAGCGCTTCCCGCCCGCCGCGATCAGGTGGCGGCCGGCCTCGGAGACGAGCGGGATGTCGGAGAGGACGGCCCGCTCGAGCGCCCCCTCGATCTCCTCGAGCCTGCTTGCCACGCGCGCCTCCAGCGCGGGGTCGGGCACCCGCAGCGACGGGAGGGCCTCACGCTTCATGGGAGGCGATGGTACCCGACCATCAGAACCTCAGGATCGAGGCGCTCTCGAGCACGTCGAGCAGGAGGAACGGGAGGACCCCGAGCACGAGCGTGAGCGCCGCCGCCAGACCCACGGCCACGCCCGGGACCGGAGCGGTCGGGATCGCGCCGCGATCCTCGGGCTCCTCCATGTACGAGACCACGATCAGCCGGATGTAGAAGTACGCGGCGATCACCGTGGCGAGCACCCCGACCACCACGAGGGCCCAGTGCCCGGCCTCGACGGCCGCCTGGAACACCAGCACCTTGGCGATGAAGCCGGCCGTGGGGGGGAGCCCGGCCAGCGAGAGCAGGAACAGGGCGAGCATCGCCGCGAGGAGCGGGCTTCGGCGGGCCAGCCCCGCGTAGGCGGCCATCGTGGTCCGCTCCTCTCCCCGCCCGGCGACGATCATCACGATCCCGAACGCGCCCAGGATCATCGCAGCGTACGCGACGAGGTAG
Organism: Actinomycetota bacterium; assembly: GCA_035513995.1. Taxonomy (GTDB): domain Bacteria; phylum Actinomycetota; class UBA4738; order UBA4738; family CALAEC01; genus DASUTW01. The sequence continues at coordinate 19,690 of DATKBL010000019.1, forward strand.
AACATCGCCCCCGAGATCCCCTGCTGGTTCGCGGCCACCACGCCGACGAGCACGAACCCCGCGTGCGCCACCGACGAGTACGCGAACAGCCGCTTCACGTCCTGCTGGGCGATCGCCAGCACCGAGCCCACCACCATGGTGAGGGCCGCCAGCGCCCAGAGCGCGGGGGTGAGGTCCCAGGCCACGGGGCCGAGGGCCGACGAGGCCACGCGGAGGAGCGCCGCGAACCCCGCCACCTTCGTACCTGCCGACATGAACGCCGTCACTGCGGTCGGGGCTCCCTGGTAGACGTCCGGGGTCCACATGTGGAACGGCACCGCCGCCACCTTGAACGCGAACCCCACCGTCAGGAGCGCCGCGGCGGCCATGGCCAGCCCCAGGTCGCCGGTCTCGCCCGCCAGCGCGCCGGCGATCCCCGAGAGACTCGTCGTGCCGGTGGCGCCGTAGGCCAGGGCGATCCCGTACAGGAGGAACGCGGTCGAGAAGGCCCCCAGCAGGAAGTACTTCATCGCCGCCTCCTGCGAGGCGAGCCGCCGCGGCGACGACCCCACGAGCACGTAGAGCGAGAGCGAGAGGATCTCAAGCGAGAGGAACGCCACGATGAGGTCGGCCGAGACCGCAAGCAGGCTCATCCCCATGGTCGAGAAGAGGAGGAGGGCGTAGAACTCCCCGCCCCGATCGTCGTCCACGTCGAGCATCGAGAGCAGCACGGCGAGCGCGGCCACGGCCAGGATCACCAGGCGGAAGAAGACGCCGTAGCGATCGGTGGCGACCATCCCCCCGAGGATCGTGGGGGCGCCGTCCCAGCTCCACAGCCCGATCGCCGAGGCGGCCGCGGCCGCCAACGCCGCGAGGGCCAGGAGCGCGAGCGGCCGGCGGTCGCGCGAGGGCCGGAAGGCGTCGAGCAGCAGGATCGCCATCGCCGCCCCCGCCACGATGAGCTCGGGGAGGATCGGGCGGAGGACGATCTCGGGGGCCACGCGCTCAGCCACCTCCCTTCGCGGCCGGGCCCGGCGGCTCGACCACCTGCACGACGCGGGCCTGCCGCTCGGCCGACGGCTCGATCCGATCGAGGAACGGCTTGGGATAGACGCCGATCGCGACGATCAGCGCCACGACCGGCGCGAGGACCGCGTACTCGCGGCCCGAGAGGTCGCGGAAGCCGTCGAGCTCGGGGCGCTCCTCGCCGTGCATCATCCGTTGGTAGGCCCAGAGGAGGTAGATCGCCGAGAGGACGAGCCCCAGCGCGGCGACCACCGCGTAGGGGCGCGCGGTGAAGAACGAACCCAGCAGGATCAGGAACTCGCCCACGAACCCGTTCAGCCCCGGCAGCGCGAGGGACGAGAGCGCCACGACGAGGAAGACCCCCGCGAAGACGGGCGCCTGCTTCGCCAGCCCGCCGAGCCGGTCGAGATCGCGGGTGTGCGTTCGCTCGTAGAGCATCCCCACCAGCAGGAACAGCGCCCCGGTCGTCAGCCCATGATTCACCATCTGGATCACGCCGCCCGACATCCCCTGCACGCTGCCGGCGAAGATCCCCAGGACCACGAACCCCAGGTGCGAGACGCTGGAGTAGGCGACGAGGCGCTTCACATCGCGCTGGATCAGCGCGACCACCCCTCCGTAGACGATCCCGATCACCGCCAGGACCAGAACCATCTCCCGGAAGTACCTCGAGGCCTCGGGGAAGAGCCCGAGGTTGAAGCGGATCAGCCCGTAGGCCCCGATCTTCAGGAGGACCCCGGCCAGGAGGACCGAGCCCGCGGTGGGCGCCTCGGTGTGCGCGTCGGGCAGCCACGTGTGCAGGGGGAACAGCGGCACCTTCACCGCGAACGCCAGCAGGAACGCGAGGAAGAGCCACCGGCCGGTCACGACCGCCACCTCCATCCCCTGGAGCGCCATCAGGTCGAACGTGCCGCCCCCCAGCTCGGCCCCCGAACGGAAGTAGAGGAAGAGGATCGCCGCGAGCAGCAGCGCCGAGCCCGCCATCGTGTAGATGAAGAACTTCACCGCCGCGTAGATCCGCTGCTCGTACCCCCAGATCCCGATCAGGAGGTACATCGGGAAGAGCATCCCCTCGAAGAAGATGAAGAACAGCAGGAGGTCCAGAGCGACGAAGGTGCCCAGCATCGCGGTCTCGAGGATCAGCAGCGAGGCCATGAACGCCGGCACCCGCTCGTGCTGGCGCCACGAGGCCAGCACGGACACGGGCATGAGGAACGTCGTCAGCAAGACCATGAAGAGGCTGATGCCGTCCACCCCGAGGAGGTACTGGAGGTTCGGCGACTCGACCCACTGCGCGCGCTCGACGAGCTGGAACCCGGCCTCTCCGCCCTCGAACCCCGCCAGGACCCCGAGCGAGATCCCGAAGGTGGCCAGGGTGACGGCGAGCGTCCCCCACCTCCAGAGGAGGACCCGGGCGGTGGGCCCGGCCACGAGGACCCCTCGGTGCGGGGGCGGCTCGGGGTCGAGGTCCTCGGTGCGGCCGCGCCGTCCGGTCAGCGGCGTCAGCAGCAGCAGGATGGCCAACCCCGCGATCGGGGCCCAGACCGTGAGCGAGAGCCAGGGGACGCCGCTCATGTCCGGAACACCATGAGGGCGAGGAGGCCGGCCACGCCGAGCAGGAAGGCGAGCGCGTAGGTGCGGACGAACCCGGTCTGGACCTTCCGGCCGGTCGCGGCCAGCCCCCGGAAGGCCCGACCGACGCCGTTCACCGCGCCGTCGACGATCCGCTTGTCGAACACGTACGCGAGGAAGGCGGCCGCCGCCTTCCCCGGGAGCACCACGACGTTCCCGTAGACGTCGTCCACGTACCACCCTCGCTCGAGCGCGCGGTGGAGGCTCCCGTAGCGGACGCGGAGAGCCGGCCAGTCGATCCGTCCCGAGCCCCAGATCAGCCAGCCCACGAGCAGGCCCACGGCGGCGACCCCGGTGGCGATCGCGATCAGCGAGGCCTCCGACAGGCCGCCCGCCGCGTGCGCCTGCTCGCCGAGCCTGAGGAACCCGTGGATCCGCCCGTCCGAGGCGGAGAGGCCGAGCAGTCCGGCCGCGGCCGCGCCGGCGGCGAGGACCCCCATGGGCACGAGCATCACCCGCGGCGACTCGTGGGGATGCCCCTCGAGCCGCGATGGCCCCAGGAACGTCAGCACGAAGGCACGCGTCGTGTAGAGGGCCGTGAACCCGGCCGCGATCAGCGCGACGATCCAGAGCCAGAGGTGACCTGACTCGTAGGCCGCGGCCAGCGCCTGGTCCTTGGAGAAGAACCCCGCGAGCGGCGGCAGCCCGATCAGCGCGAGGGCGCCGATCCCGAAGAAGAGGGTCGTCCACGGCATGGCTCGCCCCAGCCCGCCCAGCCGCTTCACGTCGATCACGCCGTCGGTGGCGTGCATCACGCTGCCGGCCCCGAGGAACAGCACGGCCTTGAAGAAGGCGTGCGTCACCAGGTGGAAGATCGCCACCGCGTAGGCGCCCGTCCCCGCGGCGAGGAACATGAACCCGAGCTGGGAGATCGTCGAGTAGGCCAGCACGCGCTTCAGGTCGTCCTGGCCGAGGGCCGACGTGGCCGCGTAGATCGCCGTCACCGTCCCCACGATCGCCACGGCGAACAGGGCCACCTCCGACGCCTCGAACAGGACGTGCGCGCGGACCACGAGGTAGACGCCGGCCGTCACCATCGTGGCGGCGTGGATCAGCGCCGAGACGGGCGTGGGGCCCTCCATCGCGTCGGGCAGCCAGACGTGGAGCGGGAGCTGGGCCGACTTCCCCACCGCCCCCGCCAGCAAGAGGAACGAGATCGCGGTCGCCGTCCCGCTGGGGAGCCCCCCGGCCGCGCCGAAGACCTCGTCGAAGCGCACCGAGCCCGTCGCCTGGAAGATCAGAAAGATCCCCAGCGCGAACCCGAAGTCGCCGACGCGGTTGACGATGAACGCCTTCTTCCCGGCATCGGCCGCCGCGCGCCGCTCGTACCAGAACGCGATCAGGAGGTACGAGCAGAGGCCCACCGCCTCCCATCCGAGGTAGAGCACCACGAAGTTGTTGGCCAGGACGAGCGTGACCATCGAGAACACGAACAGGTTCAGGTAGGCGAAGTAGCGCGCATACCGGGGGTCGCCCCGCATGTAGCGGATCGAGTAGACGTGGATCAGGAACGACACCCCGGTCACCGTGAGGACCATCACGAGCGAGAGCGGGTCCACGCGGAGCTCGAAGGGGGCGCGGAACGACCCCACCGAGATCCACTCGAACAGGTGCAGCGACAGGCTGCGGGCGTCGGGCGCGCGGCCCAGCACATCGACGAACGCCGCGAGGGCCGCGACGAACGCCCCGCCGACGGTCAGGGAGCCGACCCACCCCGCCGCGTGACGCAGGCGCCGCCCGGCGAACAGCAGCACCACCGCGCCGGCCAGCGGGAGCGCCACCGCCAGCCAGATCAGGCCGGCCGTTCCGTCCGCCGCCGTCGTCACCTCCATCGCGTGCTCACCACTTCAGGAAGCTCAGGTCGTCCACGCTCGCCGACGCCCGGCGACGGAAGATCGAGACGATGATGGCCAGGCCCACCACGACCTCCGCGGCGGCCACGACCATCGAGAAGAACGCCAGCACCTGACCGTCGACCTGGCCGAGCTGGCGGGCGAACGCGATCAGCGTGAGGTTCACGGCGTTGAGCTGGAGCTCGATCGCCATGAAGATCACCAGCGCGTTCCGCCGCACGAGGACCCCGACGGTGCCGATCGAGAACAGGATCCCCGAGAGCACCAGGTACCAGGCAATCGGCGTCCTCACCGCGAGACCTCCCGGTCGTCATCCTCCAGCGGCCGCCCGCTCCGGCGGCCCAGGACCATCGCGGCGATCGCCGCGATGATCAGCAGGATCGAGGTCACCTCGAACGGGAAGACGTAGTCGGTGAAGAGCACCCGGGCGACCTCCTGCACGTTCCCGTCCTGCTGAGGGATGTCGGTGGTCGCCAGCTGCGTCAGCCCCACGCCGACCTGCACCACGAACACGATCGCGGCGACCATGAAGATTCCCAGCACGATCGCGAGGGGACGCTGGCCGCGGAGCCGCTCCCGGAGGGTCTCCCGCCGGTCGATCCCGAGGAACATGATCACGAACAGGAAGAGGACCATGATCGCGCCCGCGTAGACGATCACCTGGACGGCCGCGAGGAACTCCGCGTCGAGCAGGACGAAGAAGACCGCCAGCGTGAACTGGTTGAGGATCAGCAGCAGGGCGGCGTGGACCGCGTTCCGCTGGAAGAGCATCAGCGCGGCGGCCCCGACCGAGATCGGGGCTGTGATCCAGAACGTGATCAGCTCGCCCATCTCACCGTCCCTGCTCGGTCGAGGGGGCCGTCCCGAGCGGAGGCGGCGGGCGTAGGAGCTGCTCCTTCTCCAGGATCGCGTCCTCGCGCGTCGACCACGACATCTCGAAGCTGCTGGTCAGGGTCAGAGCCCGCGTCGGGCAGGCCTCGACGCACAGGCCGCACATGATGCAGCGGAGGTAGTTGATCTGGTAGACGCTCGCGTGGCGCTCCCCGACCGAGATCGGGCGCACCGGGTCGTTGTCCTCTCCCTGGACGTAGATCGCGTCGGCGGGGCACGCCCAGGCGCACAGCTCGCACCCGATGCACTTCTCGAGCCCGTCGGCGTAGCGGTTCAGCAGGTGGCGGCCGATGTGAGACCTCGGCGGAAGCTCCCTGATCTCCTTCGGGTAGTTGACGGTGACGGGCCGACGGAACATGTTCCGGAAGGTCACGCCGAGGCCCTTGAGCAGCTCCAGGATCATCGGGCCCTCGCCTCCTCCTCGGTCTTCCGCGAGAACAGCGGCGCCACGATCGACAGGAGCAGCGCCGCGCCCGCGACGATCGCCGTCCACCGGAGGAACGTGTCCCGCCCGTAGACGTCGGGCAGCACCACGATCGCCCCGGTAGCCACCACCCAGATCAGCCCCCAGGGGATCAGCAGCTTCCAGCCGAAGTGCATCAGGCGGTCGTAGCGGAAACGTGGCAGCGTGGCCCGGATCCAGATGAAGACGAAGATCAGGGCGATCAGCTTCAGGAGGAACCACACGATCGGCCACAGCCACGGGAGGAAGTCGAACACGGGGCCCCTCGGCCCCCCGAAGAAGACGGTCACCGCCACGGCCGACACCGTGATCATGTGGAGGTACTCGGCGAGGAAGAACATCGCGAACCGGATCCCCGAGTACTCGGTGTGGAAGCCGGCCACGAGCTCGGACTCGGCCTCGGGCAGGTCGAACGGCGCGCGGTTCGTCTCCGCCATCGCCGAGATGCCGAAGATCAGGAACGCCGGAAGCTGTGGGATCACGTTCCAGATCGTGTCCTGTCGCGCCACGATCTCGGTCATCTGGAGCGAGCCCGAGTACATCAGCACCGCGACGAGGCCCAGCCCCAGCGAGATCTCGTAAGAGATCATCTGGGCGCTCGAGCGCACCGCGCCGAGCAGAGGGTACTTGCTCCCCGACGACCAGCCGGCCAGCACCACGCCGTACACGCCGAGCGAGCCGAGCGCCAGCACGTAGAGGACGCCGACGTTGAGGTCGGCGAGCTGCAGCGGGATCTCCCGGCCGAACAGGGTCACCGACGTGCCGAAAGGGATCACCGCGAAGGCGAGGAACGCGGGGATCAGGGCGACGACCGGGGCCAGCACGTAGACGGGGCGGTCGGCCGCGGCCGGCGTCAGCCCCTCCTTGAAGAACAGCTTGATCCCGTCGGCGAGCGTGACGAGGATGCCCCACGGCCCGGCGCGGTTCGGTCCCAGCCGGGTCTGCATGTCGGCCACGACCTTCCGCTCGGCCCAGATCGTCAGCAGCACCGCGAGCATCAGCGCGGCGAAGACGATGACCACGCGGACCACCAGGATCAGCCAGTCCACCCAGCTCGTGGGGTCGAAGCCGGTCATCCCGCCCCCTCCGCCACTGCCTCGGCGGGCTCCTCCTCCGCGACGGCCTCGATCTCCACCGGCGCGATCGTGGAGCCGGCGAGGAGCCGGCTCATCCGGAGGCCCTCCTGGTTGTAGGGGATGAACGCGGCGCCCTCGTGGACGCCGTCGGTGACGACGACGGGCAGTTCGGCCTCGCCCCGCTCGGTCCGGATCCTGGCGCGGCCTCCGTCGGCCAACCCCAGCCGCTCGGCGTCGGCCGGGTGCGCCTCGAGGAAGGGCTCGCGGTGGAGCGCGGCCTTCAGCTCGACGGCGTCGACCGACAGCCGCCCGTCGTCCACGAGCAGCGGGTAGGTGAAGAGCGTGAACCCGTCGCGCGCGGGGGCGTCGGCGAGAGCCGGCACCGAGGCGGCGGCGGCCACCTCGCGCGGGGCGAGCAGCCCTTCGAGCTCGGCCTGGAGGTCCTCGAGCGACCCGAAGCCGAGGTCCGCCCGAAGCACCTCGGACAGCTCCTGGAAGATGCGCCACTCGGGCCGGGAGAGCCCCACCGGGTCCCGAGCCGGCGCGATCCGCTGGCCGCGACCCTCCCAGTCGGTGAGGTGGCCGGCCTTCTCCAGGAACGCGGCGGCGGGGATCGCGGCGTCGGCGAACGGCTCGTACTCGCCGAGCGAGACGTCCACGATCACCGTGTAGCCGGCGTTGGCCAGCGCCCGCCGGACGAGCTCTTCGTCGGGGAAGTCGGTGAGCGGGTCGACGCCGACGAGGAAGAGGAGGTCGATCTCGCGGGCCGCGCACGCCTCGAGGATCTCCTTGGTGCTCCGCCCGGGCCCGGCCGGGATCGGCCCGCCCCAGACGGCCTCGACCTCGGCCCGCTCGGCCGCGTCGTCCACGCGCCGCCCTCCGGGCAGGAGCGCGGGGTGCACGCCCGACCGCAGCGCCCCGCGGTCGTTGGCGCGGCGGGTGAGGTAGGCGATCTTCCCGCCGTGGTCGGCGGCGAGCGAGGCCGCCTGCTCCAGCGCGCCGGGGCTCTCGGCCAGCCGGGGTCCCGCCAGGATCACCAGGCCGTCGCCGGCCTCGCGCAGCGCGGTGGCGACCTCGTCCGCTCCGGAGCGGAGCTCCGCGAGCGCCGCCGCCTCACCACCTGGCGGGCATGACAGATGCTCGGCCACGTCCAGCGCGGTGCGGCGGGGGTGGAGGACGACGACCCTCGCGCCGCCCTTCCCATGCGCCTTTCGGATCCGCAGGTGGAGGATGGGCAGCTCCTCGCGGGTGTCGAGGCCCACGACGAGGATCGCCGAGGCCCGCTCCACGTCTCCGTAGGTCACCGGCATCCCCGGCGCGGCCTGCATCCGCTCCAGGTCCCAGGAGCCGGCGCCCACCCCGAGACGGTGGTCGAGGTCGTTCGAGGCGAAGGCGGTCCGGGCGAGCTTGGCCATCGCGTAGGCGTCCTCGTCGGTGAGGCGCGCGCCGCCGAGGAAGGCGGCGCGCGCCCCACCCCTCGCCCTCGCCGCGATCTCGGCGAACACCTCGGCGTGCGAGGCCGGCTCCAGCCCCGGCACCCGCAGCATCGGCGTCTCCAGCCGGTCGCGGTCGGGGAAGCGGAACGCGTTCCGCCCCTTGTCGCAGAGCCACGCCTCGTTGACCTCGGGCTCGTCTCTCGCCAGGTGGCGCACGACCTCGCCCCGCCGTGTGTCCACGCGGAGGCTGCACCCGCACGCGCAGTGCGGGCAGATCGAGTCGCCCCGCTTCACGTCGAAGGGCCGCGCCGCGAATCGGTACGAGGAGCTCGTCAGCGCACCCACCGGGCAGATCTGGACGGTGTTGCCGCTGAAGGGCGAGGCGAAGTCCTCGCCGGGCGCGATCGAGACCTGCTCGGCCGCCCCTCGCTCGAACAGCTCGATGAACCGCTCCCCCGAGATCTCGTCGCAGAAGCGCGTGCAGCGCGCGCACAGCACGCAGCGCTCCCGATCGAGGAGGACCTGGGGCGAGAGCTCGATCGGCTTCTCGAACACCCGCTTGGGGTCGATGTAGCGGCTCTCGGCCGGGCCGAACGCCATCGTCTGGTCCTGGAGGGGACACTCGCCGCCGCGGTCGCAGACCGGGCAGTCGAGCGGGTGGTTGATCAGCAGGAACTCGAGCTGGCCGCGCTGACCCTTCGCCGCGCCCTCGCTCGTGTTCTGCGTCCGAACGACCATGTCGGGGGCGACCTGCGTCGTGCACGAGGTGACGAGCTTGGCCTGGCCGTCGACCTCGACGAGGCACGTGCGGCAAGCCCCGACCGGCTCGAGGTAGGGGTGGTCGCAGAATCGCGGGATCTCGACGCCCAGCGACTCGGCCGCCCGGATGATCAGCGTCCCCTCGGCGACCGTGACCCGCCGCCCGTCGATCGTCAGCGTGACGGTCACGGCAGGACCTCCGAGATCGGGATGGCCCCGGCGGCGCCGCCCGACCGCGGCGTCGCCGCCTCGAGCTTCGGCCGGTCCTTCCTCGGGCAGCCCCCCGCCTTCACGTGCTCCACGTACTCCTCGCGGAAGTGCCGGATCGAGCTCTCGATCGGCGAGACCGATCCGTCGCCGAGCGCGCACAGCGACTTGAAGAGGATGTTGTCGCCCACATCGAGCATGATCTCGACGTCGTCGAGGCGGCCGCCGCCGTGCTCCATCCGGTAGAGGACCTTCGTCATCCACCACGTGCCCTCGCGGCACGGGGTGCACTTGCCGCACGACTCGTGCGCGTAGAACTGAGTCCACCGCAGCACCGCGTCCACGATGCAGTCGTCCTCGTCGAGGACGACGACCGCGCCGGTGCCGAGGAGCGACTTCTGCTCCGAGATCGACTCGAAGTCCATCGGCGTGTCCAGGTGGTCGGGGGTGAGGAACGGCGTGGACGAGCCTCCGGGTACCCACGCCTTCAGCGCCTTGCCTTCGCGGACGCCCCCGGCCAACTCCTCGATGATCAGCCGGGCGGGCGTGCCCATCGGAGCCTCGTAGTTCCCGGGGCGCTCCACCTTCCCGGAGACGGAGAAGATCTTGGTGCCTGTCGACTTCTCGGTGCCGATCTTCGCGAACTCCTCGGCCCCCATCCGGATCACGTGCGGGACCGTAGAGAGCGTCTCCACGTTGTTGATCACCGTGGGCGAGCCGTAGAGGCCGGCCACCGCCGGGAAGGGTGGCCGCAGCCGCGGCTGGCCCCGCTTCCCCTCGAGCGACTCGAGCAGGGCCGTCTCCTCGCCGCACTCGTAGGACCCCGCGCCGCGATGCATCACGACGTCGAGGTCGTAGCCGCTCCCCCCGATCCCCTTCCCCAGGAAGCCGCGGTCGTAGGCCTCGGCGATCGCCCGCTCGACGCGGCGCGCGGGCTCCAGGAACTCCCCGCGCATGTAGATGAACGCCTGGTGGCACCCGACCGCGTACGAGGCGATGGCGATGCCCTCGAGGAGCTGGTGGGGGTCGCGCTCCATCAGCTCGCGGTCCTTGAAGGTGCCCGGCTCGCCCTCGTCGGCGTTGCAGGCCAGGTAGATCGGCTTGCCGGTGTCCTTCGGGATGAACGACCACTTGACGCCCGTGGGGAACCCGGCCCCGCCGCGGCCCCGGAGGCCCGATGCCTTGACCTCCTCGACGACCTCCTCGGGGCTCATCCCGAGCGCCTTCCGGAGCGACTCGTACCCGCCGTGCTCGAGATAGACGTCCATCGTCTCGGCTCCGTCGACCTCCCAACGGGCGGTGAGCAGCCGGGGGAAGCGCTCGTCACTCACGGTCGTCCCCCAGCCCCGCGAGGATGCGGGACGTCTCGTCGTGGGGCGCCGGCTTCGGGCCGCGAGCCGGCGGCGGCACCTCGCCCGCGCGCAGCGACCCGATCAGCTCGGTCACGCCCTCCTCGCTCACGCGGTCGTAGCTGCAGTAGTTGACCTGGACGACCGGGGCCGCGTCGCATGCCCCGAGGCACTCGACCTCCTCCACCGCGACCTCGTCGTCGCCCTCGGCGGCCCGCCGGGCCGCGTCGTGGACCTCGCGGGCGCCGAGCAGGGCGCACGAGACGTTCGTGCAGACAGAGATCAGCCAGCGACCGGTCGGCTCCCGCTTGTACATCGTGTAGAAGGTGGCCACCGCCTCGACCTCGGCCGTCGTCAGGCCCAGCAGGTCGCCGACCTCCCGCATGCCCTCGCGCGAGAGGTGGCCCTCTGCCGACTGGGCCAGGTAGAGGAGGGGGAGGAGCGCCGAGCGCGACTCCGGGTAGCGCGCCACGATCGCGTCGGCCTGCTCGCGCAGACGGCCCTCGAGGATCGCCATCAGCGATCCACCCCTCCCATCACCGGGTCGACGCTGGCGATGCCGGCGATGACGTCGGCGACGAGTCCGCCGCGCACGATCTCGGGGATCGCCTGGACGTGCACGAACGAGGGGTCCTTGATCCGGACCCGGTACGGTCGCGCGCCGCCGTCCGAGACGACGTAGTACCCGAGCTCCCCGCGGGGTGACTCCACGCAGGTGTAGACCTCGCCGGCGGGCACCTTCACGCCCTGCGTCACGATCTTGAAGTGGTTGATCAGGGCCTCCATCGACTCCTCCATGATGTGGCGCACGTAGCGCTCGGAGTTGCCGATGCCGTCGGGGCCGACCTCGAGCTGGGCCGGCCAGGCGACCTTGGGGTCGTCCACCATCACGCGGCCGCCGGGCATCGAGTCGAAGACCTGCTCCACGATCTTCAGCGACTCGCGAATCTCGGCGAGACGGACCTCGTACCGCGCGTAGCAGTCGGCCTCCTCGCGGGTGGGAATCTCGAAGTCGTAGCGCTCGTAGCCGCTGACGGGGTCGGTCTTCCGCACGTCGTGCGCCACCCCGGCCGCCCTCAGCACCGGCCCGGTCACGGCCCAGGCTCGGCACTGCTCCGCCGTGAGGACGCCCACCCCGCGGTTCCGCTCGAGCCAGATCGGATTGCCGGAGAGCAGGCTCTCGTACTCGTCGACCTTGGACCCCATGTCGCGCAGGAGGTCTCGGATCGTGTCCTCCGCTCCCTCCGGGAGATCCATCACGAGCCCACCGGGCCGGATGTAGGCGTGGTTCATCCGGAGGCCGGTGATCGCCTCGAAGACGTCGAGGAGCTTCTCGCGCTCCCGGAAGCCGTACAGCATCACCGAGATCGCCCCGAGCTCGAGGCCGCTCGTGGCGAGCCAGACGAGATGGCTGGCGATACGGCCCAGCTCGCACACCATCACGCGGATCGCCTGGGCGCGGGGCGGCGCCTCGATCCCCAGCAGCCGCTCGACCGAGAGCGCGTAGGCCAGCTCGTTGGAGAACGGCGACAGGTAGTCGGCGCGCGTGACGAAGGTGGCGCCCTGGTGCCACGTCCGGTACTCGGTGTTCTTCTCGATCCCCGTGTGGAGGTAGCCGACGACGGGCTGGCAATCGACGACCGTCTCGCCGTCGAGGGTGAGCACCAGGCGCAGCACGCCGTGCGTCGAGGGGTGCTGAGGGCCCATGTTGATGACCATGAGGTCGTCGGAGAGGCGCTGGGCCTGCACGCCCCGGGCGACCTCGGTCCCGCCGAGCGGCGTCGGGATCTGCTCGGCCACCTCAGAGCTCCCGCTGGTCCGGGGGCGGCACATACGCGCCCTTGTACTGCGTGGCCACGCCGCCGAGCGGCTCGTCCTTCCGGAGCGGGTGCCCCACCCACTCCTCGGGCAACTCGATGCGCCGCAGGTCGGGGTGCCCGTCGAAGATCACGCCGAAGAAGTCGTAGACCTCCCGCTCGTGCCAGTTCGCCGAGGGATGCACCTGGGCGGCGGTGGCGATCCGGAGGTCGCCCTCCGGCAGCCCGGCCTTCACCCGGAGTCGGTGGCGATGATCGAGGAGCGAAGCGAGGTGGTAGGCCATCCAGATCCGCGGCTCGCGGCCGGGCCAGTCGGTGCACGAGAGGTCCGAGAGGAAGTCGAAGGCGAGGTCGGGCTCGTCGCGGAGGTACCGGAGGGTCTCCTCGAGCGAGGCCCGATCGATCGTCACCGTGACCTCGCCCCGAGCCACGTGGAGGTCGGGGAAGCGTTGGGCCAGGCGCTCCGCGAGCTGGTCCGGGCTCACGTCAGGGTCCCCCGCTGCTGGATCTTCTCATGGAGCTGGAGGATGCCGTACATCAGCATCTCAGGCCGCGGCGGGCAGCCGGGCACGTAGACGTCCACCGGCACGATGCCGTCCACGCCCTGGATCACCCCGTAGTTGTTGAACATGCCGCCCGACGACGCGCACACGCCCATCGAGATGACCCACTTCGGCTCGGGCATCTGGTCGTAGATCTGGCGGAGCACGGGCGCCATCTTCTGGCTCACCCGGCCGGCCACGATCATCAGGTCGGCCTGGCGCGGCGAGGCGCGGAAGACCTCCATCCCCCAGCGGGCCAGGTCGTGGTGGCCGGCGCCCGCGGCCATCATCTCGATCGCGCAGCAGGCGAGGCCGAAGGTGACGGGCCAGGTGGACTGCTTCCGCGCCCAGTTGACGAGCTTGGCCAGCGTCGTGGTGAGGATGCCCTGCCGGAGCTCCTCCTCCTCGGCCCGACGGACCGCGTCGTTCATCTCGTCCATTCGAGCCCGTCCTTCTTCCACACGTAGACGTAGGCGACGAACAGGAGGCTGATGAAGATCACCATCTCGACGAGGCCGAACAGCCCCAGCTGGCGGAACGACACCGCCCAGGGGAAGAGGAAGATCGTCTCGATGTCGAAGATGATGAACAGCATCGCGATCACGTAGAACTTCACCGGGAACCGCTCGGGCGGCTCGTGCTCGGGGACGATCCCGCACTCGTAGGGCGCCAGCTTCGCCGGCGTCGGCTTCCGGGGCCGCAGGAGCGCCGACGCGGCGAGCGAGGCGACCGCGAACACGGCCGCCAAGCCGGCGAGAAGCACGATCGGGAGGTACTGGGACAGCATCCCGACCCGAGGCTAGAAGCTCTCCGAAGACACGCGCAAATCCCCCATCATCTGCTCGGTGCGAGTCGCAACAGCACGTCCATCAGCCGGTCGTCGAGGTCGCCGGCCCGGCCGTCCGTGAGGTTGGCCATCAGCTTGAACAGGAACCGCATCAGCCGCTTCCGCGGCAGCCCGTAGCGCACGGCCGTTCGCATCACGGTGGGGCTGCCGATCGCCCGGACGAACCCCCGTCCCATCGCGAAGTAGCGACCGTAGCGCTGACGGAGCATCGCCGGGTAGATCTGGGCCAGGCCGGGGCGGTCGAGCACCAGCGCCTCGTGGATCAGCTCCGCCGCCAGGCGCCCCGACTCCATCGCGTAGGCGATCCCCTCGCCGTTGAACGGGTTGATGATCCCGCCGGCGTCGCCGGCGACGAGGAGGCCGGGGACCGCCAGGGGCGCGCGGTTCATCCCCATCGGGAGGGGGCCCGACAGCAGCCTTCCCTCCGCGTTCTCCTCGGTGATGCCCATCTCCTCGGGAAGGCGCCGCACGAAGACCTCGTAGACCTTCCTGGCCGACAGGTGACGGAAGTCGTGCGCCGTGTTGAGCAGCCCCGCGCCCACGTTGACGACCCCGTCGCCCACGGGGAAGATCCAGCCGTACCCCGGGAGGTGGCCGCCCCCGTGCTCGAGGTCGAGCCACGAGAGGAACTGGGGCCGGTCGCCGAGCGGGCTGCGGAAGTAGCGCCGGGCCGCGATGCCGATCGGACGGCTCGGGTCGCGCCGAACGCCGGCCTGCTGCGCGAACCGCGACGAGGCCCCGTCCGAGGCGATCACGTACCGGGCGCGGATCTCCCGGGGCTCGCCCTCAGCCCGGCGGACCACCGCGCCGCCGACCCAGCCGCGGCCGTCCACGATCGGCCGCTCGGCCTCGGTCTCCCGCCACACGATCGCGCCGGCCTTCTCGGCGTTCCGGACCAGCAGCTCGTCGAGGTCGTGCCTCGTGCGCACGAGCCCGAAGCTCGGGAACGAGTCCAGCTCGGGCCAGGCGAGCTCGACCTCGACCCCCGGGCCGAAGGAGCGCAGGCCGTCGACGCGGACGAACCCCGGCTCGGTCACGTCCACCCCGAGCTCCAGGAGCTGCCTCGTCCCCCTCGGCGTGAGCCCGTCCCCGCACACCTTCTCGCGCGGGAAGGCCGCCTTGTCCACGGCGAGCACGTCCACCCCGTGACGGGCGAGCTCGGCCGCGGCGGCCGACCCCGCGGGCCCCGTCCCGACCACGAGGACGTCGACGGTCTCCGCGGAGCTTGTGAAACCATTCACAAGCCGATGCTACGCCCGGCCCCGGCCGCTCGCAAACGGTGGGGGGCTCAGCCGGTGGCGTCCTCGGACCGCTCCCCGGGGAGCCGGAGCGCGTGGTCCCATCCGGCCATCCGGAGGGGCCGGACGCGAACCATCCCCGGGCGCTCGACCTGCTCGGCGAAGGCGCGGAACCCGTCCCCCGAGAGCGCGGGCCGGTACTTCTCGTACCAGGAGGACATCACGCCCCGGAGCGCCGGGTGGACGGCGGAGATCGGCTCGGCCCGGCCGTGGATCACGACGCCGGCCAGGTCCCGCCACGCGCTCCCCCGGCTGAAGGTCAGGGCGGCGCGCGGATCGCGCTCGACGTTCCGCCACGTCGCCGAGTCGCGGCGGGCCGAGACGTAGATCGCCTCCTCGCGCCAGACGAACCAGAGCGGCACGACGTGGGGGCTCCCATCCGCGAGGGTGGTCGCCAGGTGAACCACGTCGAGGTCCCCGTAGATCCTGCGAGCGTCGAGCAGGCGCATGGCCCGGCTAGTTGTCCCACACGCGGACGGGTGAATCAATCACCCCCGGTCGGGCTACGAGATCCGCAGGGCGCAGGTCTCCACGAGATCGTCGAGGAGCCCTCGGACGCCCTCGGGCAGGGCGGCGGCTGCCAGCGCCGCGCGCGCCGCCTCCGCGAGCTCCCCGATCAGCCGCCCCGTGGCCTCCAGGGCGCCCGTCGACTCGATGATCCCGCGGATGCGCTCGACGTCGGCCCCGGTCAGGTCGGGCGCGCCGAGCCGCTCGAGCAGGAACCGGGAGTCCCCGGACCCCGCGGTCTCCAGCGCGCGGGCGATCAGCACGGTCCGCTTCCCCTCGCGCAGGTCGGCGTCGCGGGGCTTCCCGGTCAGCGCAGGATCCCCGAAGACGCCGAGCACGTCGTCGCGGAGCTGGAACGCCTCGCCGAGCGGCATGCCGTAGGCGCTGAGGGCGGCGAGCAGGTCGTCGGACCCGCCCGCGAGGATCGCCCCGATCTGGAGCGGCCCCTCGACCGTGTAGTTCCCGGACTTGAGGCCGGCGATCCGCCGCGCCTCGGGCTCGGCGGCGATCCCTCGGTTGGCCGCCGCGACGTCGAGGTACTGACCGGCGATCACCTCGACCCGCATCCGGTTGTAGCGGGCGAGCGCCGGGAGCAGCGCCTCCGGCGCTAGCCCGGCACCGAGGAAGGCGCGGTCGGCGAGGATCAGCGCGAGGTCGCCCGTCAGGATCGCCCCCGACAGGCCGAAGGTCTCGGGGCTCCCCCGCATGCCGGCGGCGCGATGGAGGTCGGCCAGGTGGGTCCAGGTCGCGGGCGCCCCGCGCCGGGTCTCGGAGCCGTCCATCACGTCGTCGTGGACGATCGCGAACGTGTGGAGCAGCTCCAGCGATGCCGCCGCCCGGATCACCTCGGGGCCCACCGGGCCTCCCGCGGCGCGGTGGCCGAGGAGGCAGTAGACGGGCCGGAGCCGCTTGCCGCCGGCGGCGATCACGCGCTCGAGCTCGTCGAACACCTCCCCCACCCCGGGGGCGCGAGGCTCCGTCTCCTCACGCTGCTCGGCGAGGAACCGGCCCAGGTCGCCCTCGACCGCCGCCGCCAGCTCGCGGCACTCGGGTGGGATCGGGACGTCGGCGACACGCAGGCCCGTCACCGGCTCAGCCCATCGACGGGAGGTCCTGCAGGTGGGGCTCGATCTCCCCCCGGGTGGCCACGTTGTCCCAGCGGCCGCGGATCACACCCTCGCCGTCGACGAAGAACACCCACGGCTCCAAGAGATCGCCGTCACGAAGCAGCCAGTCGGCCGCGCCCCGGTTGACCACCTGGTTCTGGAAGTCGCGCCAGACCTCGACGTGGACGAACTCGGCACGGTCGGCGTACTCGGACTCGAGGTCGGCGATCATGTCGACGATCGGGCCGCAGAACTGGCTGACGCAGTAGACCGGCGTGGCGAAGACCGCGACGACGGGGCGGCCCCGCCGGATCGCCTCCGCGATCGTGACGTCGTGGAGCTCCGGATCGGGGATCCGGCCGTCGTCCTCGGCCCTCGAGTCGACGGCCCCGGCCGGGGCCTCTCCCACGTCGTCGGCCGTCAGGTTCTCGGTCCGGGGGGCACGGTCGCCGACCGCCGGGACCGCCGACTCCTGGGCCACCGGGAAGGCGGCGGTGCCCACCAGCGTCTCGCCGTCCACCTCGGCCGTGACCTCGACCTGCCAGAGGCCGGCCCTGTCGAACGGTACGTCGTAGGCGGCGTACACGCCGCGGCCCTCGGCCGGCGGACCGGCGTGCGCGTCCTCGTGCTCGGGGTCCTCGCCCGGGATCGCCAGGAACTCGGCGGTCGCCTCCGGCCCCGGCTCGGGCTCGCCGCCTCCGATGAAGGAGAAGCGGAAGGTGGCCGACCCGCCGGAGACGAACCGGTTGTCGGGGGTGAGGAGGCCCACGATGAACCGATCGGCCGTGCCGGCCGAGACGTCGTAGCTGGCGACCTGCGCGACCAGGTCGGCCGAGGTGGAGCCCGGCGTCGGCCCGGCTCCCCCGTCGTCGCTCTCGCCCGAGCCGCAGGCCGTCGCGGCCAGCCCGAGCGCGAGCACCAGCGCGAGCTTCCTCGTCCCTTCCACGGCCTCCCAATCTAGCGCGGGCCGCCCGGCCCGGCACCGCCCGGTATCATGAGGCCGCTCTCGATGAACCTCGTTCGCCGCCTCGCCGCCGTCACCGCGATCGCCACCCTGGCCCTGGTCGCCCTGGGGGGCGTGGTCCGCGCCACGGGCTCGGGCCTCGGCTGCCCCGACTGGCCCCGGTGCCACGGCCGCCTCCTCCCGCCGCTCGAGTTCCACGCCCTGATCGAGTACAGCCACCGGCTGCTGGCCTCGATCGTCGTCGTGCTCGTGATCGCCACGGCCTGGGCGGCCTGGCGCCGGGCCCGCGGCGCGTCATGGATCCTCCGCCCGGCGGTGCTGGCGATCGGGGTGGTGTTCCTCCAAGCCGCGCTGGGAGCGGTCGTCGTCGCCCGGGACCTCGCCCCTCTGCCGAACACGCTCCACTTCGCCACGGCGATGCTCCTCGTGGCCACCGTGGTGGCGACGGCGACGGGCGCCACACTCGGGCGCCCGTCGCCGTCCGAGCCTCCGCGCGCGACCCCCGGGATGCGCCGCCTCCTGTGGTGGACGGCCGGGGTCACCGCCGCCGCCCTCCTGGCCGGCGTGTACATGCGGGGCTCGGGGTCGAGCCTCGCGTTCCTCGACTGGCCGCTGATGGACGGCCGCGCCATCCCCGAGCTGGGGACCGAGGCCGCGTGGGCCGCGTTCCTCCACCGCGCGATCGCGGCACTGGCCGTGGTACTGATCGCCGGGGTCGCACTCCGCGTCCGCGAGCTCCACCCACGGGTGCGGTGGCTGGCGTTCGCCGCTCTCGGCCTGGTGCTGGTCCAGTCGGCGCTCGGCGCCGCGACGGTGTTCACGCGGCTCTCGGCGCTGCCGGTGGCCGGCCACGTGCTGGGCAGCAGCCTCACGTGGGCGACGCTCGTCGCGCTCGTGGTCGGCACGCGAGCCGCGCCCGGTAGCGAGGAGGTCGAGGACCGCCCGAGGGCCCGGCAGGTCGCCGGCGCCTACGTCCAGCTGATGAAGCCGGACATCATCGTGCTCCTCCTCGTCACGACGGTCCCCACGATGATCCTGGCGGCGGGCGGCCTCCCGCCCGTGAGCCTCGTGGCCGCTACGCTCCTCGGGGGCGTTCTCGCAGCCGGCGGCGCCAACGCCCTCAACCACTATCTCGATCGGGACATCGACGAGGTGATGGAGCGCACCCGGGCGCGGCCGATCCCCGCGCACCGGATCGAGCCCGACGACGCCAAGAGCTTCGGCTTCCTGCTCTCGGGCCTCTCATTCGCCTGGCTCGCCCTGACCGTCAACCTCCTGGCGGCGAGCCTCGCGCTGTCCGCCGTCCTCTTCTACGTCCTGGTCTACACGCGGTGGATGAAGCGGTCGACCCCGCAGAACATCGTGATCGGAGGGGCGGCGGGCGCCGTCCCCGTGCTCGTCGGGTGGGCCGCCGTCACCGGGACCCTCGCGCTGCCCGCCTGGGTCCTCTTCGCGCTGGTCTTCTTCTGGACCCCCCCGCACTTCTGGGCGCTCTCGATGAAGTACGCCCAGGAGTACGAGGCCGCCGGGGTCCCGATGCTCGTCGTCCTCCGCGGCGGCCGCGACACCGCGACGCACATCCTCCTCTACTCGATCCAGACGGTGGCCGTGTCGCTGCTCCTGTTCCCCGCGGCGGGGATGGGCACCTTGTACCTCGCCACCGCGGCGGGGCTCGGCGCGATCCTGATCTGGTACGCGGCGCGGGTCGTCCGCGAGGGCACGACGCGGGCGGCGATGCACCTCTTCCACTACTCGATCACCTACCTCGGCCTCGTCTTCGCGGCCGTGGCGGCCGACACCCTGGCGGGCGGTCTGGCGTGATCGACCTCCTCGGCGACCTGATCCGGAGCCACGGGTGGCACGTCGTGGCCGAGCTGCTCTTCCTCCTGCTGGCGACCGTCTTCACCGCCTTCTACGTCACCGCGCTGGTCCGCGGCCGCGTGCGCGCGGTCGAGTGCGCCGACTGCGGGAGGGTCGCCTCCCGGGCCCACGCCGAGTGCCCGCGCTGCCACGCCCCGCTGGAGGCGCCGTGAGTACTGGGCCTCGCCGACCCCGTGCTATCGTGTCGCCGGCCCGGGGCCGACCACGCCCCACCACATCCGAGATGGGTTCTGACCGAGCGCGCCGGAGGCAGACATCCCACAGGCGTCGGTGGCTGACGGGGTTCGTCGTCGCCACGGGCCTGACGCTGGCCGCGTGCCAGCAGGGGCTGCCCCAGTCCTCGCTCGACCCCGCCGGGCCCCGCGCCCAGCGGATCGACGACCTGTCCACGATCGTCTTCTGGATGGCCGCCGTGGTGTTCGTGCTCGTCGAGGGGGCCCTGATCTTCATCGCGTTCCGCTACCGGGCCCGGCGGCGGGAGGACCGGCCCCCCGCCCAGATCCACGGCAACAACCGGCTCGAGATCATCTGGACGATCATCCCCGCGCTCCTGCTGGCCGGCCTCGCCTTCCCCACGGTCTCGGCGATCTTCGACCTCTCCCGTCGCCCCACCGAGGGGAACGTCCTCGAGGTCACCGTCATCGGCCACCAGTGGTGGTGGGAGTTCCACTACCCCGACCAGAACATCGTCACGGCGAACGAGCTCGTCATCCCGGTGGACACGCCGGTGCACCTGTCGCTGGAGTCGGCGGAGACACCGGGGGGCATCGCCGAGTTCACCGAGGACGGCGAGCCCGTCTTCGAGGACGCGATCCCCGTGATCCACAGCTTCTGGGTGCCGCGCCTCGCCGGGAAGCAGGATCTCGTGCCCGGCAAGACCGAGACGCTCACGATCGAGTCGGCCGAGACCGGGACCTTCCTCGGCCAGTGCACCGAGTACTGCGGCATCTCCCACGCCAACATGCGAAAGCGGGTGATCGTGGAGACGCAGGAGGGCTTCCAGGAGTGGGTCTCGCGGATGCAGGCGCCGCCGGCCGAGCCCGACGCGGAGAGCCTGGCCGCCGAGGGCGCCGAGCTCTTCCAGAACTTCGGGAACGGGTCGTGCCTGGCCTGCCACGGGGTGGAGCCCGGGGCGGGCGGCACGGTGGGCCCGAACCTCGCCCACCTGGCCAGCCGCCAGACCTTCGGGTCCGGACTGTTCGAGATGAACCGTGAGAACCTCCAGCGGTGGCTGGACGGCCCCCGGGCGATGAAGCCCGGGGTGGTGATGCCCGACTACAACCTGACCGAGGAGCAGATCGAGGCGATCACCGAGTATCTGCTGACGCTCGAGTGAGAAGGTGACCGACTGATGGCGATCGCACAGCCGCTCCCCCGGAGCTCGGTGTTCCGGCGGCCCACCGCCACGAAGGGGTTCGCGTCGTGGCTGACGACGGTGGACCACAAGCGGATCGGGATCCTCTACGGCGTGACCGCCTTCGCGTTCTTCCTGCTCGGGGGGATCGAGGCGCTGCTGCTCCGATGGCAGCTCGCCACCCCCGACGGCCAACTCCTCGACGCCGACAGCTACAACCAGCTCTTCACGATGCACGGCCTCACCATGATCTTCCTCGTCGTGATGCCGCTCTCGGCCGCCTTCTTCAATTACCTCACGCCGCTGATGATCGGGGCCCGCGACGTGGCCTTCCCGCGGCTCAACGCCTTCAGCTACTGGATCTTCCTGCTGGGAGGGCTGTTCCTGTACTCGTCGTGGTTCCTCGGCGGCGCCCCGGACGGCGGCTGGTTCGGGTACGCCCCGCTCTCCAGCCAGATGCCCGGCGTCAACATGGACTTCTACGCCGTCGGACTGCAGATCGTGGGCGTGGCCTCGCTCGTCTCGGCGGTGAACTTCATCGTGACGATTTTCAACGAGCGGGCCCCGGGCATGAGCCTGATGCGGATGCCCGTGTTCGTGTGGATGACCCTGGTCGTCTCGTTCTTGCTGCTGTTCGCGCTCCCGGTGATCGCGATCGCGCTCTTCCAGCTCGCCGGCGACCGGATCCTCGGCACGAACTTCTTCGACGCCTCGGCGGGCGGCGATCCGATCCTCTGGCAGCACATGTTCTGGATCTTCGGGCACCCCGAGGTGTACATCCTGATCCTGCCCGCGATGGGGATCGTCTCGGAGATCCTCCCCACCTTCTCGAGGAAGCCGCTGTTCGGGTACCCGGCGGTCGTGTTCGCGGGCGTCGCGATCGGGTTCATGGGATGGGGCGTGTGGGCGCACCACATGTTCACCTCGGGCCTGGGGCCGGTCGCGAACGCCGCGTTCGCCCTCTCCACGATGTTCATCGCCGTCCCCACCGGCATCAAGATCTTCAACTGGCTGGGCACGATGTGGGGAGGCGTGCTGCGGTTCACCACGCCGATGCTGTTCGCGATCGGGTTCGTGGCGATGTTCGTGATCGGCGGGCTGTCGGGCGTTACCCACTCGATCGTGCCGGCCGACTGGCAGCAGCACGACACCTACTACATCGTCGCGCACTTCCACTACGTGCTCTTCGGCGGCGCGATCTTCGGGCTGTTCGGCGGGGCCTACTACTGGTTCCCGAAGTTCTCCGGCCGCACCTACGACGAGCGCCTGGGGAAGCTCCACTTCTGGCTCATGCTGATCGGCTTCAACCTCACGTTCGCCCCGATGCACCTGCTGGGCCTGGAGGGGATGCCCCGCCGGATCTACACCTACGGCGAGGGCCTCGGGTTCGACGTGTGGAACATGGTGGCCACCGTGGGGGCGTTCACGATCGCGGTCTCGGTCCTGGTGTTCATGATCAACGTCATACGCAGCCTCGCCCGCGGCGAGAAGGCGGCGGCCGATCCCTGGGACGGGCGGACGCTCGAGTGGACGATCCCCTCGCCGCCGCCGCACTACAACTTCGCCGAGATCCCCACCGTCCGCGCGCGCGACGACTTCTGGCACCGGAAGTACGCCGAGGACGAGACGGGGCAGGTGACGCCGGTGGTGGCCGGCGCGGCGACCACCGAGGACGAGGTGGAGCACGAGGGCGAGGAGCACGCTGACATCCACATGCCCGATCCTTCGTACTGGCCCCTGGTGGCCGCGGCGGGGCTGCCGTTCATCGGCTACGGCATCATCTTCAACTGGATCCTGGCGGTCCCCGGCGCGCTGCTCCTGGTCGTCGGGCTGTTCGGCTGGAGCCTGGAGCCGGTCGCCGAGGAGGGCCACTGATGGCCACGGCTGAGGTACGCCACGAGGCCCACACCGCGACCGGCCTCGACAACCGCAAGCTCGGGATGTGGGCGTTCCTGGGCTCCGAGTGCCTCTTCTTCGGCGCCCTCATCACCACCTACATGCTCTACCGGAACCGCAGCGTCGTGGGCCCGTTCCCCGAGGAGATCTACGACATCCCCTTCACCTCGGTCAGCTCCTTCGTCCTGCTGATGAGCTCGCTGACAATGGTGCTCGCGCTCTCGGCGATCCAGCGCGGCGACCACCAGGGACTCCGCATCTGGCTCCTGGCCACGGCTTTCCTCGGGCTGACGTTCCTCGGCGGCCAGGTCTACGAGTTCACGGTGTTCGTCAAAGAGGGCCTGACGGTCACCCGGAACGTGTTCGGCAGCAGCTTCTTCGTGCTCACGGGGTTCCACGGCCTCCATGTGACGGTGGGGGTGCTGATGCTCCTCCACCACTTCGGCATGTCCCTCGCGGGGAAGATCGGCCAGGAGGACAGCTTGCGGATCGAGCTCGTCGGCCTGTACTGGCACTTCGTGGACATCGTCTGGGTGATCATCTTCACGGTCGTCTACCTGATCCCGACATGATGGACGACGCGCACGTGGCCCGGCGGACCGACGAGGACCCGAGCACGCACGCGCGGGTCGAGGCCCACGCCCACCCCCAGCCCCGGGAGTACGTGAAGGTCGCCGTCGCGCTCGCGATCGTCACCGCGCTCGAGGTCGCGCTCTTCTACATCGAGGGGCTCGGCGACGTCCTCCTGATCGTCCTGCTGATGGTCCTCATGGTGATCAAGTTCGCGATGGTCGCGATGTGGTTCATGCACCTGCGGTTCGACAACCCGATCTTCTCGCGGCTCTTCGTCACGGGCCTACTGCTCGCGATCGGGGTCTTCAGCGTGGTGCTCGTGACCCTGGGGATCGCCGGATGATGCCCGCCTGGCACCCTCACGCCGACGTCTGGGTCCTGGTCGTCGCGCTCGCCGGCACCTACGTGTACGCGCTCCGGCGCGTCGGCCCGGGGCACGTCTCGCCCGGCGACCCGCCCGCCACCCGGGGCCAGAAGGTCGCGTTCGGGTTCGGGGTGGTGACGCTGCTCGTCGCCGCAGACTGGCCGATCCACGACCTCGGTGAGCGGTCGCTCTTCACCGCGCACATGCTCCAGCACCTGCTGATGACCCTCGTCGCGCCGCCGCTGCTCCTGCTCGGGACGCCGGGGTGGATGCTGCGGTGGCTGCTCCGGCCGCGGTGGGTGCTCGTCGTGGTGCGGGCGCTGTCGAAGCCGATGGTGGCGCTCGTCCTGTTCAACCTCGTGATCGCGGTGATCCACTGGCCGGCCTTCGTGACGCTCTACCTCCACCAGCCGCTGGTCCACCTGGCCACGCACGCGGCGCTGGTGGGGACGGCCCTCCTGATGTGGATGCCGGTGCTCTCCCCGATCGTGGAGATCGAGCGGCTCCCGTACCCGCTCCAGATGCTCTACCTCTTCGCGCAGTCGATCGTGCCGACGGTGCCCGCCTCGTTCCTGACCTTCGGCAGCGAGCCCCTCTACCGCGTCTACGAGGAGCTGCCGCGGATCTGGGGCATCTCGGCCCTGACCGATCAGCGCGTGGCGGGGCTGGCCATGAAGATCCTCGGCGGGTTCATCCTCTGGGGCGTGATCACGGTCCTCTTCTTCCGGTGGGCCCGGCAGGAGGAGGAGGGCGTGGACGAGCTCGGGTGGCGAGAGGTCGAGGAGGCCGTGAACCCGAAGGAGCTCTCGAGGCGATGAGCGAGGAGCACCGGCGCCGAGCCCTCCTCGCGATCGTCATCCCGCTGGGTGCCCTGGCGACGATCGCCGTCTTCCTGTGGTCGATGTCGAGGGTCCTCCTGTCCGCCGCGGAACTGGTCGCCCCGGTGATCGCGCTGCTGTTCGCGCTGAACATCCTCATCGCCGCCGCGCTGGCGGCGACGTTCCGCCGGCGGCGGGGGGTCGTGGCCGCCTTCGTCGTCGCGGTGCTCGTCCCGGTGCTGGCCGTGGGCGTCGTCGGTGCCGTGGCGGGCGA
>DATKBL010000020.1:0-3370 GCA_035513995.1 Actinomycetota bacterium
CTGCCGGGTGAGGCCGAATGGGAGGACGTGGGGACGACCACGACCGGCGGCGGGGGCGGCTTCGCCGTCGTAACCCTCCCGGACGAGATCGCCGACTACCGCGCGCTGATCCACGCGGAGACCCGCGAGACCGTGCCCTGCGAGGAGGTCGTCTCGCCGACACTGGGCGTCGAGGTGGAGGCGGCCGTCACCGTGACCTTCTCGCGCAGCCCCATGCCCGCCTCCGGGTGCGCGCGGGTCCGTGTGGCGGTGCTGCCCCCGAAGCCCGGGCAGGAGGTCGTGATCCAGCGCCGGCGCGGAGACTCCTGGACCACGGAGGACCGCCCGCTCCTGAGCTCAACCTCCACCGCCTCGCTCCAGGTGTGCATGGCCTGGCGTGAGATCGGGACCCACCTCTTCCGGGCGCGCTGGCCGCAACAGGACGAGCGCAACCTCGCCGCGACCTCGCCGCCCCGCAAGCTGGCCGTCGTGAAGGCCGCCTGGATGCGGAAGATCGACGAGATCGCCTCGCGCCTCGGGATGGGGGTCTCCGTGCGGGAGGCCGGCGCCTACCTCTTCCGCCGCAGCGACACCGTCGCCAGGACGCCCGCCTCGAACCAGAAGCTCCTCCTCTCGATGGCGCTCCTCGACGCGCTCGGGCCCGACAGCACCCTCTCCACGCGGGCGCTGGCACCCAGCCCGCGGGACGGCGTGGTTCGCGGGAACCTGTGGATCGTGGGCTCCGGCGACCCCGAGGTCGGGCCGGGGAAGCTCGGCAACCTCGCGCGCCGCATCCGAGACGAGGGCGTCCGCCGCATCACCGGAGGGGTCCGCGGCAGCACCTCCGTCTTCGGGCGCGACTGGTGGGCGCCCGGTTGGCGCTCCTACTTCCCCCGGACGGTGATCGCGCTGCCCACGGCGCTCACGTTCCGTGGGAACGAGGCTGGCGGAAGCCACGTTCGCGATCCGGAGCGGCGCGCGGCCAAGGCCCTGACGAAGCGGCTGCGCAAGCTGGGCGTGAAGGTGGGGAAGCAGCCCGCGATGGGCCGGCACCCGTCCAGGCTCCCCGAGGTGGCCCGTGTGACCTCGCGGCCCCTCTCGGGGGTCCTGGCGATCACGAATCACGCCTCCTCGAACTTCTGGGCCGAGGTCCTGACGAAGCGACTCGCCGTGGCGACGAGCGGGGCCCCGGGGACGATCGCCAAGGGGGCGAAGGCGATCGCCGCGTGGGCGAAGGCGCACGGGGGCCGCGCGACCAGCCACGACGGCTCCGGGCTCTCCTACGCGAACCGCACCACGCCCGCGGCGCTCGCACGGCTGCTCGGCCGCGCGGAGAGCGAGCCCTGGGGTGACCGCCTCCGGTCCACCCTCCCCACCGGCGGCGTCGGCACGCTGTCGCGACGGCTGGACGGCGTGCCGGTGCGGGCGAAGACCGGCACGCTGAGCGGCATCAGCGCGCTGTCGGGCTGGGTCGAGTCGAAGCGCACGGCGACGTGGGTGGAGTTCTCGCTGCTGTCCCAGAGGGTGTCCACGTCGGCGGCCAAGGCGGCCGAGGACCGGATCGTGCGCATCCTCTGGAGGAACGCGCGCTAGCCGCGGAGGCAGTCGTCCAGCAGGTCGGGATCGATGTTCGAGCCCGTCGCGATGCAGACGACGCGTCCGCCGTCCGCTGCGGCGGCCCCGTCCCACACCGCGGCGAGCGAGACCGCGGCGGACGCCTCCAGGATCAGGCCGAGCTCGACGAACCCCCGGGCGATCGCCGACCGGATCCCGTCCTCGCTCACCAGGACGATCTCCTGGAGCGCCTCCCGGCAGAGCTCGAACGGCCGCTCGGCCACCGCGCCCTCCAGCCCCTCCGCCAGCGTGGGGCCTCCCTCAGGATAGGAGGTCCTCGCCTCACCCTCGGCGAACGAGACGTGCATGGCGCGGTTCGACTCGGGCTCCACCCCCACCAGCCGTGCGCCGCTTCCCGCCAGCACGGCGCCGATGCCCGACGCCAGCCCTCCCCCGCCGACGGGGATCAGCACGAGGTCGCGAGGGCCCAGCCCGCCCAGCTGCTCGGACAGCTCGAGCGCGGTCGTCCCCCCGTTCCCCAGCATCACGTGCTCATCGTCGAACCCGGAGACGAACACGGCGTCGCCGGGCAAATCGCGCGCGCGGGCCTCGGCCTCGTCGTAGCCGGACCCGTGGACCAGGAGGCGAGCGCCGAGCGCCTCGATCCCCCGGCGCTTCACGTCCGGCGCCATCTCCGAGACCACCACCGTGGCGCGCAGGCCCAGCGCCCTCGCCGCGTAGGCGACGCCCAGGCCGTGGTTGCCCGCTGAGGCCGTCACCACCCCCCGGTCGGGACCGAGGGTGGCGAGCTTGGCCACCGCTCCGCGTGCCTTGAACGAGCCCGTCCGCTGGAGCCCCTCCGCTTTGACGAGGACGCCCGAGGGCCCCTCGACCACCGGCGTGCGCCGGGTAAGCTCCCGGACGCGCCGGCCGGTCTCGCCCTCGATCACATCTCGCCAAGCGTCGCTCTCGCGGAGCCGGTCGATCGCGCCCACGTGCTCAGAGGGCGGCGTGCCAGAGGCGCCCATCGGGCGCGGTGACCAGCAGGTCCAGCCGACCCCCGATCCAGGTGCAGGAGACCGCGGAGGCGTCGTGAGGGGCACCCTCGACTTCCTCCCAGTCGACCCACCGGATCCCGTCCCACCACCGGTGGCGGAGGACCCCGTCGGCCCCGACGGCGAAAACGTCGATCTGGCTCCCATCGCGAGCCGCCGCGCCCGGCTGGCCGGTGAAGCTCCCCCCGAGCGACTCCCACTCGTGCCACCGCTCGCCGTCCCAGTACCGGTTCCAGACCTCCCCGTCGTCGTGGATCGCGAAGACCTGTATCTGGCGGTCGCCCCAGGACGCGGCCGCCGCCGCGGAGATCAGCTGTCCCCCAAGATCCTCCCAGGCCATCGCACCCTCCATCGTGCTCGCCTGCGTGCAGACTAACCCGGCCGTGGAGCGAGCGGAGCGGCTCCGCCGCCGCCGCCCGCGCCGGCGCAGGGTCGTGCTCGACCTCGACTAGCGGAGCTCGAGGAAGGCCGCCCGCTCGCAGGCGTCCAGCATCATCCGGATGTCGTCGTAGGAGGAGGCGTCCACCGGAACGAACCGCTCGATGAGCCCGGCACCCAAGGTGGGCCGCATGACCCGATCATTGTGCATCGCCACCAGGACGTCGCGGATCGCCTCCCGAACGCCCTCCGGGACACGCCTGGACACCGCGATCGGCTGGATCGTCGACGGCCCCAGCGAATCCACGGCCCGCAGCCTCCCGGCGGTCTCCGGATCATCGCGCAGCTCGATCGCCAGGACGTGCGAGTCGATCGCGGATCCGTCCACCTCGCCGCGGGCCACC
>DATKBL010000021.1:0-2671 GCA_035513995.1 Actinomycetota bacterium
GCGGAGGTGAGCCGCGACGAGCACCGCCCCGGCCAGCAGGACCCCCGCGTAGACGTTGCCGATCCCGTGGAAGCGGGCCCCGTCGAGGGCGCCGCCCCCGATCACCGGCATCATCATCGCCGGCCATCCCCGGAGGCCGTCGAGGGCCAGGAGCACGAGCCCCGCGGCGCCGACGAGCGCCACCGCCGCGGGGGCGTCGCGCCGACCCACCACCCAGGCTCCCGCGACGATCGCGGCGGTCAGGATCGCCGCGATCCCGAGCGCGGTCACCCACGTCACCCTCGGCAGCACGCTCACCGGCAGGAGGGCGAGCGGCAGGGCGATCGCGACGAGCGTCCAGACGCCGAGCGCCTTGGCCACCTCGGGAGCGGGCGGGCGCAGGCGCAGGAAGAGGCCGACGGCCACGAGCGCCGCCAGCGCCACCGCCAGGAGCAGCAGCTGGAGTCCGAGCCGCACGGCCCGGATGTCCAGGAAGCGGGCGTGGAGGTCGCCCGGCGCCTCTCCTTCGATCTCGATCGGCGAGCCGGTCATGGCCGCGGGGATGGGGACGCCGAGGTGAGAGAGGACGGTCGGGGCCACGTCCACGTTCGCGACCAGGCCCTCCCGCTGCGTGGTCTCCGAGGTGAGCCCGGCGACCGATCCTCCCTCGGCGAGGATCTCCTCCGCGGGGCCGCGCGCCACGACGAGCGGGGTGACCACGTCGCCACGTTCCCGCATGGGGAGCGAGGGGTGAGGGAAGGCCACGATGAGCAGAACCTCCGAGCCGCCGGCGGACTCGAGGGCGCCCTGGAGATCGACCGGCCCGGGTCCCACCAGGACCAGGCCCGCCTCCGGGCTCCCCGCTGAGCCGACCGTCAGGCCGGCCTCCTCGGCCGCTTCCACCAGGAGGTCGCCCTCGCCCTCGGCTCCCCCGTCGAGCACCACGCGGACTGCGTCCTCCGGATCGTTGGCGTGGGTGGTCATCAGGCCGATCCCCCCGGAGGCGGCGGCCGCGCGGAGGTCCTGGTCCGCGACCGCGTCCTCGTAGGTGATGCCCGGGCTCCCCAGGACGAGGATCGCCCGGGGTCCCTCCTGGGCCCCGGCCGCGGGCGCGGGGAGGATCGCGACGACGAGGGCGAGGAGGGCCGCCGCCCTCCTCACGTGGAGAGCGCGGGAGCGAGCGTCCGGCGCTCGACCGACGCGCCGAGCGAGGCCAGGCGGACGTCGATCTCCTCGTAGCCCCGGTCGATGTGGTGGAGGTCGGCGATCTCGCTGGAGCCGTCGGCGCCGAGGCCCGCGATGATCATCGCCGCCCCGGCGCGGATGTCGAGCGCCCGAACAGGGGCGGCGGAGAGACGCTCCACCCCCCGGACCACGGCGTGGTGGCCCTCGGTGCGGATGTCGGCGCCCATGCGGTTGAGCTCGTCCACGAACATGTATCGGCGCTCGAAGACGTTCTCGGTCACGATGCTGGTCCCGTCCGCCGCCGCGAGCAGCGCCAGCATCTGCGGCTGCAGGTCGGTGGCGAACCCCGGGTACGGCAGCGTCACGAGGTCGACCGCCCGCGGCCGATCGTTCATCCGAACGCGGATCCCGCCGTCGACGACGCCGACGGTCGCGCCCGCGTCCTCCAGCTTGGCGAGCACCAGATCGAGATGGTCCGCGCGCGCGTCCTCGAGCAGCACGTCGCCGCGGGTCACGCAGGCGGCGATCGCGAACGTGCCGGCCTCGACCCGGTCGGGGATCACCGTGTGCTCGACCGGCCGGAACGCGTCCACGCCCTCGATCTCGAGCGTCGGGCTGCCCGCGCCGTCGATGCGCGCCCCCATCGCCGTGAGGAACTCCGCGAGATCGGCGATCTCGGGCTCGCGCGCCGCGTTCTCCACGACCGTGGTGCCGCGGGCCGCGACCGCCGCCATCAGCAGGTTCTCGGTGGCCCCGACGCTGGGGAAGTCGAGAGAGACCACGGCGCCCTGGAGCCCGTCGGCGCGCGCCTCCAGGTAGCCGTGCTCGGACACGAAGGTCGCACCCATCCGCTCGAGGCCTCGCACGTGGAGGTCGATGTTCCTCGTCCCGATGTTGCACCCGCCGGGCATCGCCACCCTCGCGCGGCCGTGCCGGGCCAGGAGGGGGCCCAGGACGAGGATCGAGGCTCGCATCCGGCGGACGAGCTCGTAGGGGGTCTCTGTGCCGAGGGGCCCGGAGGTGTCGATCGCGATCGAGCGGTTCCTGCGGACCACCCCCACGCCCAGGTGCTCGAGCACCTCACACATCGTCCCGACGTCGAGGATGTCGGGCACGTTGTGGAGGGCGGTCGTCCCGTCGGCGAGGAGGGAGGCCGCCATCAGCTTCAGGGCGGAGTTCTTCGCCCCGTTGATCCGGACGGTCCCCTCGAGGCGCCGCCCCCCGGTGATCAGCAGCCGATCCACGGGCACGATTGTACGGGTCGCGCGTCCGAAGGCGAGCCACCCGGAGCGTGAACGCTCTCGTGTTACGCCGATTTGACTGGGCTGATCCATTCTCGGTAGCGTCTCAGGGTCCGCAGAGATGGCCCGCCAAGGGGGTGGTCGTTACCGGAGATCGGCGCCGGGGCAGGCCCGGCAACGTGGAGCCCGCATCCCAGACGTCCCTATGTCCCTGAGGAGGGATACCTCGATGAGACGCTTCCCGAAGATACTCCTGGCAGCCGCGT
>DATKBL010000022.1:0-5494 GCA_035513995.1 Actinomycetota bacterium
GCCGATGTCCCGCCGCAGGTAGGGGATCACTGGGACGTTCTGCGCCACGCCCAGCGCCACCCCCGTGACGGTGTTGTTCACCAGGAAGTACGCGGTGGCGGCGAGGACCACCGCCAGCAGGTTGAGCGAGCCCATCTGCACACCCTCGAGCCCGCCCTCGAACACCGAGGCGAACCCGAAGGCATCCAGCACCAGGTGTCCCGCGTAGAGGGACAGCGTGTACTGGGCCACGTTGAAGCCCGCCTTCCACATGGGCTTCCGTCGGAAGAGGTCGGAGGCGACCGAGGCCACCGCCAGGCTGAGCGCGGCCGCGGCCGGCCCGGCCGCCAGGAGGATGGCGAAGGCGAAGGTGGAGGAGGTGGTGATCTCTTCCTCCTCGCCCCGGCGAGGGATCCTCACGGGGAGGAGCTGGCCCAGCACCACGAACACGGTGAACGGCCAGAGGGTCCAGAAGGCGTCACGAACGGCGTTCGGCCCGTTCCTCACTATCAGCCACGCGAAGAGAGCGAGGCCGATGATGGAGACGAGGGCTACGTATCGGTTGATGCGTCGGCGTTCGCTCACGAACCTCGCTCCTGGTCGTTAGGCGAGCAGCAGGCGCCCCGGGGAGGCGGATCCGGGGCGCCCGCGGTACAGCGTCCTACCACTTGCGCTCCGCGCCCAACACCACAACGAGTACGGTGAGAGCGCTGAGCGCGACCATCACTCGAAACACTCGGGCCTTCATCCGCCCACCTCCTTCTCTTGCCATCCGGACGTCGGAAGTTGTTCTGCGTCTATCGGCCATCGGGGCGACATCCTTGAGGACCTTCCTCCTCTGGCGGAGGTGTAAAGGGCATAGGCCGATCAACCGATAGAGAGGGGACCGATCCGACGGAGGGGACCGGATGTTGCTACTCGCCTTCGTCGGTCTGGTGGTCGTCACCCTCCCGCTGACGGGGGGTCGGCTCTCCAGGCTGGCCGAGGTCCGCTTCTGCCGGCTGTGGCTCCTGATGACCGCGGCCGGCATGCAGGTGGGCGTGGCCCTCCTGTCGGGCCCGCGCGACCTCCAGGTGGCCCTGCACGTCGGCTCCTACGTCGTCGCCGGGTTCTTCTTCTGGAACAACCGTCGGATCCCCGGCCTGTGGCTGATCGCCATCGGCGGCGCTCTGAACTTCCTTGCGATCGCGGCGAACGGCGGGGTGATGCCGGCCGACCCCGCGGCCCTTGAGGCGGCCGGGATGGCGCTCCACCCGGGGCATTTCTCGAACTCGGTGGCGATCATCGACCCGCACCTGCGGTTCCTCGGGGACATCTTCGCGATCCCCGAGCCCTTCCCCCTCAGGAACGTCTTCTCGATCGGGGACCTGACGATCGCGCTGGGCGCCGCCGTCGGGTTCCACCGCTTGTGCGGCTCGCGCCTCCTCCCCTCCGGCGTCGGGCAGTTCCGCGCGCTGGTGGGACACCGCGACTTCATGCGGCTCTGGGCGGCGCAGGGCGTGTCGAACCTGGGCGACTGGATCTACGCGCTCGCGGTCGTCGCCAGCATCGCCCAGCGGGACGTGGGTGCCCACGCGCTGGCGGCGCTCTTGATCGTCCAGGTCGCGCCGTCGGCGGTGGCCGGGGCGCTGGGCGGCCCGCTGGTGGACCGGTTCCCCCGAAGACGGCTGATGATGGGCGCGGACATCTTTCGGGCCCTAGCCGTTGCCTCACTGCTCGTGGCCCCCCGCCCCTCCTCGCTCGTGCACCTGTACGCGGTCGCCGCGGCGCTGGGGCTGTTCGGCGCCCTGTTCCAGCCCAGCCTCCAGGCCTCGCTCCCGAACGTGGTCCCGCGGGAGCGCCTCGTCGCCGCGAACGCGCTCGTCAGCGCGACGTTCCACATCTCGGTGATGTTCGGCCCGGTGATCGGAGGGCTCCTCGTGGCGGGGGCGGGGACGGGATGGGCCTTCGCGGTGAACGCGGGGTCGTTCGTGCTGTCGGCGCTGCTGCTGTCACGGGTGCGGATCCCCAAGCCGGACGACGAGACCGCCCCGGCCCCCTCCTCCCCGGTGGCCGCGCTCGTCGAGGGGGCTCGCTACGCGATCCGGAGCCGCCTGGTCCGAGGTGTCTTCATCATCACCGCGCTGATCATGTTCGGGGCCGCGATCCGGTCGCCGCTCGAGCCCCTCTACGTGCTCCGAACCCTGGAGGGGCGGCCCGAGTGGCTGGGGTTCCTCGGTGGCATCTGGGGCCTGGGGATGATCCTCGGCGCCATCGCCGCCCCGGCCGCGGCCCGCCGCTGGGTCCGGGAGCGGATCTTCGGGGTGAGCGTGATCCTCGTCGGCCTGGCCATCCTGGTCGCGTCCCAGGCAAGCTCGTTGGTCCCCGTCCTCTTCCTGTGGCTGATCGCGGGATCCGGCAACGGCATCGGCTCGGTGTCCTACGGCTCGCTGCTCCAGGAGCGGACCCCGGATCGTCTCCGGGGGCGGGTGATGGCGGCCTCCGAGGCTGTGCAGGACATCGCCTTCCTGCTCGGCGCCGCCACGGCCGGCTGGCTGAGCGAGCAGCTCGGGGTGCGCGGGGCGTTCATGGTCGCCGGGGGGATCTTCGTCGCGGCCGGCCTGCTCGCCGGCCGCCTCCTGCTGGAGCCCAAGCGCGCCGCGCGGGCCCGGCTCGACGAGCGGGAGCCTCCGAGCGTCTCCCAGGCCCTGCTGACCACCCCGGCCGCCACCCGCATGGCTCCGGAGCGAGGGGGGTCGATGGCTCCCGTCTCGGTGGAGGCGGCCGCGGGGCGAGGAACGGGGATCGGCGGCCGCACCACCGACCGATCCGCCTGGGCCTGCGGGGCGTGCCGGAGTCCGTCCGGGAGATGGTGGCCGGCGGCGCGATCAGCGCCCGACACGCACGGGCGCTGAGGGTGCTGGAGGCCCCTGACCTCCAGGAGGAGGCGGCGAGGCGGGTCGCCGAGCGGGGGCTGACCGCGGGGCAGGTCGAGGCGCTGTCCAGGCGCTGGGCGAGGAAGCGGAGGGGCTGAGCGGCCTCAGTGGCCGCAGGTGCAGCCGCCCCCGGCCTTGGGGTTCTCGATGGCGAAGCCGCTCTGCTCCAGCGAGTCCACGAAGTCGATCGTCGCCTCGTCGAGGAGCGGAGCGCTCTCGGAGTCGATCACCACGCGCACGCCGTGGAACTCGGCCGTCTGGTCGGCCTCGCCGAACTCGTCGGTGAGGGCCATCGAGTAGCGGTAGCCGCAGCACCCGCCGGGTTGCGCGGCCACGCGGAGGGCCGCCTCGGGGTGCCCTTCCTGGGTCAGGAGCTCCTTCACCTTCGCGGCCGCGGTCTGCGTCAGCTGCATGCCATCTCCTCGAGATCGGGTCCCGTCGATCATACCCGAGGGAGGTCCCGGCGAAGGGGAGAAGGGGGGCGGGGCCGGGATCCGAAGGATCCGGCCCCGCCCTCGCTGCGTCATCGCGAGCGCTTCCGCCTTCCGGCTTCGCCCGGCCCGACCACGCCGGGGCCCGCGATGAGGGTGATCTGGTTGGATTCCGCCGGGCCCTCGTCCCGGCAATCGCGGGGCGGGGAGGTGGTCCCCTACCCGCGGAGGGACGGCCTCAGCAGCCAGTCACCTCGGGGGTCGTCGAACGTCTATGCACGATCGGACCACCTCCTTTCTCCCGTGGGCACATATTGCGATGGAGCACTCGCATTGGCAAGGAGGAACCCGGGGAATCAGCGCACGAGACGGGAGAATCTTCGATCGGCCAGGACCTTCCCGCCGGTCTGGCACCTGGGGCAGTAGGTGACCTCGTGCGACTCGTAGGAGATCCTCCGGAGGTCGTCGCCGCACCGCGGGCAGGGCCGGCCCCACCGCCCGTGGATCGCGAAGTGGTCCCCCAGCTTCGGCGGGAGTCCTCCCGTGCGCTTCCGCTCGGCCTCCAGTCCCTCGGCCAGCACCTCGCGAACGGCGTCTGCGAGACGCCCTCGCTCCTGGTCCCCGAGCTTGACGAGCGAGGAGAACGGCGACAGGGACGCCCGGTGCAGGATGTCGTCGGCGTAGCCGCGCCCCACCCCGGCCACCGTCCGCTGATCCCGGAGGATCGTGTGCACCCTCCTGGTGTCGTCCGCGCTGGACAGCCACGCGGCGAACTCCTCCGAGATCGCCTCGGGCCCGAGCACGCCCAGCGGACCCTCGTCTCCCGGAGCCAGGACGTGCCACGCGGCGCGGCGCTCGGTGCCGAACTCCCGGACCATCAGCCCGGGCCTCCCGCCGAAGCGGAACCTGACCACGCCGCCGCGCGGCCGCGTCCGCTTCGGAGGGTCCTCCAGCGTCACGCGCCCGCCCTGGGAGAGGTGGAGCGCGACCCGGGGGCCGCCCAGATCGAGCAGGAGCCACTTCCCATGGCGGCCCACGCCGGTCATGGTCCGCCCCACCATCTCGTCGGGGGACGGCTCGACCGTCTTCAGCGCGGAGAACTGGATCGAGTCGACGCCCTCCAGCTTCGCGCCGCGGTAGGCGTCGTCCAGGCGCTCGGCGAGCGCCTGGACCTCCGGGTACTCCGGCACGTCCCCCATGCTAGCCGGGGACGATCGGCTCAGCTCTCGCCGTCCTCCGGCTCCCCCTCCTGCTCCCGCAGGACGAGCTGCTGACCCTCCTCGCCGGGCACGGCGTCCACGACCGCGGCCGCGAGTGGCTCGACCAGCTCGGGGGCGAGGAAGACCTGGATGTCCTCCTGCTCGACGACCGGCTGGTCGCCCTCGATGGGGTCGTCGGAGAAGCCGAACCCCAGACCCGGCTGCTCCTCCTCGCCCGAGGCGACGAGCTGGATCCGGGCCTTGGCCTCGTCGGAGACGCCCGGGGTGGCGATGCGGATCTGTCGGATCACGCCGACGGCGGCTTCGGTTACCTGAAGCATGCAGACACACCTCCTCGCACCCAGCCTATCCGCGGACGGGCCGCCCTAACCAGGACGCTTGACGAACCGACCGGTCGGTATGTAAGGTTCCGGGCCGTGACACCGCAGACCGACCGAGGCGAGGAGACCCGCCGCCGCATCCTGGCGGAGGCCGCCGAGGCCTTCGCGGATCGGGGGTACGCCTCGACGTCGCTGAGCGATCTGGTGAGCGCCACCGGCCTGACCAAGGGGGCCTTCTACTTCCACTTCGCCTCGAAGGAGGAGCTCGCGCTGGAGGTCTTCCGCTCGAAGCACGAGGAGTGGCACGGGAAGGTGCTCGCCGTCCTCGAGGAGGAGGAGCGCGCGATCGACCGGATGGTCGCCGTGATGCGGACCGTCACCGAGCTGATCGAGGCCGACCCGTCGGCTCGGTGCGTGGGGAGGCTCGCCGACGAGCTGTCGCGCGAGCCCCAGCTGGCCTCGATCGTGAACGGCCAGTTCGAGGCCTGGGTCGGGCTCTCCACCGAGCTGCTGCGGCGCGCGCAGGAGGAGGGCGACGTCCGCGCCGACCTGGACCCTGTCGAGGTCTCCGAGGTGGCGGTGGCCGGGTTCATCGGGCTGGAGCACGTCTCGGGCACCAGGGGCGTCGG
>DATKBL010000023.1:0-12711 GCA_035513995.1 Actinomycetota bacterium
ACCCAGCTCGACGTGTCGGAGGAGCCGGAGCCGCTCCCCCGGGACCACCCCGACGCCCCGCGCATGGCCGTCTACGGCTACCTGGGGTGGCTGGTCTCCGAGATCGTGGAGGCGCTCTCCGAGGACCTCCGGGATTGAAGGAGGAGGGCGGGCCCCGAGGCCCGCCCTCCCCAGATCCGGGCGACGACCGGTCGGAAGATGGCGACGATCCCAACCCGCTCTGCTGACAGCGTCGCCCGACCGCCTCCCGGCCGCGCCGGACCTTCAGCATGCGGGATGCCGGAGACGGTCGCGATGGTGCGGATGACCTATTCTTCCCCTCCGCCGCTCGTGGTCGCCACGGCCAGGGCTGCCCGGGAGGTCACCCCCAGCTTCCGCATCGCGTTGGAGACGTGGTGCCCGACCGTCCGGGGAGACAGGTACAGCCTCTCCGCGATCTGCCGGTTCGTCCAGCCTTCGGCTACCAACCCCGCGACCTCGAGCTCCCGCGGCGATAGCTCGTCGCCGTAACCGCGTCGTCCGCCGCGCCACGGTCGGGGGACGGCCACGCCCGAGCCGCGCAGCTTCCTTCGAACGCGGTCGGCGTACCAGGTCGCCCCCAGGCGCTCGTGGACGGCCAGGGCCTCGGTCAGCGCGGCGCGGCTCCGAACCCCGTCGATCGGGGCGAGGGCGTCGCCCTGGCTTTCCCTGCACGCGGCCACCGCGAGGGGTCTGGGAAGGGCCTCCCACGCCCTCGCCGCGCGGGCGAACGCGGCGGCCCCCTCCTCCCCGCGAAGGAGCCCCCGGCAGGTGAGCAGGGCGGCGCTCGCGTCGGGAGCGAAGCGATCGCGGACACCGTCCGACAGCTCGGCGAGAGCCGCGCGAGCCTCCTCCACCCTCCCGACACGGACGGCGGCGCTCACGAACATCGACACCGCCTCGCCCCCCACGGTCCACATCCCCTTCGCCCGGATCAGCTCCAGGGCTTCTCGGGCGGCCTCGAAGGCGCCCCCGGGATGGCCCCGGGCGGTCCGCGCCCAGGAGGTCGCCGAGAGGGCGGCAGCGGCGAGGGGGACGGCTCCGTTGCGGAGTGCCTCCGGGGCGAGGTCACCCAGCATGGTCTCGGCGCGCGTCGTGGCGCCCCGAGCCATCGTGAGGAGCGCGACCACGAGGTCGGCCTTGTTGCGGGCGTGAGGAGGGGCGTCATCCTGCACGGCCTCGGCGCGCTCCTGGAGCCCGTCCCAGCGCCCGACCAGGAAGTCGAGGAGGATCTCGTCGCCCCGTAGGTAGGGAAGGAGGCGGGCGAACACGGGATCCTCGGCGACGGTGAGAGCGTCCTTCAGCATCCGCTCGGCCCCCTCGTAGTCGCCGAGGAGGATCAGGCCGAGGGCGGCGTTGGTGCGGGTGCGGAGGACCTCCCGGCCGGCGCCGATCGTGGCGGGTGCCCGCTCCATCTCGTGGAGACCCTCGACGGCCTCCCGCTCTCCCCGGAGCAGCCGGGCGACCAGCAGCTCGCCCTCGACCTGAGCGCGCTGCTCGGCGTCCTCCAGACCGGGAAGCAGCTCTGCCGCGCGGGCCTCGGCGGCCAGGTGCTCCCCGGGAGGGATCCCGGCCACCCACGGGGAGGCCAGCATGGCGTAGGCCTCGACCTCGGCCGGTCGGCCTCGAAGCTCCGAGGCCGCGACGGACGCCTCGGCGTGCGCGCCCCCGGCGTCGCCCGACTCCATCAGGAGTCGGGCGAGCGCCAGCCGCAGCTCTCCCCGGACCGGCGCCGTGAGGGCCTCGCTGTGGAAGATGTGGCGGACGATCCCGATCCCTTCCGAGTGCTGGAGGCCGTACAGGGCCGCCCGCGCGAACTTCACCGACATCCGGACCCGGGCCTCGGTCGAGAGCGAGGCCGTGGAGAGCACCTCGTCGAGCATCCTGGCGACCCACGCGTCATCGCCGACCGAGGCCGCCTGGTCGGCGGCGCGCTCGGCCCAGAGCGCCCAGCGTCGCTCCGACTCGGCCTCGCCGAAGTGGTACGCGATGCTGTCAGGCCCGCGGAGGTCGAGGGCGGCGAGCGCCCGGGCGTTGGCCAGGTGGAGGACCCGGTGACGCTCGGGGGAGAGGGCCCGGTGGACCGCGACGCGAGCGATCGCCACTCGGAACTTCACCCCCCCGGCGCCGGCGTCCTCGAGGAGCCCGGCGCGGACGGCCTCGTCAACCGCCTCGCCGTAACGCTCCTCCTCCAGCCGCGTGACGCGGAGGAGGAGAGGCGTCTCGACCGGCGGCTCCGGGATCGAGGCCGCCTCGACGACCCGGCGGGCCGTCCGGGAGAGCCTCCCGACCCGCCCGAGCACCGAGTCGCGCACGGCGACCGGGGCCTCGTCGAAGATCGCGTCGCGGAGCGCCAGCGGCACCTCAGAGAACCGGCGAGGCGACCCGGCGAGCAGGTCTTCGAGGGAGCCGGCGCGCTCCCGGAGGTGCCCGAGCATCTCCTCGACCGCGAACGGGAGGCCTCCGCTGCTCTCGAGGATCCCCCGGACGAAGCTGTCGGGGACGTCGGCGCCGCCCAGCTCGGACTCGATCATGCTCCGTACGCCCTCCTCCTCGAGCGGGTCGAGCGTCCAGTGGAGCCGATGGACCGAGGGAGGCACGTGCGCGAGCAGCTCGGGCAGGGACGAGCCCTCCGGAAGCTCCTCGCGCCGGTAGGTCAGCAGCGTGGACATGCGCCCGGGCGGTGAGGCGGCCAGATCGGCCAGCACCTCGATCGTCTGGGGGTCGGCGCGGTGGAGATCCTCGAGCACCAGCACGAGGTCGCCGGCGTGGGCCAGCAGCTCTCGGACGGCCCGGCTGACCAGGTGCCGACGCATGCGCCGGTCCTTGCCGGGCTCGACCGGCGGCGGCAGCACGCCGGACAGCTCGGGGAGCAGCGGGTGGAGGACGCCGCAGACGGGGCTAAGCTCGGCGAGGGCGGGCAGATCGGCCAGACCGCGCAGGGCCTCGACCACCGCCCCGAGCGGGAAGGGCTCCTCGACGGCCGCGCAGTGGCCCATCAGGAACCGGCGCGCGCCCAGCTCCGGGCGCCCCAGGAGCTCGAGCACGAGCCGGCTCTTCCCCACGCCGGCCTCGCCCTCGAGCACCACGAGCGAGGGCGAGCGGAGGACGGCGTCGAGCAGCTCGTGCAGCTCTCGCTCCCTGCCGAACAGTCGAGCGGCGCGGGGAACCGCCGATCTCGCTCTCGTCATCGGGATCTCCTTGAGGGTCCGGGCATCGTACAGGAAGCCCGGGGCCTCGGTCCTATCCGTACACCTTCCGTGGAAAGACGTCCGCGGCCGACTCGACGCGATCGAGGATCAGGCGTCCGTCGAGGTGATCGAGCTCGTGCTGGAGGGCCCGCGCCTCGAACCCCTCCATCTGGTAGACGCGGCGCTCTCCGGCCGGATCGATCCCGCCGACGACGGCGCGCACCGAGCGGCGGACGTTGGCGGTCAGGTCGGGGACCGAGAGGCAGCCCTCCCGGAGCACGTCCTCCTCGTGGACCTCCACCAGGACGGGGTCGAGCAGGACGATCAGCCCGTGGCTCGTCCTCGCCTTGGGGTGGCCGGACACGTCGAGGCAGAACGCGCGGAGGGAGACCCCGATCTGCGGGGCGGCCAGGCCCACGGTGGCCGGGCCGGCCCGCATCGTGTCCACGAGGTCCTCCGCCAGCGCGCGGTGCTCGTCAGTGACCTCCCCGACTCCGTCCGCGGGGCGCTTCAGGACGGGTGCCGGGTATCGGACGACGGGACGGACGGCCAAAGCGCGCCTAGAGGGTCTCGACCTCGATCGGCCGCAGCGTGGCGTCGACGTCGAGCTCGCGGGCGCGCTCCCCGATGAGTCGCTCGAGGTCCTCCTCGCCCTCCGCGACCTGCACCTCGGCCACCATCGCGTAGACGGGGGCCTCGTCGCCCACCAGCCTGCACGAGAGGTTCGTCACGTTCACCCCGCGGTCGGCGAGGAGCCTGGCGATCCCCGCCACGATGCCGGGGCGGTCGGAGCCGTATACGACGAGGGCGTGCGTGGCCTCGGGCCGGTCGGGGGCACCGGCCTCGACGTCCGAGGCGGTCACCGAGACGCCGAGGGGCTCGACCGCGAAGCGCAGTGCCTCCTCGACGTCGGCCGCGGCCACGCCCTCGGGGACCGACACGACGAGCATCATCGTGAAGTGGCCCCGAAGGATCGTGGAGGCCACGTCCTCGAGGTTCGCCCCCAGATCGCGGATCGCCTCGGTCACGCCGGCCACGATCCCGGGGCGGTCCATGCCGATCGCGGTGACGGCGACGTGCCCCATTCAGCCTCCCGCCGCGGCCCGGAGGCGGGCCAGCGTCCGCTCGCGGCCCAGCAGCTCGATCGACTCGAACAGCGGCGGCGAGATCAGGGTGCCGGTGACGGCCGCCCTCACCGGCTGGAAGGCCTTCTTCGACCCCAGCTCGCGCTCCTCCTTCAGCCCGCGGAGGACCTCCTCGATCGCCGCGGCGTTCCACCCCTCGAGCCCCTCGAGGCGATCGGCCACCTCTCGCAGGTAGTCCTCGCTCCCCTCGATCTGGGCTCGGGCCTTCTCTTCGGGCTCGGGATCCTCGAAGAGGAACCGCAGGAAGTCGACCGCCTCGCTCAGGAGCTTCATCCGCTCCTTGATCAGCGGCACGGCCCGCAGCGCTACGTCGCGGTCGGCGCTCACTCCGGCGTCCTTCAGGAACTGGGTGGCGAGGTCGGCCAGGCGCTCGTCGGACGACTCCCGGATGTAGTGGCCGTTCATCCACTCGAGCTTCTCTCGGTCGAAGGCGGCGGGGTTGTGGCTAACGCGCGAGAGGTCGAACCGCTCGATCAGCTCCTCGCGGGTGAAGAAGGTCGTGTGGTCGTCGTAGGACCAGCCGAGCAGCGCGAGGTAGTTCACGAGCGCCTCGGGGAGGAACCCCTCCTCGCGGAACCGCTCCACCGCGACGGCGCCGTGACGCTTGGAGAGGGGCGCGCGGTCGGGTCCGACGATCAGCGGGAGGTGCCCGTAGGCGGGGATCCGCTCGGCGCCGACGGCCTCGAGCAACAGGATCTGCCGCGGGGTGGACGAGAAGAGGTCCTCGCCCCGGATCACGTGCGTCATCTCCATCTTCCAGTCGTCCACGGCCGCGGCGAGCAGGTAGGTCGGGAGGCCGTTGCTGCGCAGGATCACGAAGTCGGTGACGTCGGGCCCCCGGAAGGTGGCCTCGCCCCGGACCAGATCCTCGAAGGTCACGTCGCGGTCGGGCGTGGCGAACCGGATCGCGAACGGCCGCCCCTCGGCCTCGAACGCCGCTCGCTCTTGCTCATCGAGGTCGCGGCAGCGCCCGTCGTAGCCCGGCCGCTCCCCCCGCTCGAGCG
Source organism: Actinomycetota bacterium (assembly GCA_035513995.1). Taxonomy (GTDB): domain Bacteria; phylum Actinomycetota; class UBA4738; order UBA4738; family CALAEC01; genus DASUTW01. The sequence continues at coordinate 5,359 of DATKBL010000023.1, forward strand.
CGCGCTTCCGGCGCTCCTCGAGCTCCTCGGGCGTGCAGTAGCATCGGTAGGCGTCGCCCTGCTGGAGCAGCCGGTCGGTGACCTCCCGGTAGAGGTCGAGCCGCTCCATCTGCCGGTAGGGGCCGAAGTCGCCGCCGACGCCTGGCCCCTCGTCCCAGTCGATCCCGAGCCAGCGGAGCGACTCCTGGACGCCGGTGATCGCCTCCTCGGTCACGCGCTCCTGGTCGGTGTCCTCGATCCGCAGGATCATCACGCCGCCGTGGTGGCGGGCGAAGAGCCAGTCGAACAGCGCCGTGCGCGCATTGCCCACGTGCACCTCTCCCGAGGGGGCCGGAGCGAACCGGACGCGAACGGTCACCCGGACACCACCGGGTTGCGCAGGACGCCGATCCCCTCGACCTCCACCTCGACCTCGTCGCCGGCCTCGAGGGGGCCGACCCCGGCCGGGGTGCCGGTCAGGATCACGTCGCCGGGGAGGAGCGTCATCACCCTGGAAACGTACGACACGAGGGAACCGGGCGTGAACGTGAGCTGCGAGGTGCGGCCGGACTGGCGCACCTCGCCGTTCACCCGGCATTCGACCCCGAGGTCCACCGGATCGAGGTCGGTCTCGATCCAGGGCCCGAGCGGCCCGAAACCGTCGAACCCCTTCGCCCGCGTCCACTGGTCGTCCGCCCGCTGGAGGTCCCGCGCGGTGACATCGTTCCCGCACGTGTAGCCCAGGATGTACTTCGGCGCCTCCTCCTCGGGGACCCGGCGGCACAGCCTCCCGATCACCACGGCCAGCTCGGCCTCGTGCTCGACCCGCTCGGAGACGTCGGGAAGCGGGATGGGATCGTCGGGGCCGATCACCGAGGTGGACGGCTTCAGGAACAGCAGCGGCTCCTCGGGCACCTCGTTCCCGAGCTCGCGGGCGTGGTCGGCGTAGTTCCTCCCCACCCCGATCACCTTGCTGGGGATCACCGGGGCCAGCAGGCGACCGATCCCGAGGTCCACCTCCTCGCCGGTCGGGGCGGGGGCCTCGAAGAAGGTCCCCTGGAGGAGCCGGACCCCCTCGCCCTCGACGACGCCGTGCGCGATGCGGTCGGCGATCCGGAGGCGCGCCAGCCTCACACCAATTCGACCCAGGAGCGGTACCGGTCCATCTCCCCCGAGGCGGCGGCGAAGAACGTCTCCTGGATCTCCTTGGTGACGGGCCCCCGGGTGCCCGAGCCGATCTTGCGGTCGTCCACCTCACGGAGAGGCGTGACCTCGGCCGCCGTCCCCGTGAAGAAGACCTCGTCGGCCGTGTAGACGTCGGAGCGGAGGATCTTCCGCTCCAGGACCTTGTAGCCGAGATCCTTCGCGATCGTCACCACGCTGTCGCGGGTCACCCCCACGAGGATCCCGGCCGAGCGCGGCGGTGTGAAGATCACGCCGTCCCGGACGATGAAGAGGTTCTCGCCGGTGCCCTCGGCCACGTTGCCCTCCGGCGAGAGCATGATCGCGTCGTCGTACCCGGCCTTCAGCGCCTCGATCTTCGCCAGCGAGGAGTTGACGTACTGGCCGGTGCCCTTCGCGCCCGAGGGCAGGGCGTTGGAGTCGATGCGCCGCCACGAGGAGATCACCACACGAGCGCCGTTCTGGAGAGCCTCGTCACCGAGGTACGTGCCCCAGCGCCACGTCACGATGAAGGTGCTCACCGGCGCGTTGAGGGGGTTCAGCCCCATCTCGCCGTATCCGCGGTAGACCACCGGGCGGATATAGCAGGCGTCGAGGTCGTTCGCGCGGACGACCTCCTTGCACGCCTCGATCAGCTCCTCGGGGGTGTAGGGGACCTCCATCAGATAGACCGAGGCGGAGTGGTTGAGACGGCGGATGTGGTCGGTGAGGCGGAACACGCCGGGGCCCTGCTTCGTCGCGTAAGCTCGGATCCCCTCGAAGACACCGGTCCCGTAGTGGAGGGCGTGAGTCAGGACGTGGATCCTCGCATCGTCCCAGTCGACGAGCTCTCCGTCCATCCAGACCTTGGCGACCGGCGTGATGGGCATCCGTTCGTCCTCCTCGCTCCGGGTGTCCTCAGGGTACATGGCGGGCCCGGGGCCCGACCAGCGCTCAGAGGAGGATCGACCGGGCCCGCTGCATCCGCGCCTCGCGCACGATCCGCTCCAGCACGTCGGGAGGGATGGGGCTGTCCACCGCGAGGCCCATCAGGGCGAGTCCCCCGGCCTCCCTGCGACCCACCTCCATCCCGGCGATGTTGATCCCCGCATCGCCCAGGATCGTGCCCACGGTCCCGATCACCCCCGGGCGGTCCTCGTAAAGGAAGAACGCCATGTGCTCGGCGGGGGCCATCTCGACGTCGTCGAAGTCGTAGACGCGGACGATCCGCTCGGCGCCGCGCGGACCGACGAGGGTGCCGGCCACCTCGACCGGACCGGCCTCGGTCTCGGCCGAGACCGCGATCAGGTTGACGTAGTCCTCGGCCTCGAGGCGGCGAGTGTCGCTGATCGTGATGCCCCGGTCCCGCGCGATGATCGGGGCGTTGACGAACGAGACCGGCTCGTGCACCACGCCGGCGAGCAGGCCCTTGAGAACCGACAGCGTCAGCACGCTCGTGTCGTGCTCGGCAACCCTTCCCTGGTACTCGACGTGCACGGCGCCCACGGCCTGCTCGGCCAGCCCTTGCAGGACCTTGCCCAGCCGCTCGGCCAGCGGCAGGAAGGGCCGGGTGAGCTCGGAGACCTCGGCGGCGGCGATGTTGACCGCGTAGGGCACGAACTCGCCCTCGAGGGCCAGCTTCACCATCTCGGCGATCGAGGCCCCCGCCTTGTCCTGCGCCTCCTTCGTGGCGGCCCCCAGGTGGGGGGTCACGACCACGTTCTCCAGGTCGAAGAGGGGGTGATCGGTGACGGGCTCCTCGTCGAACACGTCGAGGGCGGCGCCACCGAGGCGACCCTCGCGGAGAGCGGCCTCGAGCGCGCCCTCGTCCACGATGCCCCCGCGCGCCGTGTTCACGAGCCGCGCCCCGGGCTTCATCATCCGGAGCTCATGCTCGCCGAGGAGGCCTTCGGTCTCGGGGATCCGCGGGAGGTGGATCGTGACGACGTCGGCCTGGACGAGCAGCGCCCCAAGGTCGGGCATGAGCTCGATCCCGAGCTGGCGGGCGCGGTCCTTCGGCACGAAGGGGTCGAACGCGATCAGCCGCATCCCGAAGGCGAGCGCCCGCTGAGCCACGAGCGTGCCCACGCGGCCGAGCCCCACGATCCCCAGGGTCTTGCCGTTGAGCTCCATCCCCTGGAAGCGGCTTCGGTCCCAGTCGCCGGCGCGGAGCGCCGCGTCCGCCCGAGGGATGTTCCGCGCCTGCGCAAGCAGCAGCGCGAGCGTGTGCTCTGCGGCCGAGAGCACGTTCGACTGGGGCGCGTTCACGACCATCACGCCGCGGCGGGTGGCGGCCTCGACGTCCACGTTGTCGAGGCCCACGCCCGCGCGGCCGACGACCTTGAGGTTGGCGGCCGCCTCCAGGACCGGGGCGTCGACCTTCGTCTGGGAGCGGACGATCAGGGCGTCGTAGGGACCGATCGCCGAGGACAGCCCCTCGGAGGCGAGCTCGGGACGGACGTCCACCTCGAACGACTCGCGGAGCAGGTCGAGCCCCTGTTCGGCCAGCGTCTCGGTGACGAGGACCTTCACGCCCGCGCGAAGACCTCCTCGGCCGCGGCCACCGCCGCCCCCGGCTTCGCCGGGTAGCCGAGGTCCATGAAGGTGAGCTCCAGCGCGGACAAGCACCGCACGATGTCGAAGCGGTCGTAGTAGCCCAGGTGACCGATGCGGAACACCTTGCCGGTCAACGGCCCCTGCCCGCCCGCGATGATGATGCCGTGGTCGGCCCGCATCTTGGAGACGATCCCCTTCCCGTCCACGCCGTCGGGCACCTTCACCGCCGTCACCGCCCACGCCCGCTCGGGGTGATCGCCGAACAGGTCCAGGCCGAGCGCGCGCACGCCCTCCTTCGTCGCGGTGGACAGCAGCTCGTGGCGCCGCAGGACCGCCTCGGAGCCCTCCTCGAGGTACAGACGCAGCGCCTCGCGTAGCCCGAGCATCAGCGAGATCGCCGGGGTCCACGGCGACTCGGGGTTCTCCCGCTCGTAGGCCGCCCGGTAGGCCGCCCAGTCGAAGTAGAAGCGCGGGCTCGTGGCCTGCCGGCTCGCGGCCCAGGCCTCCTCGGAGACCGAGACGAAGGCGATGCCGGGCGTCGCCGACAGCGCCTTCTGGGAGCCGCCGATCGCCACGTCGATGCCCCAGGCATCGGTCTCGAGGGGGACCGCGCCCGCGCTGGAGATCACGTCGAGCGCGGTGAGCGCGCCCGCCGCCCTCGCGGCCCTGGCGATCGGCTCGACGTCGTTGATGACGCCGGTCGAGGTCTCGGAGTGCTGGAAGAGCACGCCCTTCGTCGGAGCCTCGCCCACGGCCTGCTCCACGTCGGAGGGGTCGACGGCGCGACCCCACTCGTAGTCGATCCTGCGCACGTCGAGGTGGAAGGCCTCGGCGATCCTCGCGAAGCGGTCCCCGAAGTAGCCGGTGACCGGGACCACGACACGGTCGCCCGGAGAGAAGAGATTTGCCACCGCGGACTCCAGCCCCCCGGTCCCCGACGAGGTGAAGACGAGCACGTCGCGCTCGGTCTTCAGCAGGGCCTTGAGGCCGGCGGCCACTTCCCGGAGGAGGTCGCCGTAGCCGGGCCCCCGGTGGTAGACGAGCGGGCTTCCCTGGGCCAGGTACACCTCGGGGGGGACGGCCGTCGGGCCGGGGGTCATCGGGATCTCAGGCCGGGTCATGCGGCACGCTCCACAGGCTCGGGAGAGTCGAGGGTAGCACCCGTCGTCAGCGGGTGACGGCGTCGAGGAGCCGGCGCGAGACCTCGGCGACCTCGTCCACCGCCGCCTCGAACGCCTCGGCGTTCCGCTGCGACGGCTGACGGTAGCCGCTCACCTTCCGGACGAACTGCAGGGCCGCCTCGCGGACCTCCTCATCGGAGGCGCGCGGCCCTCCCGGCTCCCGCAGTCGCTTGATGCTTCTACACATCAGAGGATCTCCCGGAGGGCCTCGAACAGCATGTCGATGTCCGTGGTCGTGTTGAAGAAGTGCGGAGAGGCGCGGATCCCGTCGCCCCGCGAGTCCACGCACACGTCGCGCTCGTACAGCGCCTCGGCGACCTTGGCCGCCTCGGTGCCCACGCCGATGTTCACGACGCCGCCGCGCTCGGTGCGGTCCCGCGGCGTGCGCACCGGGAGCCCCTCACGGTCGGCGCCCTCGATCAGCGCGTCGGTGAGCTCGCCCTGCCGCTCGCGGATCGCCGCCGGGCCGACCTCGGAGATGATCTCCAGCCCCCCGTGGGCGATGAACGCGACCGGCGCCGGGTGGGTGCCCGTCTCCAGGCGGCGCGCCGTGGGATGACGGTCGAGCTCCAGCGAGAAGTCGAACGGATCGGCCTGACCCCACCACCCCGTGACCGTCGGCTCGAGCGACGGGATCAGGTCGCGACGCGCGTACAGGAACGTGAGGCCGGGCCCGCCGCACAGCCACTTCAGCACCCCCGTCGTGTAGAAGTCGCAGCCGAGGTCGTGAACGTCGACCGGGATGATCCCGGCACCGTGGAAGTCGTCGATCACCGACCACGCGCCGGCCTCGCGCGCGAGCCGGCACACCTCCTTCGCGTCGAGCAGCGCGCTGGACCGGTAGAGCACACGGTTGATGCACACGAGCGCGGTCCGCTCGTCGATCGCCTCGTCGAACGCCTCTAGGGGGACGGTCAGGCCGTCGGGGCTCTCCAGCACAACCACCTCTGCGCCGAGCCGCTCCTGTGCGTGCGACACGTGGTGGTCCGTCGGGAAGTCGAGCTCGGTCGAGACGATCCGGTTGCGCTCGCCGGAGAGGTCCATGCACGAGACGATCGAGGACAGCGCCATTGACACGTTCGTGGTGATCGCCAGCTCCTCGGGGTCGGCGCCCACCAGGTCGGCGAAGAGCCGCTTCACCTGCCGCATCTTCGGGAAGATCGCCTCGAACCACACCGGCTCTGGGGCGCCCATCTCGCCCCAGGCCTTTACGTACTCGGCGAGCTCGCTCTTCGCCCGCCCCGAGACCGGGCCGAGCGAAGCGCTGATCAGGTAGGCCTTGTCCCCGACCACGGGGAACTCCGCCCGGTACGCCTCGAGCCTGTTCACGGCGCTCACCCTCTCACAGATCGTTCCGGACGGCCCAGAGCTCCGGGTAGAACCGGCGGTCGAGCGTCTCCCTCAGGTAGCTCACGCCGGCCGAGCCGCCCGTGCCCGTCTTCGACCCGATCTGCCGCTCGACCATCGTCACGTGGTGCTGGCGCCACAGGGCGAAGAGCTGGTCGTGGATCAGGAGGTCCTCGGCCAGACGCCACAGCTCGGGGTAGGCGTCCCGGTCCCGGGCCAGCTTGAGCAGGCTCGCGCGACGCGCCTCCTGATCGTCCGCGGGCATCGGGAGGCCGTGGTGCTCGAGGAGGTCGCGGAACGCGTCCCACAGGTCGGGCTCCTCCATCCGGCGGAGAACCCGAGGGCGGTCCTCGGGCACCACGAGCTTCGCGTAGCTCGGGTCGTCGATGCCCGAGAGGGTCTCGATCTCCCGGAACTGCACCGACTGGAACCCACTGGCCGGGTCGAGGTTCGACCGGAACTCCAGGAAGTCCTGGGGGTCCATCGTCTCGAGCACGTGGATCTGCTCGCGCATCAGCCTGCCGATCACGTGAACCCTCGACAGGAAGTGGCGCGCGCGAGGGACGTTCCGGGCGAACATCAGGTCGCGCACCGACTCGAGCTCGAACAGCAGCTGCTTGAACCAGAGCTCGTAGGCCTGGTGCACGATGATGAAGAGCAGCTCGTCGTGCGCGGCCGGGTCCGAGAGCAGCGTTTGGGCGTTCAGGACCTCGTCGAGCCGCAGGTACGACCCGTAGGAGAGCTCGCCCTCCTCCTCGGTGACGCGGCCCATCCGCCGCGTGCCGTGCTGCTCCTCGTCGCTCACCCGCTCACCCCCCGCCGCGAGTGTACCGGGGCCCGGAGGGAGCCGCTCTCAGGGGCCGTCCCACTCCTGCCGCCCGGAGGTCGTCAGGATCGAGCGGTGGCGGTCGGTCCACTCCTCCTTCTCGCCCGAGCGCTCGAGCAGGACCGCGATCATCCGGCCCGAGGCCGCGGGGCGACCGTCCTTCCGGATGTCGAAGCCGTAGGTCAGCGAGGTCGAGCCGAGAGCCTCGACACGGAGCTCGACCTCGACGAGGTCGTTGAAGCGGAGCGACTCCGTGAGATCCACGCTCATGTGGACGCGCGGGAGCCGGCCGTAGATCTCGTC
>DATKBL010000024.1:0-2235 GCA_035513995.1 Actinomycetota bacterium
GGCGCAGATCACGTGATGGCCTCGAAGCTTCTCGATCCGCTTGTCCATGCGTCTCCTCCTGGCGTTCGTGATGAACTGCCGATCCGTCAGCGCCGTCGTCAGCACTCCGAGCACGGCGAGGAAGGCGCTCACGCCGAGGACGGCGATCGTGACGGTGAAGACCTTTGCGGCTCCGTCGAGATCGCCGGCCGGCGTGAACCCCGCCGTGGTGAGCGCGAGCGCCGTCATGTACAGGGCGTCGATGAACCCGAAGTCGAGCAGCATGTAGCCGACGACCCCGTACGAGAAGACGGTCACGATGGCGATCAGGAGGAGCGCCAGCCGGCGGGCGGGTCTGCCGACCCCGGTAGGACGCCGTCGGGTGCGGCGGCCGGCGGTCATCGCCGCCGCCTTCGACTCTTGGACCTCGCCCGCGATGCCGGCTGCCGCGGTCGCGGCGGCGCGGTCCGGCTCCCCGGAGCCACCGTGCTCGCTCGGGCCGGAGGGGGCGGACCCGGCCCCCTCTTCTCGAGCGCGACCGCGATGGGCGTCGCGGTGAAGATCGACGAGTACGTCCCCACGAGGATCCCGATGAGCAGGGCGAGGGCGAAGTCGGTGAGCGTGTCCCCGCCGAGCAGGTAGAGGGCGACCAGGATGAAGAGCGCTCCCAGTCCCGTGTTGATCGTCCGTGGGATCGTCTGGAGGCACGCATCGTTGGCGACGGTGGCGAAAGGCTCTCGGGCGCGCTCGTTCCAGCGCTCGCGGACCCTGTCGAAGACGACGACCGAGTCGTTGATCGAGTACCCGATCACCGTCAGGAGCGCGGCCAGGAAGACGCCATCGATCTCCTTCCCCAGCCAGGCGAAGACACCGAGGAGGATCGCGACGTCGTGGAACATCGCGGCGACCGCCGAGGCGCCGAACGTCCACCGGAAACGGACGGCCAGGTAGATCAGTTGCACGACGAGGGCGATGACGAGGGCGATGACCGCCTTGCGCAGCAGCTCCCCGCTGATCGTCGGGCCGACGAACTCCTCCCGCTCGACCGTGGGCGCACCCCCGGCGGACCGGACGGCGTCCTCGATCCGCACTTCTTCTGAGGGAGCCACACGCCCGGTTCGGATGGAGATGTTGCCGTCCCCGGTTCGCTGGACCACCGCGCGCGGGAACCCAGCGTCGGCGAGCTCCGACCGCAGCTCGTCGAGGGCTACCGCGCCCTCGGTCGAGTACTCCACGAGGCGCCCTCCCTGGAACTCGACCCCGAACCGCAGCCCGCGGAAGGCCAGCCCCCCGACGGCCAGCGCCAGAGCGAGCAGCGAGATCGTGAACCACAGGCGGGAGTGGCCGACGAGATCGGGGCGTCGCTCGTCGAGCCATGCCCGGAACCGCTGGCCGACCCCGAGCCCGAGCATCCCGGGGCGCTCGCGGACAGCGCGCGCGCGAACCGAGAGCTCGACCAGCACGCGAGTGACCACGAGCGCGCTGAACATCGACGCGAGGACGCCGATCGTCAGCGTCACCCCGAACCCGCGGACCGCCCCCGAGGCGAAGAAGAACAGGAGCATGGCCGCGAGCACGGTCGTCGCGTTGGAGTCGGCGATCGCGCTCCAGGCTCGCTCGAACCCCGCCGATCCCGCGGAGCGCACGGAGCGGCCCTCCGCATGCTCCTCCTTGATCCGCTCGAAGACGAGGACGTTGGCGTCGACGGCCATCCCCACGGCCAGCACGAACCCCGCGATGCCCGGCAACGTGAGGGTAGCGCCCAGCGCGAGCAGAGCGCCGAGCGCGATCACGGCGTAGGCGCCCAGCGCCAGCGCGGCCAGCGCGCCCAGGAGCCGGTAGTACACGAGCATGTAGAGGATCGTCAGGGTGGCGCCGATCAGCGCGGCCTGGACGCTCGTGCGGATCGCCTGGTCGCCGAGCGTTGCCCCGACCGTCCGCTGCTCCACCACCTCCACGGGAACCGGCAGCGCCCCTCCGCGGATCAGCACGGCGAGGTTCCTGGCCTCATCCTCGGTGAAGTTGCCGGTGATCACGGTCTCCCCGCCGGTGATCCCCTCGCCGCAGACCACGCTCTGGTCCACCTCCGGGCTGGAGATGACGTCGCGGTCCAAAACGATCGCGATCCTTCTCCGCGGATCGCCGAACGGCTCGCACGCCGCCTGTCCGGTGATCTCCGCCCAGGCGTCCCCTCCGTCACCGCGGAATCGGAGCTGCACCGTCCACCCGCCGAACTCCTGCTGGATCGTCGCCTGT
>DATKBL010000025.1:0-2428 GCA_035513995.1 Actinomycetota bacterium
CTGGAACCGCCCGTCCTTGATCGCCTTGGCGGCCAGCTCGTGGCTGCGGGCGCTGAACTCGTCGAGCCGAATCCGAGAGAGCCCCCACCGCTCCGCGATGATCTCAGCCGAGATTCCCTGCGGGACAAGGCGTCCGTCGTAGCGGTCGAGGAGCCTCTGGCTGAACGGGAACCCGGGGCCCTGCTCGGCCGTGACGCCCATCGGGACCCGCGTCATGTGCTCGATCCCCGAGGCGATGGCCACGTCGTAGGCGCCGGCCATCACCCCCTGGGCGGCGAAGTGCGCCGCCTGCTGGGACGATCCGCACTGACGGTCGATCGTGACCGAGGGAACCTCCTCGGGCAGGCCCGCGGCCAGCCACGCGTTGCGACCGATGTTGATGGCCTGCTCCCCCGTCTGGGAGACGCAGCCGGTGATGTTGTCGTCGACCCGCGCCGGATCGATCCCCGTTCGCTCCACCGCGGCGCGCAGCACCTCCGCCAGGAGGTCCACCGGATGCCATCCGGAGAGGTTCCCGCCCCTCCGCCCCACGGGTGCTCGGACGGCCTCGACGATCACGGCTTCTCGCATGGAAGAGATCCTCCTCGTACCTACTCGTCAGTAACCTCAGCCTACGCCCGGCCCTCCTCATCGTCAACGTCGCGAGGGGCCGACGCCATCCCCTATCGTGGTCGCATGCCTGGGGGAGCCTCCTGCTGGGTGTGCGGGCGCAGCACCTACGACCCCGACAAACGCGAGCGGCCCTGGGCCCGGGGAGTGGCCGGGGGCCGGCTCGTCCTGATCTGTCCTCGCTGTCAGACGGAGCACCCCGACTGGCCCGAAGGCCTGGACGCCTGTGACGCGTGCGGGAGCACCCGCCTCTCCATCACGCTCGGCGAGGTGATCTGCCGCGTGTGCGGGCACACCTCGCCGGCCATGCGGTAGGCGAGGTCACCACCCGCAGCACGGCTCGAGGTACCGGCACGCGGAGCCCGGGTGGTGAGCGTGCGTCACGGAAGGCTTGGTAGCGTAGGCGCCCGATGAGGGACATCGGCTTGGCCGGGCTCACCGGCGCGGGGAAGTCCACGCTGTTCACCGCGCTCACCCGCACGGGCGCCGCCGGGGGGCGGTCGAACCAGGCCGTCGTCGCCGCGCCCGATCCTCGCCTCGAGATCCTCGCCGAGATCGAGCGGTCAGCGCGGGTTGTCCCGGCCCGGGTGCGGTTCCTGGACGTCCCCGGCGGGCTCTCCTCCCAGTCGATCGCCACCCTCCGCGAGGCCGACGCGCTGGCCATCGTCCTGGCTGCCTTCCACCCGGCCGCCGACCCCACCGCCGACCTCGAGACGATCCGGGCCGAGCTCATGCTGGCCGACCTGGCGGGCGTCGAGAGCGGCTTGGAGGGCGCCCATCGCAGGGCGAGGGGGAGGGACGAGGAGGCGAAAGCCGACGTCAGACGCCTGACGCGGGCCCGACACACGATCGAGGCCGAGCGCCCCCTCCGAAGCGGCGACTGGTCCGACGAGGACCTGAAGTCGCTGCGTGGCTACGGCTTCCTGACGCTGAAGCCCTGGATCGTCGTGGCCAACCTCGAGGAGGGCGCCGAGGTCCCCCCCAACCTCCCGCCGGACACGGTGGGGGTCTTCGCTTCGATCGAGGCTGAGGTCGCGGCGATGGACCCTGCCGAGGGCGACGCCCTCCTCCGCGAGTTCGGGGTCGAGGAGCCCGGGCTCGAGAGGATGATCCGGGCCGCCTACGGGGCGCTCGACCTGATCACGTTCTTGACCACGGGCGAAGACGAGACGCGGGCCTGGCAGGTCCGGCGCGGAGCCCTGGCGCCGGAGGCTGCCGGCCAGATCCACTCCGACCTCGAGCGGGGGTTCATCCGGGCCGAGGTCGTGAGCTACGACAACCTCGTCGCGGCAGGCTCGATGAAGGCGGCCAAGGAGCAGGGCCTCGTCCGCACCGAGGGCAAGGCCTACGAGGTGCGGGAGGGCGACGTGCTCAACATCCTCTTCTCGGTGTGATGGGCGAGATCTCGATCCGTCGCATGGAGCCGGGGGACGCTGAGGCCGCCGCGCGCCTCTCCACTGACCTCGGGTATCCCGCCACGACCGAGGAGATCGAGAGACGCTTGGCCGATCTCCTGCCGCGCGAGAACCACGAGGTGCTCGTCGCCGAGCTTGAGGGGGCGGTCGTGGGGTGGGTCCACGTCCAGGAGTCGCGGCTCGTGGTGGAGCGACCTCGAGCCGTCATCACCGGCCTCGTCGTGAGCCGAGAGGTGCGCCGGGCGGGCCTCGGGCGGACGCTGGTTGAGGCGGCGGAGCGCTGGGCGGCCGAGCGGGGCGCCGACCGAATCCGCGTCGGGTCGAACGTGGCCCGGGACGACGCCCACGCCTTCTACCCGGCCATCGGGTTCGAGGTGGCCAAGACCTCCACCGTCTTCGAGAAG
>DATKBL010000026.1:0-7583 GCA_035513995.1 Actinomycetota bacterium
CACCGCGGCGATGTCGTCACCCGTCGAGGTGAACGACACCTCGGCGCCCGTCTCCTCTGCGAAGGCGGCGAGCACCATCTCGAACCGCTCCTGCTCCGCTCCCGTCCACACGGCCGCGACCTCGACGGACTCTCCCGAGAGATCCGTTCCAGCGCCGCCGTTCTCGTCGTCGCCGTTCGTCACGTCGTCGCCGTCCCCGCACGCCGCCGCTGCGAGCGCGAGGACGGAGAGCATCGCGAGCATCCTGTGCCATCTCCTGGTCCCTCTCATTCCCGTTGCCACCCCCCTTGGTTGCGGTTCCCCTCTCTTCTTCCCCTGCGTCCACTCCTACGAGGAGCTGTCGTAGATGCCGAGCCCGGAGTCCTTGTCGAAGAAGTGCATCCGGGAGGTATCCACGAACAGATCGATCTGCTCCCCTTCCTTCGCCGAGGTCCTCGGGTTGAGCTGGGCCACGACCGAGGTCTTCGACTCCTTGGCCCGCTCCTCCAGGTCCTCGAGCGCCTCGGCGCCCACGTCCACCGCCAGCTCCCTCGTGTCCTCGGTGAGGACGATCGGGGCGTCCACCGTGAAGTGCACGAGGATCTCGGAGCCGAGCGACTCCTTCAGGTCCACGGTCGCGTTCAGCTGCTGCTCCTTGGTCGCCTCGCTCACGAGCGATGCGTCCTCGATGTCCTCGGGGCGGATCCCGATCACGACGTTCCTTCCCTCGTAGTCCTTGAGCGTGGGCCGCAGCTCGAGGACCTCGTCGCCCACGCGAAGCTCGATCCCGCCGAACGCCACCGTCCACCTGCCGTCCTTGCGGGAGAGCTCGGCCTCGAACATGTTCATCGCGGGCGAGCCGATGAAGCCCGCCACGAAGAGGTTGAGGGGGTGGTCGTAGAGGGTCTGCGGCTTGTCCACCTGCTGGAGCTCGCCCTTCTTCATCACGGCGACCCGGTCGCCCATCGTCATCGCCTCGACCTGGTCGTGCGTCACGTAGATCGTGGTGGTCCCCAGGTCGTTCTGGAGCCTGGCGATCTCCGCCCGCATCTGCACGCGTAGCTTCGCGTCGAGGTTCGAGAGCGGCTCGTCCATCAGGAAGGCCTGCGGCTCCCGGACGATCGCCCGGCCCATCGCCACCCGCTGCCGCTGCCCGCCTGAGAGCGCGCGCGGCTTCCGCTTCAGGAACTCGGTGAGTCCCAGGATCTCGGCGGCGTCCTGCACGCGACGGTCGATCTCGGCCTGCGGCACCTTCTGGAGCTTCAGGCCGAACCCCATGTTGTCGGCGACCGACATGTGGGGGTACAGCGCGTAGTTCTGGAAGACCATGGCCACGTCCCGGTCCTTCGGGGCGACGTCGTTGACCTCGCGGCCGCCGATCCGGACCGTGCCCTTCGAGATGTCCTCGAGGCCGGCGACCATGCGGAGCGCGGTCGTCTTGCCGCACCCCGAGGGCCCCACGAAGACCATGAACTCCCCGTCCTCGATGTCGAGCGAGAAGTCCCTGACCGCTTCCGTGCCGTCGGGGTAGATCTTGTAGATCCCTTCGAGAGCGATCTCCGCCACCCTTCACCCCCCTTGCGGGCCGTCGCAGTGCCCCTATGACCTATCACATCCGGGGACCTACCGTGAAGTTTCCTTTCGTCGCCGCTTTGCTTGGGACCGGCTCAGTCGGCTGGAACGGTGCCCGGGAGCGCCCATTCGCCCGGGAGCTCTTCGACCGGCCAGCGGCCCCGCTGCCTCGTGGCCAGGCGCTCCATCAGGGCGACCGCCTTGGGGTCCTCGGAGGCGGGGCGGTCCTCGACGATCTCGTCGCGCTTGGCCCGGGCCCACAGGTCGGCGCCGAGCTCGCTCCGCACCACCGTGAGGGTCCACCCGCCCTCCTGGCCGAGACCGCCGAACGAGATGTCGCCGTGCTCGGCGGCGAAGTCGGGGCACTTGAGGCACCCGGGGCGGGTGAACTCTTGCGCCTCCTTCAGGGAGAAGGTGTGCTCGTTCCCGTCCCGCGTGTAGATCAGGAGCTTGCCCTTGATGTTGACCCGGACCACGTCGTCGAGCGACAGCCCGAGGCGGTTCTGGATGATCTCCTCGTTCAGCCCCTCGTAGGTGAACGTCTTGGAGCAGAGGAGGCCGAACGTCCACGCGATCTTCCGCCGGTACTTGTTGAGGCGCCCGACCTCCATCGCGCCGGTGACGCTGGACTGACAGGACATCCCCACCAGCGCCACCTGCTTCAGCCCCATCTGCATCGCGGCCGTGAGCGCCAGCGGGTTGGCCGAGTACGTGTATCGCGAGCCGGCGGTGGCCAGCACCTCCTCGGCGGTCGTGACCACGGCGGGCTCGGCGTCCCAGGGCCGCTCCTCCGAGAGCCGTGAGGTCAGCGCGCCGTCGATCTCACCGGTGCGCAGGCCCCAGAGCAGCAGCGCGGAGACCACCCCGCCGTCCTGGCCGGCGGCGAGCGCCGCGGGGTCTGCGGCGCGAGCCAGAAGCACCTCGCGATGCACCCCGATCGCCTCTTCCGGAAGGCGCCGGCGCCCGAACATCAGCTCGTCGATCGCGGGCTCCCATTCCCGGAAGCGGGGGCAGGCCCGCGTGCAGATCGAGCAGCCGTTGTCGCCGTGCGTGCAGTGGTTGGCCGGGCCGTCCTCGAGCTGGATGGGGAGGTTGTCCTCGTAGCCGAGGACGTGGAAGGGGCAGACGACCACGCACGCGGAGCACCCGGTGCAGAGGCCGGTGGCCACTACCTCGTCGTGGAGCTCGAGCCACTGGACCTTGGAGCCGTCGTCCTTGGCCATCGCGGGCCAGTATAGGGTCAGACCGAGAACGACTCGCCGCAGGAGCACTCGTGCTCGGCCTTGGGGTTCTCGATCTTGAACCCGCCGCCGAGCAGCGCGTCCCGGAACTCCAGCGTGGAGCCCTCGAGGATCGGGATGCTCGCGGGATCGACCACCACGCGCAGCCCGTGGCCCTCGACCACGTGGTCGGCCTCGTCGGGGCCGTCCACGAAGGAGAGCTTGTAGGAGAACCCCGAGCACCCGCCCGCCACCACGCGCACCCGGAGGACCGCCTCGGCGTGACCCTCGCGCTCGGCGAGCGTCCGCGCCTTGGCCGCGGCCTGGGGCGTGACGGTCAGGACGGTTCGGGTGGTCTCCATCTCGCCCATGATGATATCAACGGTCCCATGGAACTGCGCCTGAAGGACCGTGCCGCGCTCGTGGCCGCCGCCAGCGACGGCGGGATGTACCGGGGGCTCCTCTGATGCTCCAGATCGTCGACGTCGAGACCCAGCCGGTCGAAGCCTACGAGCCGATGATCGGCCGCGAGGCCGTCGAGGAGCTGCTCGAGCTGGGACGTGCCCTCCGCGGGGCCAAGGTCGTCCAGCTCAACGCGACCGCCTACGGGGGCGGGGTCTCCGAGCTGCTTCGCTCGATGATCCCCATCTACCGGGGCCTGGGCATCGAGGCCGAGTGGCAGGTCATCACCGGCGACGACGCGTTCTTCGAGGTCACGAAGGGCCTCCACAACGCCCTCCAGGGCGGTGATTTCAAGCTGGGGGAGGAGGCCCTCCGCGAGTACGTCGAGCACAGCAGGCGGAACGCGGAGGCGCTCGAGGGCGATTGGGACTTCGTCATCGTCCACGACCCCCAGCCGCTCGGGATGCGCCACTTCCTGCCGAACCATGGCGGCCGGTGGATCTGGCGTTGCCACATCGACACCTCGAGTCCTAACCCCCGAGCGGTGGAGATGCTCGGGCCCTACGTCGAGGAGCACGACGCGCTCGTCTTCACCCTCCCCGAGTTCGCCCCCGAGGCGTGGGAGCACGAGGTCATCAGGACGATGGCCCCGGGCATCGACCCCCTGTCCCCCAAGAACATGGACCTCCCCCAGCAGGTCCACGAGCAGATCGCGCTGTGGCTCGCGGTCGACACGGCCAGGCCGGTAGTCACCCAGGTCTCGAGGTTCGACACGTGGAAGGATCCGCTGGGCGTGGTCGAGGTCTTCCGCACGGTCCGCGACGAGGTCGACGGGCTCCAGCTCGCCCTCCTCGGGTCCATGGCCCTCGACGACTCCGAGGGATGGAACCTCTATGAGCGCATCCGCGAGGAGGCCGTCGGCGACCGCGACATCCACGTGGCCACGAACATGACCGGCGTCAGCAACATCGAGGTGAACGCGTTCCAGCGGCTCTCCGACGTCGTGATCCAGAAGTCGATCCGCGAAGGGTTCGGCCTCGTGGTCTCCGAGACCCTCTGGAAGGAGACCCCGGTCGTGGCGGGGCGGGCCGGAGGCATCCCCGTGCAGATGCCCGAGGGGACCGGCGGCGTGCTGGCCACGACGAACGAGGAGTACGTGGAGGGGATCCTCCGGTTGCTGCGCGATCCCGACCTCGCGCGGGACCTGGCCGAGAAGGGCCGCGAGCACGTCAGGGAGAACTTCCTGATCACGCGGCTGGTGGCCGACGAGCTGAAACTCCTCCGCGAACTCTCCTGAGTCTCTGGCAACAAGCCGTCAGGCCATGCTCTCGAACGGGTCTTCAAGGGGCTTTCTCGGCTCACGAGACCGCTCGTAGATGTCGCGTAGCGACTTGGACCCGACATAGTGTCGACCCCTCCGCTCGCCTCTTGATTCGAGAAGGCCGCTCTCGACGAGACGCTTCAGGTCAGTCGTGGCCGTCCAGTCTTCGAGATCGGCAGCCGTTCGATAGGTCATGTTTGTCACTCTGTATCCGGAAGCTGCATCAAAGAGCGCAACTATCATTCGCTCGGGAAGTTCTCGCTTCTCTCGCTCTTCCTCCAGCATCGTCCACAAGCGCTCCACCTCTCTCACCCTGCGCAGCAGGGTCATGGCCTGTCGATGGTGGGCGGTCAGCGCGAAACGAATCCAGGGGCGAGCGTCATTCTCTGGATGCCAGGCCCCGTCTCCAACTTCGCCAAGCACTTCGTAATAGGCGGGCGTATTCTTGCCTAGGTACTCCTCGATGCTGCAAAACTCCGGGGAGAGTATGCCCTCTCGGGTCAAGACAAGTGTCTGAAGACCTCTCGCCATCCGGCCATTTCCATCGCGGAAGGGGCGAATCATCACCAGATTCAGGTGAGCCATCGCCCCGCGAATCAAAGCGTGGCCGTTCTCGCTTCTTAGCCATTCCACCAGCTCATCCATGAGCCCAGGCACCTGCTCGGCCGGTGGCCCCTCATAGACGACCTGTCTTGTGTCCTCATCCTCCACGAAGATTGGCCCAGGCCTCCAGCGGCCGGGGCTTTTCGACAGGTCATAGGAGAGCATCATGAAGTGGAGGCTGCGAATTAGGCCTGGTCCGTAGGTGAAGTAGGGATCATCTGCCAGTTGCAGCACGTAGGTCATCGCCTCTCGGTAGCCGCTGAGAGCCGCCTTCGTTTCTTCGCTCGCATCGAGGGGCTCCTCGCCATCCGCGACGGCCAGCGCGTCATCGAGACCGACGGAGTATCCCTCGATCGAGTTGGAGCCTTGGATCGCTCGTGCAAAGGACACACGCCGCAGCCGCCCCGTCCAGCGTCGGGGCTCGCGGAGTGCATAGCTCAGTCCCTGCCGAAGCTGCTCGATCTCGGCGAGGACATCCTGTTCTTCGGCCAGGTCCGGGGTCTGAAATAGCATCCTTGTAACTTCCTTGCTTATCTGGTTCTCATGGGATAATATACCCGGTCTTGTTAGAAAGCAATGCCATAATGGTGACCTGCTCAGGACGACTCATGCGGATTCCAGCCCTTGTCGCCTGGCTGCTCGCTTGGTTTGGGTGGCCGACCCCTTGTCCGGAATGAGGGGGACGCTTCCGAACCAAATGACCATTGACACCATCCGTGAAGCGCGTATCGTGACTCGGGCCGCCTCAGTCGGTGGCGGCGTTTGGCGCCCGCAGAGCCTCGAGAGGGAGGAACATTGCACCGTTCAACCATCGCGACAGTCGTATCCGTTCTCCTGCTGTCCGGAGCGCTCTTCGCGGCGCCCGGGTCGGCGGGCACGGCCGGACCCAACGAGGCTCCGCGGTTCACCACCGCCGCGGGCCCCGTCAGCCAGCAGGCGATGAAGCGGACGCCCGGCAACCTGGGCGGCTCCTCGGACCTCTTCGTCGAGGGCGAGGTGCTGGTCCAGTTCAAGAAGGGCATCAAGCGGGGCGTCTCGAGCGCGGTCCACGCGGCCAACGGCGGCGCGCGCGTCCTGGACACGATCCGCGGCCTGGGCGGCCGGATCGAGCACGTGAAGCTGGCGCCGGGGCTCTCGGTTGCGCAGGCGGTCCGATCGTACGAGAAGGACCCGAACGTGGCGATCGTCGAGCCCAACTTCCGCTACCAGCTGGCGGGGCACGTCAGCCCGCCGATCAACGACCCGCTCTACTCGCACCTGTGGGGTCTGAACAACACCGGCCAGCTCCACAGCATCTCCGATCCGCCCCCGCCCGAGGCGTCGGGGACCTCCGGCGACGACATCAGCGCCGAGGCGGCCTGGGCGATCGAGCAGGGGGACACGAACGAGACGATCGTGGCCGTCATCGACAGCGGGGTCCACACCACGCACCCGGACCTCACGAACCAGCTCTGGGTGAACCCCGGGGACTCCACCGTCGACGGCGTGGACAACGACATGAACGGGTGCATCGACGACGTCAACGGGCGCGCGTTCGGCTATCCGTGCACCGACCTCACCGACGTCGCGCCCCACGGGACGCACGTGGCGGGGACGATCGCGGCCGAGGGCGAGAACACCGAGGGCGTGATCGGCGTCTGCCCCCACTGCAAGATCATGGTCCTGAAGTTCGACCTGACCACAGCGGGCGAGGTCGCGGCGTACGCCTACGCCAGGCAGAAGGGTGCCCACGTAATCAACGGCTCGTTCGGCGGGCCCGTCTGGTCGAAGATGTCCTACAACGCGGTCAAGCAGCTCAACAACGCGGGGATCGTGGCCGTGTACGCGGCCGCGAACGACCAGCTCGACAACGATCTGGCGCTGGCGCACCCGGGTGGAGGGCTCAGCCCGGCGTTCCCCGCCTCGTACAACCTGCCCAACGTCATCGCGGTGGCGGCCAGCAACCACAAGGACGAGTACGGGTACTTCACCGGATGCGCCTCCCCGTCGCAGGGGGTGGCCAAGAAGTTCTGCTCGTTCTCGAACGTGGGCCGCGAGTCGGTGGACATCGCGGCGCCGGGCGTGGACATCCTCAGCACGCTCCCGCCTGGGACGACCTACGACACGTTCAACGGGACCTCGATGGCGGCGCCCCACGTCGCCGGCGTGGCCGGGCTCGTCCGCTCGGCGTTCCCGGCGCTCAGCCCGGTGGCGGTGAAGAACAAGATCATGAACGGGGCGGACAAGAACCTGCCCACGATGAGCACGTTCTTCGCCTCCATCTTCAAGGGCGGGAAGGCCAACGGGAAGTTCACGCGCACCAGCGGGCGGCTGAACGCCGCGGGAGCGCTGACCGCGGGCACGGGCAACGCCACGCCCAAGACCGACGGCGACATCCCCGGCGCGAAGAAGATCGCCCAGACGAAGAAGGGGAACGTGAGCTACCCCAACGACGTCAACGACGTCTACAAGAAGAAGCTGAAGAAGGGGAAGCGGTACCGGGCCAC
>DATKBL010000027.1:0-8071 GCA_035513995.1 Actinomycetota bacterium
TCGGGCAGGCCGAGCCTGGTTTGGACGCTGTCCTGGTCGGTTCGGCTCACGGCGGGGCCATCATAGGGTCGCCGCGCGGGTGGTCGCCAGGGTCGGGGGTTCGGTTGGCGGGATCAGCCGAGTGGCCGGTCGAAGACGACGTGGGTTCCGGGGGCCATCTCCTTCTGCCACGCGAGGGCCAGGGGGAGCTCGACGAAGACCGCGTCGAGGCCGTCGTGTGGCCCTTCGCCCAGAAGCCCCCCTGTCGGCCCGTGGACCCGCCAGGCGTCGCCATCCTCGAGGGAGAGGAGGAACACTCGGTTCTCATCGGCGCGCGTGGCGAGCACCTCGTCGGGGATGCTCGTCCCGGCCCCGTCCCAGACGATCAGCCCCGCGCCGCGGAGCATGAGGGAGCGGGCCTCCTCGGGCACCGCGAGCCGGTCGCCCGAGAGCAGACCCAGCCTGGTCTCGCCGTGGAGGACGACCTCGCCGGAGGCGTGGGTCCGGTCGCCGAGGCGGAACTCCCCGTTCCCGGACGAGAGCACGTTCTGGCGAGGGGCGACCGATCGTCCGACGCCGAGGTTGACGTCGAGCTCCTCCAGCAGGCGATCCGGCTCGCCGCCCTCCCGAAGCAGCGCGAGCCGCAGGGCTGCCCGGGGCGGCCCTGCGGCGAGCGCCTCCGCGATCGGGAGCGATTCGATCGGCGCCGAGAGCTCCGGATACCCGGAGGGGCTCACGGCCACCGGGGGCCCGGGCGCCTCCTCGAGATCGATCTCCGCGACGACGATCGCGGGCTCGTCCGCCGGAGCCTCAACGAGCCGCTCGCCCCAGGGATCGAGGATCGCGGACCGGCCCCCGTACCGCGCGATGCCGGCCTCGGCCCCGCACTTGTTGGCCACGGCGAGGAAGGCTCCGTTCTCCCAGGCCCTGGCGGCGAGCATGTACTCGATCTGCGCGTTGACCCCGAGGGGAGAGAGGACGAGGGCCGTCGGGTCGACCAGCAGCCGGGCGCCCGCGGCCGCAAGGCGCCGCGGGATCTCGGTCATCCGCGCGTCGGCGCACACGAAGACGCCCGCGGCCCCCCAGGGGAGCGCGACCACCTCGCCGGGCCTCCCCGGACGGAACCACCGACGATCGAAGTGCCACAGGAAGCTCTTGTCGGTGATGGACGCGACGCGGCCGTCTGGCCCGAGCACCACGGCTGAGTTCGCGAGCTCGGACCCCACCGGGCGGACCAGGCCGACCGTCATCCACGCCCCCTGTTCGCGCGCGATGCTGGCGAACTCCTCGAGCGCCCGCTCGTACGGCGCGGGATCCAGATGTCGGGCCGCCTCGTGCAGGACGTAGCCCGGATAGGTCGCTTCCGGCAGCACGACGAGATCCGCCCTGCGCGCCGCCTCGACCGCCGCGGCGAGCGCCTCCTCGAGCGCTCGCTCCGAGTCCTCGACATCCCGTGCCCGGAGCTGCACGCAGGCGACGCGCATCTCAGACGGCCGCCACGGCCTCGATCTCGATCAGGCAGTCGGGGAAGACGAGCCGATCGACCACGAGGAGAGTGTTCGGCGGGTACCCGCCCTCCGGGTAGAGCTCCGAGAACAGCTCCCTGCGGACGCGGTAGAAGTCCTCGATGTCGTCGGCGCGCGTGAGGTAGGTCGTGAGCTTGGCCACGCTTCCGAACCCAGCGCCGCCCCCTTCGAGCGCCGCCCCAAGGTTGCGGAACACCTGCCGCATCTGGATCTCGAAGTCGCCGACGCCGACGACGTTCCCCTCGGTGTCCACGGCGAGCTGCCCGGCGACGAACAGGAGGCGCCCCACGCGGCTCGCGTGCGAGTACATCCCGACCGGCCGTCCGAGGCCTTCGGGTTGGAGCATCTCCGGTGCGCTCATGTCGCCTCCTCGTTCGCCGGCTCGGTCGAGCATCGGTTGCGCAGGACCCCGATGCCTTCGATCTCCATCTCCATCACGTCCCCATCCTGGAGGAAGATCGGTGGGTCGCGGAAGGCCCCCACTCCGAGAGGCGTGCCGGTGGCGAGGACGTCCCCGGGCTCGAGGGTGAACGACCGCGACAGGCCCGCCAGGAGCTCCGCGACGGAGAAGATCATCTCGGAGGTCGTGGAGTCCTGCATCGTCGTTCCGTTGACCCGCGAGCGGAGGGCGAGGCCCTGGGGGTCGGGGACCTCGTCGGCCGTCACAGCCACCGGCCCCATCGGGCAGAAGGTGTCGATGCCCTTGGCGCGCAGCCACTGCGTCTCCGCGCGCTGGACGTCCCGCGCGGTCACGTCGTTCAGGACCGTGTAGCCGAAGACGCCCGCCATCGCCTCGCGCGGGGTCGCGTGGGCGAGACGGCGGCCGACGATCACCGCCAGCTCGACCTCCCAGTCGACCTCCTTCGTCACCTCCGGGTTCCAGCGGACGGCGGCGCCGTGACCGCACAGCGAGGAGGTCAGCTTCGGGAAGACGATCGGGGACGTTGGAGGCTCGGTCCCGAACTCGCGGCAGTGGTCGAGGTAGTTGAGCCCGATGGCAACGATCTTCCCCGGGCGAAGCACGGGGGGGAGCAGTTCCCCGTCCGTCGCAGGCTCGCCCTCGCCGGCGGCGAGCCGCCGCTCGAGATTCCGCCTCGTGGATGCCAGCGCCGCGGGATCGGCGAGCAGGGCGTCGAGCGTCGTCCTCGGCGCTTCGAGCCGCCGGCCGCCGGACTCCGCGAACAGCATCGGCCCCCCGTCGGGGCCGTGGGCGTGCCCCAGCCTCACCGCATCCACCCCAGCAGCTTCCGCTCCAGCGGGGCGAACGCGAGCCCCTCGACCAGCCGGAGGACGAGGATGAACAGGAGCGCGAGCGAGATCATGTGGTCGGGACGGAGCAGTCGGAACGAGTAGTAGATCTGCGCGCCGATCCCCTCGGGCTGCGTCATCGCCTCCACGAGCACGATCAGCTTCCACGCGAAGGCGAAGGAGGTGCGCGTGGCCGCGAGCAGCGCCGGAGCCACCTGGCGGCCCACCACGTCGATGATGTAGCGGCGGCGTCCGAGCCGGTACACGGTGCTCATCTCATCGAGGCCCTCGTCCCGGGCTCGGACGCCGCCCGCGACGATGTTCACCACGAACGGCACGAGGGCGATCACGAGCGCGATCAGTCCGGAGGACTCCTCGGTCCCGAGCACCAGGATGGCGACGATGATGTACACGGGGTCGGGGACCGCCAGCCCCATGACGATGATCGGTCGGAAGAAGGCAGTGATCCGCCGGCTCAGGCCCATCGCCACGCCGAGGACGACGCCGATCGCCGTGGCCGCCGAGAATGAGATGAGGATCCTGCGGAATGTGATCCAGATCTGGCCCCAGACCTCGAGCGTCGTTGCGTCTTCGATGAACGCGGTGAAGATGCGGGCGAGCGACGGCACCCATCCGTCGCTGATCAGAGTGGCGAGCTGCCAGATGCCCAGGGCGATGAGCGAGGCCACGACGAACGCCTGCGCGCGGCGCACCCGATCGCGCGACGCGGGCTCCACTCGTGCGGTCCCGAGGCGCTCGGTGAGAGCCATCTCAGGGCTTCCCGCCGATTCCCCAGACCCCGAGCACGCGGTCGACGATCTCCCCTTCCAGCTCGGTGAGCTTCGGGTCCTCGTATCGCCGGGGTCGCTCGATCGGGACCTCCGCCACGTCGAACACCCGGGCCGGGCCCTTCGTCAGGATGTAGATCCGATCGGCGAGGAAGAGCGCTTCTCGGATCGAATGGGTCACGAAGACGATCGTGTGGCCGCTCTCCTGCCAGAGCTCGGCGAGCTGCTGCCGCATCAGCCGCGCCGTCACCTCGTCGAGCGTGCTGAAGGGCTCGTCCATCAGCACGACCGCCGGCTGGAGTGCGAGTGCCCGGGCGATCGAGACCCGTTGGCGCTGCCCGCCGGACAGCCGCATCGGCCATGTGTCGCGGAAGCCGTCGATGTGGAGCATCTCGAGGTAGCGATCGATCCGCTCGTCGATCTCCTCGGCGGAGACGCCGGCCGCCTGCAGCACGATGGCGATGTTCTGGCCCACCGTCCGCCACGAGAGCAGGCGATGGTCCTGGAAGACGTAGCCGATGGGGGGCGAGTCCGCGGCCGCCGATCCGTCGATGGCGTGGCCGCCGATCTCGATCCGGCCCGCCTGGGGCCGCATCACCCCGGACATCACGTGCAGCAGCGTGGACTTGCCGCACCCGCTTGGGCCGAGCACCGCCACGAACTCGCCCTTCCGCACCTCCATGTCGAGGTCGGTCACGGCCGGCGTCACCCCGTCGTAGGAGACGCTCAGCCCCTCCACGCGGATGTATCCGGCCCCGGCGGTCTCCTCGGCCACCGCGCTCACGCCGGGGCCTCCTTCCCGGAGCCGCGCCAGCGCAGGACCCGTCGCTCCGCAGGGAGCAGCAGCAGGTACTCGGTCCCCAGGAGGATGACCATGAACACGATGAGCCAGAGCATCGCGTCCACGAGCAGGAACCGGTCGAAGGCACGCGCGAACCGTGCCCCCATCCCCGTGTTGACGGCGAACAGCTCGGCCAGGACCACCACCTTCCACGCGTGGGCGTACTCGTTCCGCAGCGCCGCGAACGTGTACGGGATGAGGTGAGGAGCGGCGACGTGTCGTGCGTGGGCCATCGTCGGGAGCCGGTAGGCGGCGGCCATCTCGTCGAGTCGCCGGTCCGCCGCCCGGAGCCCCTGGAGCAGGGTGAGCGCCACGAACGGGAACGTGATGATCGACACCACGAAGTACACGCCGACCTCCGAGCGCTTGAAGATGAACAGCGCGAGGAGCGCCGCGATCGTGCTGGGGATCCCGAGCATGATGCTCACGTAGCGCTCGACGACCATGCCCCACAGACCGCCGCGGTGCATCACATACGCGGCGAGGAAGCCCGCCACCATCGCGATGGCCAGCGCGCCGAACACCCGCCGGACGGTGGCGAGCACGTCCGGCCAGATCTCCTCCTGCGTGAGGAACTGGGGGAGTGCGGAGAAGACTTCGCCGATGCCCGGGACGAAGGTGGTGGTGCGGCTCCCCACCCACCACAGCAGGACGAGCGATCCGAGACCGGCCGCCCCGAGGACGAGGTCGAGCCAGGAGGCTCCTCCCCTCATCCTCAGGGCGCGCGCCAGTCCCTTCGGGCCCTCGGTCACCGCATCTCCCCGCTCCGGCGTGCCCGGAGCCTAGCCGAAGTACTCCTCGAGGATCACCGCCACCGGCTCCGACGCCGTCTCCTCGAGCAGGATGCCGTTCTCGACGAAGAGCTCCAGGTACTCGTTCAGCCCGTCGATGTCCTCCTGCGTCCAGCTCGTGCCGAAGCACGGAAGGTCGGCGCAGTACTCGATGAAGGCCTCGAGCTCCTCGTCGCTCTGCAGCTCGAGGAAGGAGTTGTACGGCTCCTCCCGCAGCATGTCGTAGCCCGAGTCCTCGAGGATCTGGATGCTCTCCATCCATGCGTCCCGGATGCCGAAGGCGATCTCCTCGTTCTCCGCGAGCCACTCCTCGCGTGCGGCCAGGTTCGTCAGCCACGGCGACCACCCGCCCGTGTGCTCGGCCCAGGCCTTGGTCGGCTCGAAGAGGTACCGCCCCGGAGTCTGGAGCACGGCCCGAAGCGCAAGTGGCTCGAAGTCGAGGATCGCCTCGACGTCGCCGCCCGCCAGTAGCTCGGGTAGCGCTTCGGGTCCCGTCTCGCGCAGGTCGTACTCCTCGAGGATGTCGAACCCGTAGATCTCCCGGACCATCAGCGCGATCGTCGTGGTGGTCCCGGAGTCGATCCCGAAGTGCCCCACCCGCTCTCCGGCCAGGTCGGTCGGGTCCTGGTAGGTCGAGTCCTCGGCCACCACGATGCCCGTCACCATGTTGAGGCCGGGGGCGAACAGGACCGCTTCGTGCCCCTCCTGCTGGACGATCGTCATGTTCACGCCGTCCTGCTCCATCGCGATGTCGCTCTCACCGATCAGGAAGGTGTTCGTCGCCGCGTCCGGGTCGACCGCGAGGTACTCGCCGATGAACCCGTTCTCGCGGTCGAGGCCTTCCTCCTGCATCACGAGGAGCGGGAGCGCCGCCGGATCCGCCGGGAACCCCTGGAAGACGACGGTCGGGAGGTCGCCATCGCCGCCCGCGTCGTCCCCGCACGCCGAGGCGACGAGCGCCAGCGCCCCCACCACGGCCGCCAACCTCAACCACCTGAGTCTCTTCATCGTCCCCTCCCTTCCGGCCTCGCGGCCGAATCGTCCGTCACGCCGCATCGCCGCCGAGGATCACGGCGTCGGCGTCGATCTCGATCAGCAGCTCGGGTTTGATCAGACCGGCCACCTCCACGAGCGTGCTGGCCGGGTAGTGCTCGGATCGGAAGAAGCGCGCCCGCTCCTCGTGGATCGCGCGGAACCGCTCGGGGGTCAGGCCCACGACGTAGACGCGGACCCGGCAGATGTCGTCGATCGAGGCGCCCTGGCCCGCCAGGTCGCCCCGGATCTCCTGGAGCACGAACCTGGTCTGCGTGTGGATGTCGCCCGCGCCCACCACCTGCAGGTCGTCGTCGAGGGCCACGACCCCCGAGAGCATGATCCAGGTGAACCCGGGGAGATCGAGCCGCACCCCTTTCGAGTGCACGAGCTGGTCGGTCCCCTCGGCGCCTCGGAGCAGGTCGATGCCCCTGCCGTAGTCGGCGTCGATGATCGTCTTGCCGGTCATAACTCAGTACACCGCCACCCGGATCGGGGTCGGGTTGAACCCGTTGCACGGGTTGTTCTCCTGGGGGCAGGCCGTGATCGAGACGAGCAGGTTCATCTCGGCCCGCAGGTCCACGTGGTCCCCCGGCTTCGACGGCGCGTCCTTGTCGATGGCCACGTGGCCGCCTTCCTCGACCGGGTAGTCGAGGAAGATGTTGAGGCACATCGGGACGTCCTTCCGCTCGAGACCCCAGGGGCGGATCGACTCCTCGAAGAGGTCCATGCATCCCTTCGGGGCCGCCTTCTCCTCGCCGTAGCGGAGGACGTCGAGCACGTGCGAGCATGAGCCGCAGATGATGTCGTTCACGCCCACCGTGTCCTCGACGAAGGTCATCATCGGGTTGGCCTGGTCGGAGTAGAGGACGTGGCCGGTGGTGACGTAGACGGTTCCGTTGAGCTTCGCGGTGTGCGCGGCCCAGAACTTCTCGGCGAGGTTCTCGAGGTTGTAGCAGATCAGGTCGATGGCCTGCTGTCCCTCCACGTCCTCGATCCGGACCGTCTGGCCCACCAGCATCTCGAAGGCGGTGACGCCCTTGGCGGGTACGATCTCGTCTCGGATCGCGGGGCCGGGGAGCTCCGTCGCGGTGGTCGCCATGCGCGGCCCTCCTTGGTTCTCGGAGAAGGCTGGATAGGATATACGATAGTGTATAGAGGCTCTCCGGGGCCTCGGTCAAGTCGAGAGTAGGGAGGCGAGGTTGCGGTCAGGTGAGCGCATGCCCGAGTCGGCGGTCGACCGCGCCTACCGACTGACCCGCGAGGCCATTCTGACGGGTGAGTACCCCCCCGGCTTCCCCCTTCGCGTCGGCGAGATCGCCGAGCGCAGCGGTGTGAGCTCGATCCCCGTCCGAGAGGCGCTTCGGAGGCTCGAGGCCGAACGGTTCGTGGAGTCGGTGGCCAACAAGGGCGCTCGCGTCGCCGACCTGTCGTTCCCCGATCTGGCGGATGCGTACCGGCTGCGGATCCTGCTCGAGGTCGAGGCAGTCCGGCTCGCGCTTCCGGAGCTCGCCGAGGAGGACCTCGAGCGCGCCCGGGGGCTCCTCGAGGACATGACGCGACTGTGGTCGGAGGGGCGGATCGAGGAGGGGCATGAGGCGCACCGGAGGCTCCACTTCCTGATCTACGAGAAGGCGGGGTCGACCTGGCTGCTCAACGTGATCAGCTCGATCTGGGATCACACAGAGCGGTACCGGAGGGTCGCGTTGCGGTGGGGCGCGGAGCCCGAGGAGCTGGGGCCGAGGCACGAGCAGATGCTCGAGGCGCTGCACGGGGGCGATCTCGACGCGGTCACGACCGCCGTGCAGCAGCATTTCGAGGAACCGATGCGGGCGATCGAGAACCGAGCGCGGGGGAGCTAGCCGT
>DATKBL010000028.1:0-11180 GCA_035513995.1 Actinomycetota bacterium
CATCGGCCTCTCGCTGGTCCAGCGGTTTGCGGCGCTCCACGGCGGGAGCGCGGAGGTGTGGGATCGTCCGGGGGGCGGGGCGTCGTTCCGGGTGTTCCTGCCGGGGCGCCCGCTCACCGAGGCCTCGCAGGCCCAGGCCTCCAGCGCCTGAGATCGCTCCGGGGGCGAGACTCGAACTCGCAACCTACCGGTTAACAGCCGGCCGCTCTACCGATTGAGCTACCCCGGAAGACGGGCGGAACCCGCGCCCGAAAGAGAGTGTACCAGCGCCCGCCGCCGCCCTACTCGAGGTAGTCGCGGAGCTTCTGCGAGCGGCTGGGGTGGCGCAGCTTCGAGAGGGTCTTCGACTCGATCTGGCGGATCCGCTCGCGCGTGACGCCGAACTCGCGTCCGACCTCCTCCAGCGTGCGCGG
The DNA here is from genome assembly GCA_035513995.1 of Actinomycetota bacterium. Classification (GTDB taxonomy): domain Bacteria; phylum Actinomycetota; class UBA4738; order UBA4738; family CALAEC01; genus DASUTW01. Next base: position 414 of record DATKBL010000028.1, read on the forward strand.
GTGGCCGTCCATCAGGCCGAATCGCAGCTCGATCACCTTCTTCTCGCGCTCCGAGAGCGTGTGGAGGACCGACTCGAGCTGCTCCTGGAGGAGGATGAAGCTGGCCGCGTCGACGGGGACGATCGCCTCGGCGTCCTCGATGAAGTCGCCGAGGTGGGAGTCCTCCTCCTCGCCGATCGGCGTCTCGAGCGACACCGGCTCCTGGGAGACCTTCAGGATCTCCCGGACCTTCTCGGCGGGGATGCCCATCTCCTTGCCGATCTCCTCGGGGGTGGGCTCGCGGCCGAGGTCCTGCAGGAGCTGGCGCTGGATGCGGATCAGCTTGTTGATCGTCTCCACCATGTGGACGGGGATCCGGATCGTCCGAGCCTGGTCGGCGATCGCCCGGGTGATGGCCTGGCGGATCCACCAGGTCGCGTAGGTCGAGAACTTGAAGCCCTTCGAGTAGTCGAACTTCTCCACGGCGCGGATCAGGCCGAGGTTCCCCTCCTGGATCAGGTCGAGGAACAGCATCCCGCGCCCGACGTACCGCTTGGCGATGGAGACGACCAGCCGGAGGTTGGCCTCGATCAGCTTCTTCTTCGCCAGCTGGCCGTCGCGCTCCACCCTTCGGACGAAGTCCTCGCGGGCCTGGGTGCTGGACGGCTTCCAGGTCCGCTGGACCTGCTCGCGCCCGATCGCGTGGACGCGCTCGAACTTCTCGAGCTGATGCTCGCGGATCTCGCACACCAGCTGGACCACTCGCCGGAAGGACTTCTCGACCTCCGCCTTCGACCTCTTCAGCTCCGCGGCGGAGTACTCGGGGGCGTGGAGCTCGATCTCTGCGACGAGCCGCTGCATCTCGGTGGAGAACTCGCCCACCTCGATGCGCCGGGCGAGGTCAACCTCCTCGGGCGCGGTGAGGAGCGGCACCTTCCCGATCTCCTTGAGGTACATGCGCACCGGGTCGTTCGTCGGAGCCTTGAGGACGTCCTCATCGCGGGCCAGGGACGCCTGGGCCTCGGCGGAGACCTCCTCGCCGGGGACCTCGATCACCTCGATCCCCTGCTCGCGGAGGTGCTCCTCGATCCCGGTCAGGAACTCCTCGACCTGCTCGGGACGGAGGTCCTCGACGGGGACGTCCTCGAGGAGATCCTCGGAGGTGACGAAGCCGCGCTCGCGACCTCGCTGTGCGATCCGCTCCTTCGCTTCGTCGAGAACGGGATCGCGCGCAGGATCCGCCACGTTCAGACTCCCTCTCCGGCTCGTGCCCGGACCCGCCTCCGCTGCGACTCCAGCGCGATCAGCTCCTCGAACAAGGAGTCGTACGCGCGGGGGTCGTCGGTCGGATTCAGCCGCTCCAGGCGCTTCTTCATCATCGTGATCTTCCGCCCAAGAAAAACCTCCTCGAGGCGGGAGAAGACTCGTTCAGCGTACTCCCTGGTCGGCTCCACCGTCAGCGGCTCCACAGCGAGCTGCGCGATTAGCTCGCCCAGGCCCTCCTCGCCCCCCTGCTCCACCAGCGTGGCCGCGTCGGCGCCCGAGTCCCGCAGGAGCGCGAACGCCCTCCGGTAGCGATCGGTCTCGAAGTGGTCGGGGTCGATCGGGGCCGCCACCGGGCGCGCCGCCTCTGAGGCCTGCGCGAGGAGCTTCAGCGCCTCCTTCTCGAGCTCCTGGGTCGGGGTCCTCGGCTGGCCGGTGCCGGGCCGGCGAGTCACCCTCCGGTCCGAGCGCTCCGGCCCCTCGTCGCGTCGCTCGAGCTCGAGCAGGACCGTGGAAGTGGTGACGCCGGTGAGGTCGGCCAGCATCCCCGCGTACTGCTCCCGCCGGACCAGGTCGTCCAGCTTCGCAACGACGGGGAGCGCCCCGCGGACCGCGCGAGACCTCCCCTCGGGGGTTTCCAGGTCCGCGTCCCGCAGCGATCGCCGCAGCATGTACTCGACGAGGGGCACGGCCCCGTCCGCCAGCTCGCGGAACGCATCGGCCCCCCGCTCCTTCACCAGGTCGGCCGGGTCCAGCCCCTCGGGCAGGACGAGGACCGCCACCTCGAGGGGGTAGGCCTCGAACAGGCCCGCGGCGCGCTCGGCGGCGCGCGCGCCGGCCTCGTCGGAGTCGAACGACAGCACCATCTTGGCGGCGAACCGCGAGAGTAGCCGGAAGTGCCCCTCCGAGAGCGCGGTCCCGCACGTGGCCACCGCCACCTCCACGCCGCCCTGCGCGAGAGCGATCACGTCCGTGTACCCCTCGACGACGTAGGCGGTCCCTCCCTTGCCGATCTCCCCCTTGGCCCGGTCGAGGTTGTAGAGGAGGTCGCCCTTCCGGTAGACGGGGGTCTCCGGCGAGTTCAGGTACTTGGGCCCGTCGCCCTGCAGCAGCCGCGCGCCGAAGCCGACGCTGCGGCCCGAGAGGTCGGCGATGGGAAACGTCACGCGCGATCGGAAGCGGTCGCGGACCGCGCCGCGCTGATCCTTCATCGCCACGCCGGCCTCGGCCAGGATCTCGGGCGAGAGCTCTCGCCCGAGACGACGGAGCAGGAAGTCGGGATAGCCGGGCGCGTAGCCGATCCGGAAACGCTCCACGGTCTCCTTGGTCAGGCCGCGGGAGCGGAGGTAGCGGCGCGCCTCCTCGCCCTCTCGCCCGTCGAGCAGCATGCGGTGGTAGAGGTCGGCGGCCAGGTCGTTGGCCCGGAAGAGCGCGTCGCGCCGGGAGCGCTCCCGTCGGTCGTCGCGGCCGCCCCCCTCGTAGCGGAGGGTCACCCCGGCAGGGCCGGCCAGGCGCTCCACCGCCTCAGGGAAGGTGAGCTGCTCCACCTCCATCACGAAGTGGAACGCGTTGCCGCCCTTGCCGCACCCGAAGCAGTAGTAGACGCCCTTGCCCGGGTCCACGGTGAACGACGCGGTCTTCTCCTGGTGGAAGGGGCAGAGGCCGGAGAACGACCGTCCGGCCTTCTTCAGCGCGACGTGCTGCTGGACGAGCCGGACGATGTCGGTCCGCTCGCGAACCGCCTCGACGTCATCCTGTCGTATCCGCGCCACCACGCTCCGCCCCTCCGCTCACAGCATCCACTCCTGGGGAAGGAAGAGCCGCTCGTACGTCCGCAGCGCGTACCGGTCGGTCATGCCTGCGATGTGGTCGGCGACGCGGGTGGCGAGGTCGCCCGGCGCGTCGGCGTACTCGGCCGGGACCTCGTCCGGATGGTCGAGGTAGTGCTGGAACAGCGCGCGGATCACCCCGATCGCCTTCTCCTGCTCCCCCCTGCTCTCCTCGCGGAGGTAGACCCGCTCGAACATGAAGTCGCGCAGGGTGTCGAGCGCGTCGGCGACCGGCGGCGACATGCGCACCTCGCCCTCGTCGGCGCTCGCCGCCACGATGTCGTCCACGAGCGTCTCGATCCGCTCGCCGTGGCTCCTTCCGAGGACCCGGACCGCCTCGTCCGGGAGGGCCTCCTCGATGAGCAGGCCCGCGCGGATCGCGTCGTCGATGTCGTGGTTCACGTAGGCGATGCGGTCGGCCATCCGCACGGTCAGGCCCTCGAGCGTCGCGGGCGGCATCATCTTCCATGGGTGTCCCAGGATCCCGTCGCGGACCTCCCAGGTCAGGTTGAGCCCCCGGCCGTCGCGCTCGAGGTGATCCACGACGCGGAGGCTCTGCTCGCTGTGGTGGAACGGCCGGCCAAGGAAGGGGGTGAGCGCCTCCTCGCCAAGGTGTCCGAACGGCGTGTGGCCGAGGTCGTGCCCGAGCGCGATCGCCTCGGTGAGGTCCTCGTTCAGCCGGAGCGCTCGGGCCAGGGTGCGCGCGATCTGCGTGACCTCGAGGGTGTGCGTGAGGCGGACGCGGTAGTGATCGCCCTCCGGGGAGATGAACACCTGCGTCTTGTGCTTCAGGCGCCGGAAGGCCTTCGAGTGGACGATGCGGTCGCGGTCGATCTGGAACGCGGTGCGCATGTGGTGGGGAGGCTCCTCGCGCTCCCGGCCTTTGGTCTCGGCGGCCAGCGCGGCCCGCTCCGACAGCGTCCGACCCTCCAGATCCTCCTGACGCTCCCGGATCGTGCCCACGGGGCGAAGGGTAGCACGACCCCCTGACGCCTCCTCCCGGAGCTACCCCCCGAGCAGGCGGTAGAAGACGTAGGCGAATGTCTACCAAATAGACCTCACACGACAACTTGGACGGCGAGTCACATGAGGCATGAGATAGATAGTCCGAGGTAGCTATTGCAAAGGCGCTGACCAAGGGCCGATGCTTCGCTACGCACGAGGAAGGAGTAGAACTCGAGATCGGAAGGGGGCATCATGACTGGACCATCGACCTCGCGCCCGTCCCCAGTCCGGCGCCTGCTCCTAACCACAGTCGCGGTCGGAGCTCTGAGCCTCGCCTGGGCTGCCCCCGCAGCGGCCGACCCCCCGATCGGAGGGTGTCCTTCCCCGAAGTGGGAACTCCGGGCCAGTCCGTCCGAGGACGTATCCGGCACACCGTCCGTGGACGTGAACGGTGACGGCATGTCGTGCTACATGGAAGCGCCTGAGGGAGGCGGCATCTTCACGATCATCGACAACGTGGTGAGGAACCGCTAGCCCGAAGGGAAGGTCGGCCGTCCATCTTGGAGTAGAAACGGTTCGCAGCCCTCCCATCTATCTGGTGTTTCGCGAGCCTGCCTAAAGTAGGAGTTCCCGTAGGGCGGCGGGTCCGCAAGAAACCCCTGATCAGGGACGTGCGACCCGCTACGGGAAAGCTAAGGCGGCCCCAAATCACTCCCCGAAGAGTACATAGAAGACGTAGGCGAAGGTCTCGCGGACGTAGCCCGAGAACCTCGTCTGCTGGCTCGTGGCCGCCGACTGGAAGGTGGCCGAGACGTAGGCCTCGATGCCCAGGTCGCGAGCCATCCTGCGGATCCGGAGGTTGTGCCATGGGTCGGAGACGAGGAACGCTGAATCGAGGGCCTCGGTCTCCATGTAGCGCGAGGCGGCCTGCAGGCTCTCGTAGGAGGTGTTCCCGAACGGGGAGGGATCCACCGCGACGTCGGGGATGCCCTGGGAGACGAGGTAGTCGGCCCCGGCCTCGGCCTCGGTGACCTGGTCGCCCGGCTGCCCCGCGCCGAGCACGAGGATGCGATCGGCGAACCTCTCACGGTAGAGGAGGGCAGCGTGGTCCAGCCGGCCTCGGAAGACCGGCGAGGGCCGCCCTCCATACTGGGCGGCCCCGAGCACGAGGATCACGTCCACGCGGTCGATCCGGCTGGCCTCGTCGTCGTGGGCGGCCCGCCAGACCGCGATCGCGCTCGCCGCGAACACGCCCACCACGATCAACGCCGCGACGAGCAGGGCTGTGAGCACCGGGTGGCGCCGCAGGAACCTCACGGCTCGGAATGTAGCACCGGCGGGGTCGGACGCGGCGCTCAGGCCACGAGCCCCATCCCCTCGAGCACGCTCAGGAACCCCGAGCGCCCCAACCCCTCCGAGATGATCGCGTTGCGGAGGCACGGCGGGTCTCCCTCCCAGGCGAGCGCCCACACGCGTCCCTCCCCGAGCAGCCGCGCGGGCGCCCCGCTCGGCAGGACGCGCTCCTCCACCAGCCGGAGCCCCTCCCCGACCTGCCCCACCGCCCCCAGCAGGATCTCCAGCCGCGCCCCGACCGGGTCCCGGTAGGAACGGCGGGTCCCGATGTGGCTCGATGACGGGACGTCGCGGGCCTCGACGAGGACGAACCCCTCGGGGGCCCGGCCGGGGAGCGCCTCGCACCTCGGCCGGGCGCCCGCCTCGGGGGGGTCGGGGGCGGGACGGTCCCCGGAGCACGAGGCCCCGAGGACCACCGCCAGCGCCAGACCTGCCGCCCGCCCACGACTCACGAGCCGGACCCCGGCGGGAGCGGCCGCCGCAGCGGCCCGTTCCCGTTCGGCGCCGACTCCTGCCCCAGCCCCACGTACACGTCTCCCCGGTTGGTGATAAGGGGCGTGAGGAGCGCGGGCTCTCCCGCGGCGGTCGCGAGCTCCATGAACTCGCGGGCCCCCTCCTCGGTCCGGAACGCCGACACGAGCACGTGATCGGACCGGGCTGCCCCGAGATGCTCTGCGAGCCCCTGGAACTGCCCCACCGAGGCCACGTAGTACCCCTGGAGCTCGCCGAAGGGCCGCGCCGCCGCGGCCGCGTCCGGCCGCTTGTCGAAGACGCCCCCCACCACGAGGAACAGCTGCTCCCCCGCCCCCAGGTCCCGGGCCACGCGGGGCGCTGCGGGGTCGGAGACCGCCGGCGGCCTGCGCTTCGCCACACCCCCCTCCCCGGCGTTGGCGAGCACGCCGAGCGCGCCGCCCGCGACGAGCGCGACCACCGTCGCGATGATCAAACGTGTGCGACTCATCCGATCCTCCTCAGTAGTCGGTGGCGTACTGGAAGTGCATGGGGTCGCACCAGGCGTTCCCCCACTTCCAGCCGTGCGATCGCCAGATGTCCGCGTGGTGCTTGTTCTCCACGCTGTAGCACTGGCCGTTCACGTCGTAGGCGGAGGAGACGTCCACCGCGATCCCCCACGCGTGGGTGCTGTAGGTGTTGGTCCCCGCGATGAGACGGCAGTTGTAGCCCCAGATGCCGCTCAGGGTGTGCCTGCCCAGATGCTCGTCGCGGATGTGACCGTGGACGTCGTTGTCCAGGTTCGTGGACCCCCCGCCCTTGTCGGAGACCATCTCGGTCTTCCTCCCGCCGAGCTTCCGGTGGAAGCGCACTGTGTAGTAGACGCCGTTGTCGGCCGCCCTCCACTCCATCGCGATCTTCCTGGCGTTGTCGTTGCAGGGCTGGCCGAACGTCTCCACGATCTGCGAGTAGCCGCTGGGCCGAGGCGGGTACTGCTTGTGCTGGTCGCGCCAGCCGCGCTGCGTCCAGTGCCCGGCCATCGCGGGCCCCGCGAGCACCCCTACGAGGAACGCCACGACCAGCACCAACGCGGGCGCGCGGCGCAAGAGAACGGACACGGCCTCGATCACCTCCCTCTTCCACGGGCCGGTGGGAGAGGGGACCGGCGTTCGTTACGGAACGGTCGAAAGGATAAACCCACTCACGTCCGCGGTCCATCCCCCGAACGGGGGATTCCGGCGAAAAGCACTGGTCGGCTCCGGGAAGACCGATGGGCGGGGTGGCCCCCGCCCATCGTGTCAATCGTCGGCCCAAGTGCCCGCAGTACCGGGCCGACATGCTCCCAGTCGGCTGTGGGAGGCCCGCGGATATTACGCCCCCGTCGAAAGAAAAACAACCCGCAGGCGAAGAAAAATCCGCCCGATCGAGCGGAGCGACCTACTTCGAGGCTTGCTCCTCTTCGCCGAGCACCGCCTGCGCCGCCGCCAGGCGGGCGATCGGCACGCGGTAGGGGGAGCACGAGACGTAGTCGAGCCCCGCACGGTGGAAGAACTGGACCGACTCGGGGTCGCCGCCGTGCTCGCCGCAGATCCCGAGCTTCAGGTCCTCACGGGTCTTGCGGCCGCGCTCGCAGGCGATCTCCACGAGCTCCCCGACCCCGCTCGCGTCGAGCGACTCGAAGGGGTTCGTCGCCATGATCTTGTCCTCGAGGTAGCGGGCCAGGAACTTCCCCTCGACGTCGTCCCGCGAGAACCCGTAGGTGGTCTGGGTGAGGTCGTTGGTGCCGAAGCTGAAGAACTCCGCGGACTCGGCGATCTCGCCCGCGACCATCGCCGCCCGGGGCAGCTCGATCATGGTCCCCACCAGATAGTCGAGCTTGGCCTTCTTCCGACGCAGGACCTCGTCGGCCTCCTCGCGGATCATCGCCTCGACGGTGTCGAGCTCCTCCTTCGTGGAGACGAGCGGCACCATGATCTCCACCTTGGGGTCGCCGCCCCGCTTCCGCCGGTTCACCGCGGCCTCGACGATCGCACGAACCTGGGCCCGGTAGATGTCCGGGTAGAGGATCCCGAGCCTGCACCCTCGCAGCCCGAGCATGGGGTTGTTCTCCTCGAGGCCCTGGACCTCGCGGAGGACGGCCTCGGCCTTGCGCTTTCCCCCGAACTCCCGGATCAGATCGGCGGACGCCTTCCGCTTCGGAAACGCCAGAGCCATCTCGAGCTCGTGGGAGGAGGGCAGGAACTCGTGGAGCGGAGGATCGAGGAGCCGGATCGTGACCGGGAGCCCGTCCATCGCCTTGAGCACGGACTCGAAGTCCTTCCGCTGCCCCGACTGCAGCTTGCGGAGCCCATCGAAATAGGGGCTCACCTCGTCCGACTTCAGGCGCTCCTTCGCCTCCTTCAGACGCTCCTGCGCGACCTTCTTCGCCGGCCCCCGCGCCCCCTCGGCCTCGCGCTCGGCCTCCTCGACCGCCACCTGGGCGGCACGCGCCGCGGGGGCCGATAGGATCACCTGCCGGAAGATCGGGAGCCGCTCGTCGCCGGGGGTCCCGAACATGTGCTCCGTGCGGCACAGGCCGATGCCCTCGGCCCCGAACTCTCTCGCCTTCTGCGCGCCTGCGCCGTCGTCGGCGTTGGCGCGGACGCCGAGCTGGCGGAGGTCGTCGGCCCAGCCCAGCAGGGTCTCGAAGTCCTTCGACAGCGCCGGCTCGCGCAGGGCCACCTCGCCCACCACGACCCGACCGGTGGTCCCGTCGATCGAGATCACGTCGCCCTGCTTGACGGAGTCACCGTCAACCTGGAAGCGCTTCCCTCCGAGGTCGATCTTCAGCGCCTCGACCCCGCAGACCGCGGGCTTCCCCATCCCCCGCGCCACCACCGCGGCGTGGGAGGTCTTGCCGCCGTGCGAGGTGAGGATGCCGCGCGCGGCGATCATGCCGTGGAGGTCGTCGGGGTTCGTCTCGCGGCGGACCAGGATCACGGCCTCGCCGCGCTCCGCCCACTCCAGCGCGGTGTCGGCGTCGAACACGACCTTGCCCACGGCCGCGCCGGGGCTCGCATTCAGCCCCTTCGCCAGGACCCTCACGTCGGCCCTCGGGTCGAACTGCGGGTGGAGGAGCTGGTCGAGCTGCTCGGGCTCGACCCTGGTGACGGCCTCCTCCCTCGTGATCAGGCCCTCGTCGGCCATGTCGACCGCCATCCGAACGGCGGCCGCGCCCGTACGCTTCCCCACGCGCGTCTGGAGCATCCACAGCTTGCCGCGCTCGATCGTGAACTCGATATCGCACATGTCGCGGTAGTGGCGCTCCAGCTTCTCCATGATGGCGAGCAGCTGTCGGTAGGCCTTCGGGTTGAGCCGCTCGAGGTCGCCCAGCGGGAGGGTGTGCCGGATCCCGGCCACCACGTCCTCGCCCTGGGCGTTGGACAGGTAGTCGCCGTAGACGCCTGGCTCCCCGGTGGCGGGGTTGCGCGTGAACGCCACGCCGGTACCCGAGTCGTCTCCGAGGTTCCCGAACACCATCGCCTGCACGTTGACCGCGGTCCCGAGGTCGTCGGGGATGCGCTCCTGCTTCCGGTAGACGAAGGCGCGGGGGTTGTTCCAGGAGCGGAACACCGCCTCGATCGCCATCGACAGCTGCTCCTGGGGGTCCTCCGGGAAGAGCCTCCCCGTGTGCTCGCGGAAGATGGCCTTGAAGCGCTCGACCAGGTCGCGGAGGTCGATCGCCTCCAGGTCCGTGTCCAGCGTCCCCTCCCCCTTGCGCTCCTTGGCCTCCTCGAGGGCGTCCTCGAACGCCTCGCCCGGGATGTCCATCACGATCTTGCCGAACATCTGGATGAACCGACGATACGAGTCGAAGGCGAAGCGGTCGCTGCGGGCCTGCCTGGCGAGCCCGAGCACCGAGCGGTCGTTCAGGCCCAGGTTCAGAACCGTGTCCATCATCCCCGGCATGGAGTACTTGGCGCCCGAGCGAACGGACACCAGGAGGGGGTCCTCGAGGTCCCCGAGCTTCTTGTCCATGTCGTTCTCGAGGCTGCGGAGATGGCTCTTGACCTCGTCCAGGAGCCCGTCGGGGAAGCTCCCCCCCTCGAGATAGGAGAGGCAGGCCTCGGTGGTGATCGTGAAGCCGGGGGGCACCGGGAGACCCAGGTTGGTCATCTCGGCGAGGTTGGCCCCCTTCCCGCCCAGGAGGTCCTTCATGTCCCGATCTCCCTCGCGGAAGTCGTACACGAGCTTCTGCGCCATCTCCGGCCCCTTCGATCCGACGGTCGCCCTCACGATACCCCTCGGGCGGGGAGCATGCAGGGGCCAAGGGAGCCGCAACGATATCCGTTGCGGTATGATTGCCCTCGAGGAGGTGTCGATCGTGCCGGTGCCGGTGAAGGAGAAGCTCCGAGCGGTGGTCAGCGACCTGGGCAGCCAGGCGCGGGTCGCCAGCGTCCTGGGCGTGAGCAGGTCCCGCGTGAGCAGGTGGCTCCGCACGGAGCAGCCCGACCCGGACAATCGGCGCAAGGTCGAGGGTCTCGAGTTCGTCCTCACGCGCCTCCTCGAGCTCTACGATCCCGAGAACGCGGTGGAGTGGCTCCTGGGGCACAACCCCTTCCTGCGCGGGGCGCGCCCGATCGACCGGATCGCCCAGGGTCGCATCACCGAGGTGCTCGGCGCCATCGACGCCGAGCAGGCGCTCTCCTACGCCTGATGCTGTACCGGCTCTTCCCGCACGCGCCCGGGGCGGCGCCCCACGAGGAGTGGGGGGCGCTCCACGTGGCCCGCGCCTATCAGGGATGGGGACGACACGACCACCCCGACGCCTACGGAGCGCTGTACGTCTCGCGGGAGGCGGCCTCGGCCGTCGCGGAGCGGCTGCGCCGCCTCCTGGGGCGCGAGCTGACCGAGGCGAGGCTCCATCCGGGGGGCCGGACCCTCGCGCTCGCGGAGATCGACGAGTCGG
>DATKBL010000029.1:0-5645 GCA_035513995.1 Actinomycetota bacterium
GATGCGGTCGTACATCTCTGCCCGCAGCTCGTGCGTGGCGATCGGGCCCAGGGGCGCGTCGGGGATCTCCACGCTCAGGTCCCACGCCCGGCGGTGCCCCGCATCCACGATCGCGCAGGCGGGGGAGCCGTCGGCCTCCGCTCGCCCGTTGCCCACGAGCAGCCTGGCGATCTCCTCGATCGGCTTCTGGGTCGCCGAGAGCCCGATCCGCTGGAGGGGCCGGCCACCGAGCCGGTCGAGCCGCTCCAGGGACAGCGCGAGGTGGGCGCCTCGCTTGTCGCCGGCCACCGCGTGGATCTCGTCCACGATCACGGTGCTCGCGGACCCGAGGAACCCCCGCGAGCGCTCGGCCGTGAGCATGATGTAGAGCGACTCGGGGGTGGTCACCAGGATGTGGGGCGGGCGCTTGATCATCCGCGCGCGCTCCGACGGCGGCGTGTCCCCCGACCTCACGAGGACGCGGATGTCGGGGAGCTCCAGGCCCTGCTCGGCCGCCAGCTGGCGGATCGCCTCGAGCGGCTCGCGCAGGTTCCGCTGGATGTCGTTGCCCAGCGCCTTCAGCGGCGAGACGTAGACGACCGAGGTCTCGTCGTCGAGCGAGCCGGTCTCGGCTCGCCGCACCAGGCCGTCGATCGCCCAGAGGAACGCGGCCAGGGTCTTCCCCGATCCGGTGGGCGCCGCGACGAGGGTGTCCCTGCCGGCGGCGATGTGGGCCCAGCCCTCGGTCTGCGTGGCGGTGGGCTCGCCGAGGGTCTCGGCGAACCAGCGCTCGACCAGGGGATGGAAGCGGGGGGAGGCGCCCACCCGGACAACCTACCACCCGGGACCGACAGCGATGTCGGCCGAACGTGCGAGGACAGGTCCTCAACTGGAGGCTCTAGACGAGGAGGGGCAGCGGGCGGGCTTCAGCCCGCCCGCCGCCCCATCACCTCCAGCACGGCGCGGTGCAGATGTCCGTTCGTCGTCAGCACCGAGCTCCGATCGGAGACCGGCCCGCCCTCGAACGTGGTCATCCGCCCGCCCGCCTCCTCGAGGAGGACCTTCAGGGCGCCCCAGTCCCAGATGCGCAGCTGCGGCTCGAGCGCGACCTCGACCGAGCCGCGGGCCACGAGGCAGTGGCCCCAGAAGTCGGTGAACCCCACCGAGCGATAGGCGGCCCGGTCGAGGTGGCGGAGCGCCCCCTCGTGTGGCCCGTCGAGCCACGCCTCGGTCGCGTAGTGGCAGACGGCCGCGCGGTCGAGCGTCTCGACCTCAGAGACGCGGATCAGCGCGCCGTTCAGCGTCGCCCCCTGGCCGCGGACGGCCTCGTACCGCTCGCCGAGGGCCGGGACGCCGACGGCGCCCAGCACCGGTTCGCCCCCTTCGAACAGCGCGAGCAGCGTGCCCCAGACCTGAACCCCCGCCGCGAAGTTCTTCGTCCCGTCGATCGGGTCCACGACCCAGACCCTGGGGGCGTCCTCCAGCGAGCCCCCGGCCTCCTCGCCGAGCACCGCGTCGCGAGGGAACCTCCGGGCGACCTCGCGGCGGACCATCTCCTCGATCTCGAGGTCTGCCTTCGTGACGGGGGTGTCGTCGTCCTTCATCCGCACCTCGGGACCCTGCCGGAACAGCGGCATCGCGATCGACGCGGCGCGGTCGATCAGCTCGTTGGCGAAGCCGAGCTCGGAGTCGAGCATCCCGGCATCATAGGCTGTCACCCGAGATGCTCGCCCTGGACCACGTGATCCTCGGATCGAATGACCCCGAAGCGTCCGCCGAGCGCCTGCGCCGGGACCACGGGCTCGCCTCCGTGCCGGGCGGTCGTCACGCGGGCCGGGGGACCGCCAACCGCATCGTGCCCCTCGGCTCCGACTACCTCGAGATACTCGGGATCGCGGACGAGGAGGAGGCGCGCGGCGATGCGTTCGGTCGGTGGGTGCTCGAGGGGACGGCCGAGGGCGAGCGTCTCCTCGGCTGGTGTCTGCGGACCCCCGACATCGACGAGGTGGCTTCCAGGCTCGGCCTCGAGGTCACGAGCTGGTCGCGGACCCGCCCCGATGGCCGCTCGCTCCGCTGGAGGCTCGCCGGTCTGCCCGAGGCGATGGCCGAGCCTTCGCTCCCCTTCTTCATCCAGTGGGGGATCCCCGCCGACCTGCACCCTGGGCGAGTGCCCGCGGAGCACGAGGCCGAGACGGCCGGGATCGCGTGGGTGGAGGTCGCCGGGTCCCCCGATCGCACCCGCAGGTGGCTCGGGGACGCCGAGCTCCCGGCGCGGGTCGAGGAAGGCGCGCCGGCGATCCGCGCGGTCGGGATCGCCCTCGACGACCGCGACGTGGAGATCCGGCCGTGATCCTCGCTCCTGCATGGGGCTGGATGGGTTGACAGAGGGAGCTTCTCGGGTGAGGCTGGACGCCGATCGGCCCCAGCGGGGGCCGGCCGAGGGTTCCGCGCCGCGGCGATCGCCCCTCCCTCTCTGGACCTGGAGGTTCACGCATGCATGCATGGAAGCGGTCGGCCGCACTGTTCGCTGCGACGCTCTCGATCTCTGTTCTGGGGCCCGCCGCGAGCGCGGGTCACACGAGCTTCGCCGCGGGCGACGTCTTCGCCTCGGTGGGCGGGAGCTCCGTCCAGTGGCGGCATCCGGACGGGACCGCCAACCAGACGCTCACGTCACCCGTGAGCATGCCGCAGACCACGGGGATGGCGTTCGACCCCGGTGGCGCGCTGTACGTCACGGGCTACACGTCGAACGTGATCACCCGATTCGACACCTCCGGGTCGTCGATCGGGGCCTTCGGCTCCTCGTACAGCGCCCATCCCAAGTCGATCCGCTTCGACGCCGCGGGGAACGCCTACGTCGGTCTCGGAAGCGGGAGCAAGGACGTCCTGAAGATGGATGGCGCCGGCAACGTCCTGGCCTCCTACGACGTGGCCACCTCGAAGAAGGGGGGTGCCGACTGGATCGACCTCGCCGCGGACCAGTGCACCTTCTACTACACGAACCTCGGGTCGGAGGTGAAGCGGTTCGACGCGTGCGCCAACGCGCAGCTCCCCGACCTCGCCTCGGGGCTGCCCGGAACCGCCCACGAGGTCCGCGTCCTTCTCGACGGCGGCGCGGTGGTCGCCCTGGGCGACACGATCGTGCGGCTCGGCCCAACGGGGTCGATCGCGCAGGTGTACGACGTGGCGGGCGTCAAGAACTGCTGGCAGAGCGTCGCGCTGGGGACGACCAGCGCCACCTTCCTGGCCGCCGATTCGTGCTCGTCCACTATCCACACGTTCGACATGGCGACCGGGGCTTCCTCGCTCCTGGCCTCGACGGGGGTCAAGAAGGGGTCGCTCCAGGGGCTCGCCGTCTTCGGCGGAATCACCGCCGCGACCGCGGGGGCGGACCTGGCCGTGGTCAAGTCGGACTCCGTCGACCCCGTCTCCCAGGGCGGCCAGGTCGTCTACACGGTGGGCGTGACCAACAACGGCTCGGGGCCGGTCTCGGACATCACGGTCGAGGACGCCCTGAGCGGAGGGAGCACCATCGTCTCCATCTCGGGGACGGGGTGGACCTGTGCGGCGACGCCGACGGCGGCGACGTGCGATCTGGCCGGATCCCTCGCGGGCGGCGCCTCGGCCGAGCCCCTGAGGATCAGGGTCCTCGCGCCGACGACCGGCTCGTCGATCGCCAACACGGCGTCGGTGACCAGCCTCGAGACGGGGTTCGTCGACTCGGTGCCGGGCAACAACACCGCGATCGAGATGACGGCGCTGATCGACCCGGCTCTCGACCCGGACAGCGCCGCCACCGACTGCGCTCCGGGCGAGGTCTGCACCCTGGAGACCTCCTCGAACTTCAGCGGAGACAACAACACCTCGAACCAGATCGAGATCCCCGCGGGGGAGGGTGGCGCCGCGACCCTCAACGAGACCCCGCTGACGGGGATCGCCTCGTGTGTCGGAGGCTCGGGCGGGGTCTCGGAAGGTCAGCTCACGACCTTCGTCCCTCCGCCCGGGGTCGCGGACACGGCGAACCCGATCCGCGTGGTCACGCGCTACGCCTCCGCCTTGATCGGCCCCGGTGAGTCGGTCACCCCGATCTGCATGCGCAGCGAGATCGACGGCATGACGGTGGAGTTCGAGGTTCCTCCGTGTCTCAACCCGGGGCAAGCGAACCCTCCGACGCCGGAGATCCCCAACGGTGCCTGCATCGAGGAGGTCCACCAGGTGGGGACCGTCGAGGGAAGCGCCACGGGCGCCGGGGCGACGTCCGACGTCGGGGTGACGCCCACGCTCGTGGCGGGCAACCCGACCTGCGCGAGCATCAACCCCGGGTGGGACGAGCTGAGGGTGAACGGATCGACGTCCGGCACGTACACGGACGGGACGCTCACCGTGGACGCCACGTTCAGCAGCACGCCCGCCGACGGCTCGCTGGCGTGGTCCTCCGACCTCGGCGTGGACGCCGTGCTCGTCAAGGGGGGAGCCGACGCCAGCCTCTACGCGAGCCACTCGGAGGCCACGTCGGACTCGGGGCTGACCGCTCCCCTGAACCCGGTCAACGGCAAGTACTTCGGGATCAGTCACGTCTCGTACTGCTATGGAGACGTCGACTGGCAGGTGCGCATGAACATGCTCTCCGTCGACCCGCAGTGGAGGCGTTAGCGGCCCTCGAGCCCCTCGTCGAACGTCGAGGCGTCGAGGCGGCGGCGATGCACGCGCACCTCGAAGACGTCGGGCCGCGCGTAGTGGCCGGTCGGGTCGAAGTTCTGCCGCTCCTCGCGGACGCGTGCCAGGTCGACGTCGGAGATCACGAGCCGCTCCTCGCCCGACACGGGCTCGGCGATCCATTCGCCGTCGGGCCCAGCGACGCACGAGCCGCCGTCGTACATGATCTCGGGCGCTCCCTCGAGCGCGGCCTCGCGGAGTGGGAAGCTCTCGCTCACGTCGTCCGGCGACAGGAGCGCGCCCGCCGACAGGACGAAGCTGCGTCCCTCGAGCGCCACGAACCTCGTCGCGTCCCGGGTCAGCCCCGTCGAGCCGGGCCAGACCGCGACGTGCAGGTCCTCGCCCTGCGCGTAGAGCGCGTGCCTCGCCTGGGGGAGCCAGTTCTCCCAGCAGTTGAGACCGCCCGCCCGCGCCGGCCCCACCTCGTGCACGCGCAGGCCGTGTCCGTCGCCCGCGCCCCAGACCAGGCGCTCCTCGTAGGTCGGCATCAGCTTGCGGTGGGCGCTCACGACGCCTCGGGCCGGATCGATCGCCACCAGGGTGCAGTACACGGTCCCTCGCGCGGGACCCGCGCCCCGTTCCGTGATCCCCAGGTACGTGAACACCTCGAGGTCGCGCACCGCCTCCGCGATCTGCGCGAGCTCCGGTCCGCCGAGCTCCACCGCGGCGTCGAGGTAGAAGGCGTAGGCCTCCTTCTGGTCGGCGGCGGCGAAGCGGGCCCCGTCGGTGCGCGAGACCCAGAAGGGGTAGCCCGAGAGGAACGTCTCCCCGAAGGCCACCAGCTCGACGTCCTCGGCGGCCGCTCTCCCGATCCACTCCACGACCCGCTTCGTGCCGGCGTCCTTGTCACCCCACGCCGGGTGTGCCTGCGCCGCCGCAACCCTCATCCGCGCCTCCTTCTTCAGCCCACTCTGCCGCATACGGTGCCGGCCCGCCAAGGAGCGCTTCCT
>DATKBL010000030.1:0-2671 GCA_035513995.1 Actinomycetota bacterium
CCGGCCGGGGATGCAGACCACCCCTTCGGCCGTGGTACTGGCATCCTCGCGGGAACCCCTCTCCCGGTGCCACACTGAAAGGACAATGGTGGTCAGCGTGCTCATCGTGGACGATCAAGAGCCTTTCCGTCTCGCTGCTCGTGCGGTGGTTGAAGCGACCGACGGGTTCGAGGTCGTTGGCGAGGTAGACAGCGGCGAGGCCTCGGTCGACGCCGCGCGCCATCTGGCACCGGATCTGATCCTGATGGACGTCAACCTCCCAGGGATCGACGGGCTCGAGGCCACCCGACGGATCCTGGCCGAGTCGGGCGGACGAGTGGTGGTTCTCCTGCTCTCCACGTACGAGGCCGAGGAGTACGCGCCCCGCGCCATCGAGGTCGGCGCCGCCGCCTACATCCCCAAGTCGGAGTTCGAGCCGGAGCGTCTGACCGGCGCGTGGAGAGCGGTCGACCATTAGGCCGGGATCGTGGCCGGGTCCGCCGGGATCATCGCCGAGATGGCGGTCCCCGCCTCGTCCGCAACGACGAGCTCACCTCCGAGTGCCTCGACCCGGTCCGCGATCCGGACGAGCCGTTCCCCCTCGAGGCCGTCCTCGAGCTCGATGGCGAACCGCAGGACCTCCTGCTCCTCCCGCACGTCGATCGTGAGCGCCTCTGCCCCCTGCTGCATGGCCTCCAGGCAGCAGAAGTAGATCCCCGCCTCGATCTCCTGGCCGTACCGACCCACGCCCTCCACCCGCAGCCGGAGCGTGCCGCCTCCCCTTCTCGCCTGGGCGTCGAGAGCGGCGGCCAGCCCCTTGTCGGCGAGCAGCGGAGGGTAGATCCCGCGGGCGATCTCACGAAGCTCGTCCAGGGTGGCCTGCGTTCGAAGACCGGCCTCCTCGAGTGCCGCGGCCCCACGATCGGGGTCCTCTTCGATCAGGCCGGTCGCGGCGCGCAGCCGCTCCGCGAGGTCATCGATGCGCCGTTCGACGCGCTCCTCGATGGCCCGCTCCAGGAGACGGCGGGCATCATCCGCGGCGGTGACGATGCGCTGCTGGGATGCGCGGAGCTCCTCGGCCTGCCGGGAGATCTGCTCCACCCGGGCGCGGAGGTCCTCGGCCAGGCGGACGTTGTGCAGGCCCAGCCCGGCCTGGGCGGCAAGGTCCCGGAGCAGGGCCTGGTCCTGGGGCCGCAAGGGGTCGCCGGGCGCCTTGGTCACCGCGATCTCCCCGACCGACTCTCCTCGGTGCGTCACCGGGAGCACCCGTTCCTCGCCTTCCGGCTCGCCGTCCGCGGGCCAGTGGGCCTCCCGGACCTCGCCCCCCGAGAGCTCGATGCGTGCCCGGGCGGCGGCGGCCCCGACCCCGCGGGCGGCCGCCTCGGCCACCTGGGGCAGGACCTCCTCGACCCGGAGCGAGCCGGCCATCCGCTCGCCGAACTCGGCCATCACCTCGTAGGGCGTGGACCTGGCCCCGTAGACCAGGCGATTCGCGAGGCGCTGGATGCGGCTCCGCACCGGCTGGAACAGGACCGCCACCAGGGCTGTGGCTCCGATCTGCAGCGCGAGGTTCCCATCCTCCCGAGCGCCGATGAGACCGCCGATCCCGACCACCAACCCGATGTACACGGCGGTGATGAACGTGGCCAGCGCTCCGTAGACGAGGGTCTTGGAGATGACGACGTCGATGTCGTACAGCCGGTGCTTCGTGATGGCGATCCCGCAGGTCACGGGGAGCCCCACCGCGAAGCCGCCGACGATGACGACATTGAACGACCAGGACACCCAGGCGGCGTCCTGTTGATCCGGGAACAGGGTGAGCACCAGGACCGTCAGCGTGGCCATCGCCCCCACGGTGGTGGCGATAGCGAACGCGAACCACTTGAGCTGGAGGCGCTCATCTCCTCGCGACCGCCGGAACCGGATCACGAGCCCGAGTGCCGAGGCGACCAGGACGACGGCCCCGCACAAAAGCGCCCCCAGGACGAGCGCCTGGTAGAGACCTCGGGAGGCCATGATCCCGGTCGGATTGGCGACCCTGGGGACCTCGGGGGCGATGACGATGGGCTCATCGGCCAGGAGCGTGGCCAGGGCCTGAACCACAGAGATCCCCATCCCGGTCACTGCCAGCGCACGCCATCGCGGAGACATCGGGCGTCCGGTGGGAAAGGTCAGGATCAGGACGACGAGGAGACCGCTCGGCACCACGAGCGCGATGGGCCAGGTGAAGAGCCATGCGGCCCACTCGGTCCCGGGCAGTGGCGTGGCGCCGGTGAGGCTCCACAGTGCGTACTGGCCCGCCACTCCGTCCACCCCACCGATCGTCCCCATGGCCAGGAGGACCCAGCCGGTCGGGTTGTCGGGGCGGCGGGTGGCCACCAGGAGCCCGACGGCAGCTGCCGAGATGGCGATGAGGAAGGAGTAGTCGATCGCCTCGATCCGCGGGTGGCCGAGGTTGCGCACGCTCATGGCCAGCGCCGCGATCCCGGTGGCGAACGAGAACGCCGCCAGGGCCCAGGCTAGCCGGGAGCCGGTCCGCGCCTTCATCCCACCGGCTCCCGTTCTCGGATCGGGATCGCGCCCCGGATCGTCGTCCCCCGCCCCGGGGCGGAGTCCACGTCGACGGTCCCTCCGACCGCGGCCAGCCGGTCGGCCATGTTCTGCAGGCCGGAGCCGGTCGGCGTCCCGGCGG
>DATKBL010000031.1:0-27510 GCA_035513995.1 Actinomycetota bacterium
GTCCCGAACGGGTCGATGTGCTTGATGGGGTTGAGCGTGAGGCGTCCCGCCGCGCGCGCGGTGGGGTCGCCGAATCGGTCGGCGGTCAGCCCATGACTCAGCTCGTGCAGGACGATCGCCGGGACCAGCGCGAGCACGAAGTACAGAACGGTGAGGACGGTATCGAGGCTCATGCGCCGTGCCAGTCGTACAGGAGGGGCGGCGGCTCGACCTCGGCCTCGGCGAAGGTCAGCGCCCCGCGCACGCGGCCGGCGGCCTCGGCCGCGGCGTCCTCGTCTCGCGCGTGGACCTCCCCCATCGACTCGCCACGTTCCACGCGGTCGCCCACCTTCGTCCGGAAGACGATGCCCACCGCGGGGTCGACCGGGTCGCCCTTGCGCAGACGCCCGGCGCCAAGCATCACCCCCGCCCGACCGATCGCCTCCGCGTCCACCTCGGCCAGGAACCCCTCGGCCTCGGAGGTCAGCGGCGCGACCACCGGCGCACGCGGCAGCACGCCGTCGGGGTCCTCCACCACGCGAGGGTCGCCCCCCTGCGCCTCGACCATCCTCCGGAACGACTCGAGGGCGGAGCCGTCGCGGAGCGCGTCGCGCGCGCGGGCCCGGGCGTCCTCGTCGGAGACGCCCTCGAGGCTCGCCAGCGCCGCCGCGGCGAACTCCACGACCAGGTCGGTCAGCCGCCCTTCCTCCTCGCCCCGGAGCGCGCGCACGGCCTCCGCGACGTCGAGCGCGTTCCCGACGGCCGTGCCGAGCGGCTGCGACATGTCGGTGACGGCCGCGCGCGCGCTCCTCCCCCAGCCCTCCGCCAGCGCCGTGCAGGCCGCCGCCAGCTCCGCCGCTTCCTCGGGGGTCTTCATGAACGCGCCGCTCCCCGCCTTGACGTCGAGGAGGATCAGGTCGGTGCCCACCGCCAGCTTCTTGCTCATCACGCTCGCCGCGATCAGCGGGATCGAGGGCACCGTCGCGGTGGCGTCGCGGAGCGCGTAGAGCGCGCCGTCGGCCGGGACGAGGTCCTTCGTCTGCGCGGCCACCGCGCAGCCCACCTCCTCGACCTGTCGCTCCATCTCATCGGGAGCGAGGTCGGTGCGCAGGCCGGGGATCGCCTCCAGCTTGTCCAGCGTCCCCCCCGTGTGGCCGAGGCCGCGCCCCGACAGCTTGGCCACCGCCAGTCCCAGGGAGGCCGCCAGCGGGGCGAAGATCAGCGTGACCGAGTCGGCGACGCCCCCGGTCGAGTGCTTGTCGACCTTGGGCCGCGAGATCCCCTCGAGCGAGAGCGTCGCGCCCGAGTCGACCATCGCTCGCGTCATCGCGATCGTCTCGTCGGTGTCCAAGCCTCGGATGAACGCCGCCATGAGGAACGCGGCGGCCAGCACGTCGCCGATCTCGCCGCGCGCGTACGCGAGGATGAAGTCGCGGAGGTCCCCCTCGGGCAGCGTTCCGCCGTCGCGCTTCGCCGCCACCACGTCGCGGGGGTCGCCCCTCATCGGAGGCCCAGCTCGGGGGCGAAGCTCGTGCCCGCGAGGCCGTCCGGCGCCACCCCGAAGAGGTCGGCGACGGTCGCGCCGAGGTCGGCGAACGTCTCCCTCGTGCCCACGTCGATCGAGCGATCGGCGAGGATCGCGCTCCCGCCGAGAACCGGCACATGCTCGCGCGTATGGTCCGTCGACTCGTCGGTGGGGTCGCAGCCGTGGTCACCGGTGATGAAGACGATGCCGTCGTCGCCGACCGCCCGGAGCAGCTCGGGCACCCGGAGATCGAACTCCTCGACGCACCGCGCGTAGCCCTCGGCGTTGTTGCGGTGCCCGTACTCCGTGTCGAAGTCGACGAGGTTGGTCACGACGAGCAGGTGATCGCCCCGCCCGAGGTAGCCGATGGTCAGGTCGACGCCGTGGTCGTTCGACTCGGAATGCGCCGACTCGGTAAGGCCCCTGCCCACGTAGATGTCCGGGATCTTCCCCACCCCGTAGACCGGGACCCCCGCATCCTCGATGCGCTCGAGGTAGGTCGGCTCGGGAGGCTCCACCGAGAAGTCCCGCCGCTCATGCGTGCGGGTGAATCTGCCCGGCTCCCCGACGAATGGGCGGGCGATCACCCGGCCCACGAGGTACTGGTCGTTCAGCAGGCCTCGCGCCACCCGACACCACTCGTAGAGGCGCTCGAGCGGCACGACGTCCTTGTGCCCGGCGATCTGGAAGACCGAGTCGGCGCTCGTGTAGACGATCGGGCGGCCGGTCGCGAGGTGCTCCTCGCCGAGCGTCTCGATGATCTCGGTGCCCGACGCGGGGCGGTTCCCGAGCACCTGCGTGCCGATCGCCTCCTCGAACCGCCGGATCAGCTCCCGGGGGAATCCGTCGGGGTAGGTCGGGAACGGGCGGTCGAGGACGACGCCGGCGATCTCCCAGTGGCCGGTGGTGGTGTCCTTCCCGGCGGACCGCTCGGCCATCTTCCCGCGGAAGGTCCCCGGACCCGGCTCCGGAGGAACGCCCTCGATCTCGGTCAGGGTCCCCAGCCCCAGCCCTGCCAGGTTGGGCGCGTGGATCCCTCCCACCGCGCGAGCGGTGTTGCCGAGGGTGTCGGCCGCCTCGTCGCCATAGGCCGCCGCGTCGGGCGTTGCCCCGACGCCGAAGGAGTCCCCCACCAGAAGGAGGACCCTCATCCGGACCTCCGGCCGGCCCCGGCGGCTCGCTTCGCGCGAGGGTGGGCGTCGTCGTAGACCTCGCGGAGGTGGTCCTGCGTCACGAGCGTGTAGATCTGGGTGGTGGCCACACTGGCGTGTCCCAGGAGCTCCTGCACGACCCGGACGTCGGCGCCACCCTCGAGCATGTGGGTCGCGAACGAGTGGCGCAGGACGTGCGGCGTGACCCGCGCCCGGATCCCGGCGCGGCGCGCGGCCGTCTGGATGATGTTCGTGGCGCCCTGGCGGGTCAGCCTCCCGCCCCGCTGGTTCAGGAAGAGCGCTCCCCCCGAGCGCGAGCGGGCCAGGACCGGCCGGCTCCGCGCGAGGTACGAGCCCACGGCGCGCACCGCGTAGCGTCCCAGCGGGACGACGCGCTCCTTGTCGCCCTTGCCGACGACCCGGACGCTGCCCTCCTCGAGGTCGACGTCGTCGACATCGAGCGCCACGAGCTCAGAGATCCGAAGCCCGGCCCCGTAGAGCACCTCCAGGATCGCGGTGTCGCGGAGGGCCGGCGGCTCGGCGTCGCCGGGCGCCGCGAGCAGCGCCGACACCTGGTCCACGGTGAGCGGCTTGGGGAGGCTCCGAGGGATCCTCGGCCTGATCACGCCCTGGGTGGGGTCGTCGGGGACGACGCCCTCACGGACGAGGAATCGGTGCAGCGCCCGCGCGGCCGCCAAGGCTCGCGCCACCGACGAAGCCCGGTAGGTGCGCTCGGGCGCGTACTCGGACCCCGAGAGGTGGCGCACGAACGCCGCGACGTCCTCCTCACGGACACTCCCCACGTCGCGAACCCCCCGCTCCTCCAGGAAGGTCAGGTAGCGCCGCAGGTCCCTGCGGTAGGCGTCGAGCGTGTGCCTGGACAGCCCTCGCTCGACCGCCAGGTGGTCCAGGAATCGGTGCACGTGCGCCTCGCTCACCTGCCAGAAGGATACCGGAGTGGTTCGTGGCAGAATGAGCCGCCCCGAGCGGAGGGAGGGAACCGATGGCAGAGCCGAAGGCGCTCTTCCTGAACTGTACGCTGAAACCCTCGCCGCAGGTCTCGAACACCGAGGCCCTGATCCACAAGGTGATCGGGTGGTTCGACCGGCTCGACGTCGAGTCCGAGGTCGTGCGCGTCGTCGACTACCACGTGCGGTTCGGCGTGACCTCCGACGAGGGTGAGGGCGACGAGTGGCCGATCATCCTGGACAAGGTCAAGGCCGCCGACATCCTCGTCATCGGCACGCCGATCTGGTTCGGCGTGCGCGGCAGCGTGGCCCAGATGGTGATCGAGCGGCTCGACGGCACCTACAACGAGCGCAACGAGGTGGGCCAGTACCCGCTTTACAACAAGGTGGGCGGTGTGGTGGTCACCGGGAACGAGGACGGCGCGCACGCCGCAGCCGAGACCACGCTCTTCAACCTCTCCCACCTCGGGTGCACGATCCCGCCGAACGCGGACACCTACTGGGTGGGTGAGGCGGGCCCGGGCCCGTCGTATCTCGAGGCCGGGGGCGAGGACCACCCGTACACGAAGCGGACGACCCGGTGGATGGCTCACAACCTCGTCCACATGGCCCGGATGCTGAAGACCAACCCGATCCCCGCCGAGGGCAACACCTTCGACGAGGAGGACGAGCACGCCCCCCACATCGGCTAGCGGTGGGAGGCGAGCAGCAGCGCGGCGACGGTCTTGCTATCGGTGATCTCTCCCCGCTCGACCATCGCCACCGCCTCCTCGAGTGGAAGCGTCACGACCTCGATCCCCTCCTCGGGGTCGCCCCGGAGACTGCAATCCCGGGCCAGGAACAGGTGGCAGACCTCGTCCACGAAGCCGGGCGAGGTGTGGATGCGTCCGAGCGGCTCGATCGAGCCGGGCATGTAGCCGGTCTCCTCGTCGAGCTCCCGGCGCGCGGTCTCCTCGGGGGATTCGCCCTCCACGTCGAGCAGGCCCGCCGGGATCTCGACCAGCCGCTCCCCCACCGCCTCTCGCTCCTGGCGGACGAGGACCACGTCGCCGGCGGCTGTCAGCGGCAGCACGGCGCTCGCGCCCAGCGCCCGGACCACGTCGCGGGTCTTCCCGGGCCATCGGAGGACCTCCACACGGAAGATGGGCCCCTCGTAGACGCGCTCGACCTAGGGCGAGGTCACTCGGCGCCGGCGGCGGCCGGCTGGCGCGCGGCCCGGTGCACCTTCGCCGCGCCGACGAAGTCGCGGTAGAGAGGATGCGGCCGATTCGGCCTCGACTTCAGCTCGGGATGGAACTGGCCGGCGATGAAGAACGGGTGGTCGGGCAGCTCGATGATCTCCACAAGGCGCCCGTCGGGCGACATCCCGGAGAGCACCATTCCTTGCTCGGTCAGGTGGCGGTGGTACTGGGGGTTCACCTCGTAGCGGTGCCGGTGCCGCTCATAGACGACCGGCTCGCCGTAGGCCCGTGCCGCGAGCGTCCCCTCGGCGATGTGGCACGGCTGGGCCCCCAGTCTCATCGTGCCGCCCATGTCGGTGACGTCCTGCTGTTCGGGCAGGAGGTCGATCACGGGGTGCGGCGTGGCGGGGTCGAACTCGCTGGAGTTGGCGCCCTCGAGGCCGCACACGTTCCGCGCGAACTCGATCACCGCGCACTGGAGGCCGAGGCAGATCCCCAGGAAGGGGATGCCGCGCTCCCGCGCGTAGCGCACCCCCTCGACCTTCCCCTCGATGCCGCGCACGCCGAAGCCGCCGGGCACGAGCACGCCGTCCACGTCGGCAAGCGACCCCTCCACTCCGGCCTCGATCAGGTCGTCGGAGGCCACCCACCTGATCGCCACGCGAACCCCGTGGTGGAAGCCGCCGTGGTTCAGGGCCTCGATCACCGAGAGGTAGGCGTCCGGGAGGTTCACGTACTTCCCGACGAGGGCGATCGTCACCTCGCTCCGGGCGGCCTCGATCCGGTCCACGAGGGCCTGCCACTCGGAGAGGTCGGGCGACTCCTCGATCCGCAGGAGCCGCGCGAGGTAGTCGTCGAGCCCCTCCTCGTGCAAGACGAGCGGGACCTCGTAGATCGAGTCCGCGTCCACCGCCGAGACGACGCCGTCGATCTCGACGTCGCACAGCAGCGAGATCTTCTCCTTGAGCCCGTGGCCGATCGGGCGGTCCGAGCGGCAGACGATCGCGTCGGGCTGGATGCCGATCGAGCGCAGCTCGCGGACCGAGTGCTGCGTGGGCTTCGTCTTCAGCTCGCCGGTCGGCCCGATGTGGGGCAGCAGCGAGACGTGGACGAACGCGCAGTTCTCGCGGCCGACCTGATGGCGGAGCTGCCGGACGGCCTCCAGGAACGGGAGGCTCTCGATGTCGCCGACCGTCCCGCCGATCTCGACGATGATGACGTCGGCGTCGGTGGACCGCGCCAGCCCGCGGATCCGCGCCTTGATCTCATCGGTGATGTGCGGGATCACCTGGACCGTCTTGCCGAGGAACTCGCCCCGTCGCTCCTTCGCGATCACCGACGAGTAAATCGCGCCCGTCGTGACGTTGGAGCCCCGGTGGAGGTTCTCGTCCACGAACCGCTCGTAGTGGCCGAGGTCGAGGTCGGTCTCCGCCCCGTCCTCGAGCACGAAGACCTCGCCGTGCTCGAACGGGTTCATCGTCCCGGGATCGACGTTGACGTAGGGGTCGAGCTTCTGGAGGGAGACGCGGAGGCCGCGGGAGCGGAAGAGCCGGCCCAGGGAGGCGGCGGTGATGCCCTTCCCGAGGCTCGACGACACCCCACCCGTGACGAAGACGTACTTCGTGTGGTCGGCCACCTCGGGAGGCCATGGTAGCAGATGACCCGGGGGCGAGCGTCGGTTGGGTGGCGGAGTCCGCCCTATCTGCGACCGAGGGCGTCGAGCCAGACCAGCGGCGGGACGGCGTCGATCGTCCGGCTGATCGTCACGGTCTCGGCGGCCACCTGGAGCAGCAGCAGCACGACGGCCGCCGCGATCAGGGCCGGCGTAGGGAGCACGACCAGAAGCGCCAGCCCCACCAGGAGGCCGAGGGGGTTCGAGCCGCCGTCACCGAGCATCGCCCGCTCGCGCAGGTCGAAGGGGAGCACCGCCAGCGCGGCCCCGAGGGCGGCGCCCGTCAGGGAGCCGTGCCGCGTCCCCCATGCCCAGGGCAGGCACGCGGCCAGCACGATCGCCGCCCACTTGAGCGACCGGCCCGGGACCACATCGAGCGCGTTGAAGACGTTGACCGCCGTCCCGACGAGAACCGCCCCCACCACGATCCGGAAGGGCTCTCCTCCGGCGGCGAACGAGACGGCGATCCCGGCCGCGATCCCGGCCGCCAGCTTCAGGATCCCGGTCGTGGGACGGCCGCGGACGAGGCTCCGCAGGTGGCCGAGCAGGCCCCGGGGGCCACCCCCCACGAGGTCGTCGACGACGCCCACCGCGAGGAGCAGGATCAGCGCGCCGAGGGCCACGACCTCCAGCGCGCCGAACGGGCCCTCGGGCCGGCCGCAGAGATGCCCGATGGCCGCTCCTCCGACGAGGGAGAGACCGAGCATCGCGGGGACAGGACGCCCCGCATAGTTCCGCCGGACCAGCCTAGGGATCGGCCGAAGGAGCGAGACGAAGGCGAGGACCCCGGCGATCAGGGCTCCCGTCACGACCGCGAGCCACGTCATCGGAGCCCCACCGCCCGAGGCCACACGGCCGACAGCACGTCTCTCCCCTGCCTCGCTCTGTGCGCGAACCCCGCGAAGTCTCGACCCATCGCCCGGTGGAACATCGGCACCTCCACCTCGACCACTCGGAAGCCCAACCGGACGGCGTCGATCGTCATCGCCGTCTCGACACCGAACCCCGGAGCCAGCGGGCGAACGGCCTCGAGGACCTGCCGCGACATCGCGCGCTGACCCGACAGTGGCTCTTGGGCCGCGAACCCCGAGAGCGTCCGGATCAGCGAGGCCGAGAGCCGCTTCACGATCCGGAACCCGCCGTGGCGCGGGTCGCGGGGCAGCGCGGCGATCGCGAGGTCGGCCCCGCCCTCCTGCACGAGCTCGACCAGCGGCCAGGCCGCCGAGGCGGTGGAGCCGAGGTCCGCGTCGAGGAGGAGGTAGACATCAGCGGGGGGCATCCGGTCGAGCGCCGTCTCCAGCACCTCGCCTTTCCCGAGCCGCGCCGGCGCGAGCAGGACCCGAGCGCCGGCGGCCGAGGCCTCGGCCGCCGTGCCGTCCCGAGACCCGTCGTCCACCACGACGACCTCGTCCACCGGGAGCGCTCGGATCGCGCGGACGGTCTCCCCAACCAGGCCCGCCTCGTCTCGGGCCGGCACGAGCGCCAGGGTCCGCACCCGGCTCACTCGAGCGGCGGGACCAGCCGACGGGCGCCCGACTTGACCCCGAAGTGCCCCGGCTCCCCCAGCTCGAGCAGGTCCTCGATCGCCAGCACGAGCGAGATCCCTCCAGGGACCTGCTCCACGTTGTCCTGCGTGACGATCCGATCCGAGACCGAGCCCCCGCGGAGCACGGGGACGAAGAACACCTCCACGGTCGTGCTCTCGGCCGCGGCCACCGACTGGCCGTCGAGGACGAGCCGCTCGACCAGCGGAACGAGGAACGCCTCCGGCGGCAGCGGCGTCTCGCCGTTCCCGCCCCCCACGACCAGGATCACCTGCTCGGCGTCCCTCGAACCCGGCTCCGCGTCGAGGCTCTCGGCCGAGAGGAACCCCTCGTCCGCCAGGAGGTCGATCGTGTTGCCGCTCGTGGACCCGAACGCGAGCTGGTCGGCGAGCAGCTCGGCCGCTCGCCCTCGGAGTGCCGGGGGGTCGTCGGTGGCCTCAGACCCGATCAGTCGCGCGAGCGTGTCCCGGTCTCCCTGCTCCTCGAGGGCCATCCGGAGATCGAAGGTGAGGTCGAGGCGGACGGTGCTCCCGGCCAGCTCCAGGGCGGCGCGGGCGGCCTCCACCGCCTCCGGGTCGGTCCCCTCCTGGGTGACCAGCACGGCCTCGGTCCCGGCAAGCCGGCCGGCCACGAGGAAGTCGCGGACCTCCCCACCGAAGTCGTTCCAGCCCTCCAGCTGGGCCTCCAGTCGCTCCACCTGGGCCCGCAGCTGGCTCGACTGCACCGCGAGCCGATCGGTGGTGTTCTCGAGCTGCGAGACGATTCCTCGGTTGAGGACGGTCGTGCCGGTCAGCACCCCGAGCCCCAGCGCCAGGAACACGGCCACGAGGGACACGAGGTGGAAGCGGAACGAGATCATCGGCGCCCGGCCTCGATCATGCGGGGCATATCGTAGCGGCCCCCGCGATCAGAAGAGCCCGCGGATCGAGAAGAGCGCCTGGCGGATCAGCTCCCAGAGCTGCTTGAAGAAGAGGCGCAGGGGCTGGGACACCGCGATCACGGCGACCATCGAGAAGAGGGCCGAGCCCACGAGGAGCGCGATGTCGCGGCCTCGGATGCGGCTCCGGTACATGCGGGAGACCCCCTTCGCGTCCACGAGGATCTCGCCCACCCGGAGGCGCACGAGGAAGGTGCTCGACATCCCCTTGCGCCCCTTGTCGAGGAACTCCCGCAGGTTGCCGTGGCTCCCCACCGAGACGATGAGCTCTGCCCCCTTCTCGTGGGCGAGGAGGTAGGCGACGTCCTCGCTCATCCCCGACGAGCGCAGCACCGAGAAGGGCAGCCCGAGCGACTCCAGACGACTCCTGCCCGGAGCCGCGCCGTCCGGATAGGCGTGCAGCACGATCTGCGCCCCCGAGCGCAGGGCCTCCTCGGAGACGCTGTCCATGTCCCCGATCACGACGTGGGGCCGGTAGCCGGCCTCCAGGAGCGCGTCGGCCCCCCCGTCCACCCCCATCAGCACCGGGCGCACCTCGCGGATGTAGGAGCGTAGCGCGGCCAGGTCCTCCCTGTAGTTGGGCCCCCGCACGACGACCAGGACGTGTCGCTCGGCGAGGTCCTCGGCGAGGTCGGGCATCCCCTCCCCTCCGAACAAGAGGTCCCGCTCCCGCTGCATGTACTCGAGGGTGTTGCGGGCGAACGCCTGGAGCTGCTCGGAGAGGCCCTCGCGGGCCTCGTCCATGTCCCGGCGGACCGACTCTTTGGTCTGGCGCACCCCCACGCCGACGAGGACGTCGTCGGCGTAGACCCGGTCGTCGTCGAGCCGCACCTGCATCCCCTCGCGCACCTTCTCCATCAGGATCGAGCCGACGCCGTCCACGAGCGGGATGTCGGCGTCCACGAGCAGGAGCGGCCCCAGGTTGGGGTAGCGGCCCGAAATCGAGGGGCTCGCGTTGACGACCGCCGCCACCCCCCTGGCCACGAGCCCCTCGGCGGCCACGCGATCGAGATCCTCGTGGTCGATCACGGCGACCTCGCCCCGCTGGACGCGGGTGAGGAGGCGCTTGGTGCGTCTATCCACCCGCGCCGCGCCGGTCCTTCGCCTCGTCCCGAGCTTGAGCATCCACCACCTCCACGTGCACGTGCGGATGTCCGCCGCGCGCGTATCGGTCGACCTGGGAGCGGAACGGGAACGGCCTGGCCCGTCCCAGCGACGTGACGCCCGCCACGACGCGATCCCCCGGTGCAAGCCTACCGCTGCGGAGGTGTAGGAGGACGACCTCGAGCCCCGGGGCCCCCGCGGGGACGATCGCCACGCGCGTATCCGCGAAGCGACCGTAGAGTCGGTAGGGGCGGACGACCCGCACCCGCCCGCTCACCGGCGAGAGGACCCGGGCGTCGCCGTCGAGGGCCACGTCGACCGCCGAGGTGGGGGCCGTTCCCCGGCCCCTCGGGTCCATGACCGCGTACTTGAGGTCCACCCCGTCCGCGGGGGGCGCGCGGAAGCGCGGATGGCGGCACGGGCGGCACGTACCGAAGGGGAGCATCGCGATCGCGCCCTCCATCGACGCCTCGTGGAAGGCCACGAGCCGTACGGACGCGGCCGGGAGGTGAAGCGGAATCCCGAGGGTCTCCGCGAAGACGGGCGTGCCAGCGACCGGCGACACCGGCTCCGAGGCGACCACCTCGTGCGACGGCTCGACGATGCGGGGGGCGTCCCGGCCTCCGGCCAGCAGGGCTGGGATCCAGACCGCCGGGAGGAGCAGCCCGACGGCGACGAGCCACCGCGTCCTCACCCGCCCTTCTCCCGAGCCGCCT
This sequence comes from Actinomycetota bacterium, assembly GCA_035513995.1. Taxonomy (GTDB): domain Bacteria; phylum Actinomycetota; class UBA4738; order UBA4738; family CALAEC01; genus DASUTW01. The sequence continues at coordinate 10,778 of DATKBL010000031.1, forward strand.
CCGCGAGCAGCTGCTCGGCGTGGGTCGCAGCCTCCTCGGTCGGCATCCCCGACAGCATCCGGGAGAGCTCGCCGACGCGATCCTCGCCCTCGAGCGCTCGGACCGAGGTCCTGCCGCGCTCCTTCGCCACGTGGAAGTGCCGGTCGGCGAAGCACGCGATCTGCGGGAGGTGTGTGACGACCAGGACCTGACGCGACCCGGCGAGCCTCGCGAGCCGCCGCCCCACCGCCACCCCCGCGTGGCCGCCGATGCCTGCGTCCACCTCGTCGAAGACGAGGGTCGGGACCTCGTCGAGGTCGGCGAGGATCGTCCGGCAGGCCAGCATCGTCCTCGAGAGCTCCCCGCCCGAGGCCACCTTGCGGAGCGGCTGCGGCGCCTGCCCGGGGCCCCCGGCGAAGAGGAGCTCCGCGGCCTCGGAGCCGTCGGGGCCGGGGTCCTGGGGACGCAGGTCCACCTCGATGCGCGCCCCGGACATCCCCAGCTCCTCGAGCTCGGCCCGGAGCCGGTCGGCGAGCTCGGGCCCGGACGAGGCCCGCACCTCCCGGAGCGACGCCGCCGTCTCGTCCACCTCGGCCTCGAGCCGGTCGGCCTCGGCCGACAGCTCGGCCCGCTCCTCGTCGGTCCCGAGGGCGGCCGCCAGTCTGGCGCGCGCCTCCTCCAGGTACGCGAGGATGCCCTCCTCGCCGTCGCCGTACTTGCGCTCGAGGTCGCGGAGCCCCGCGATGCGCTCGCGGACCTCCTGCAGCCTCGTGGGATCGAGCTGGAGCCCCTCCGCGTGCGTCCGTACCGCCCCGGCGGCGTCGCGCGCCTCCAAGGCGAGCCCCGCGATCCGCTTCGAGAGCTCCTCGGCCGAGGGGTCCAGCGCCGCGGCCTCCTCCACGGCCGCCGCGGCGGCCCCGAGCGCGTCGGCCCCGGCGTCCTCCTCGTCGAGCGCCGCCCGTGCCGACCCCAGCAGCTCCAGGATCCGCTCGGCGTGGCCGAGCCGCCGCTCCTCGGCCTCGAGCTCGGCCCGCTCCCCCGGCCGCAGCCCGGCCGCCTCGATCTCTCCCACCTGGTACTCGAGCAGGTCCTTCTCGCGCTCGCGCTCGCGGGCCGCCTCCTCGAGGTGGACGAGCCGGTCGCGGACCTCCCGAAGCCGGCGGAAGGACCCCCGGTAGCGGACGAGCCGCTCGAGGTGCTCCGCGCCGCAGAACCGATCGAGGAAGGAGAGCTGGGCCGCCGGCGAGAGCAGCCGCTGGGTCTGGTGCTGCCCGTGGACCTCGACCAGGTCCGCCCCGAGCTCGCCCAGCGTGGAGAGCTGCGCCAGCTGGCCCCCCGCCCGAGCCGACGATCTCCCGTCCGCCGACAGCACGCGCGCCAGCACGATCTCGCCGTCCTCGGCCCACTCCGCCGCCGACGGAACCTCCGAGGCGTCGAAGCGGGCCTCGACCCCCGCCCGGTCGGCGCCCTCGCGGACCATGCCGACCCTCGCTCTCGCGCCCAGGACCAGCGAGAGCCCCACCGTGACCATCGTCTTGCCGGCCCCGGTCTCGCCGGTGAGCACGTTCAGGCCGGGGGCCAGCTCGAGGGTGGCGTCGTCGATCACGCCCAGGCCGGCGATATGCAGCTCCAGGAGCATGCCATCGCGGATACTACCTCCGGGCACCGACGCGATCGCGGAGATCGGTGGAAGCGGCGCATCGAACCGCATTACGATTGGGCCGGCGGTCGGAAAGGGCCATCCGGGCCGGGGCCGCCATCCGACCCCCGGAGACCGGAAGGAGGGAAGCATGACCCTCAACCAGGGCTTCGGCTACGCGTTCGGGGCCGTCTACGTCCTCGTGGGGCTCGTCGGCTTCACGGTGACGGGCGACGTGGAGTTCGCGGGCACCCAGGGCGAAGAGCTCATCGTCTTCGAGGTCAACCCGCTCCACAACATCGTGCACGTCGCGATCGGCGGCCTGCTGATCGCGGGCGCCGCGATGGGGCTCCGTGCCGCACGCATGACCAACGGAGCCGTTGGCGCCGCCTACCTGCTGGTCGGGATCCTCGGGCTCTTCATGGTGGGTGAGGACTGGAACTACCTCGCGCTGAACCAGGCCGACAACGTCCTGCACTTCGGGACGGCCGTGCTCGCCCTGGCCATCGCGCTGTGGGCTGATCGGGCCACGGTCCGCGCCTGACGGAGGGGGCTCGCCGCGCGTTTCGCCAAGCGCGGCGAGCCTACCCCCGGGGCTCCCGAAGGGAGAACTTCCGCCCCAGCCTGTCGAAGAACGACTCCGTCCCTGCGCGGCGCAGTAGCCGGGCGGGCCGATCCGAGCGACGGATCCGGACTCTGCACCCGATGGGGAGCTCGAAGGCTCCCCTTCCGTCCGGGGCGAGGAGACCGGGCTCCTCTCCCTCGACCTCGATCTCGACCTCCTCGTCCGGGGAGAGAACGAGGGGCCGGTCGAACACCATGTGCGGAGAGACCGGGGTGAGGATCAGGCAGGCCACCCCGGGGTGGACGATCGGACCTCGCGCCGCGAACGAGTAGGCGGTGGAGCCGGTCGGCGTGGCCACGATGACGCCGTCGCCCGAGATCGTGGTGACGTACTCCCCCCCGACGTGGACGGCGAGCGAGATGATGCGGTGGCGCGCGCGCTTCTCGACCATGATCTCGTTGAGGGCCCACTGGCTGCCGCTCCAGGGCGCGTCGTCGGCCTCCGCCTCGACCGTGAGGCGCTCCTCCACGACCAGCTCCCCGGCCACGAACGCGTCGAGCACCGAGGGGACCTCGGCGGGCTCCACCTCGGTCAGGAACCCCAGCCTCCCGACCTTCACGCCCAGCACCGGCACGCCGGCGCCGCTCGCGAGGTGGGCCGCCCGAAGCAGCGTGCCGTCGCCTCCCACCGAGACGACGAGGTCGGCCCCGTGGGCGAGTCGGTCCGCCGCCGCGAGCTCCTCGGCTCCCACGTCCACGTCGTCGAGCGATCGCGTGGCGATCCCCCGCTCGGCGCAGAGCTTCACCACCTCGGCTCCGGCCTCGAGTGCCGGATCCCGCGCGGGGTGGACGACCAGCGCGACCTTCACGCGAGCCCCTGCCCCGCCCGCACGGCCTCGTCGACGTCGACCTCGCGGCCTCGCTCCCCCTTCCGCGCGTGGAGGAGGAACTCGACGTTCCCCGCCGGGCCTCGGACCGGCGACGGGATCACCCCGAGGGGTCCGGCTCCGACCGCGCGGGCGGCCTCGGCGACCTCCCGGATGACCCGAGCCCACACGGCGGGATCGCGGACGACGCCGCCGCTTCCCACATCGGCCCTGCCGGCTTCGAACTGCGGCTTCACCAGCAGCACGAGATCGGCCCCGCCCGCGGCCACCCCCACCAGCGCCGGGAGCGCCTTGGCCAGCGAGATGAACGACAGGTCGGCCACGACCAGGTCCGGAGGGGCCGCCAGATGCTCGGGCCGCAGGTCACGCACGTTGAAGCGCTCGAGGACGGTAACCCTCGGGTCGTTCCGCAGAGACCACGCGAGCTGCCCGTAGCCCACGTCCACCGCCGTCACGCGCGAGGCGCCCCGCTGGAGGAGGACGTCGGTGAAGCCCCCCGTGCTGGCGCCGGCGTCGAGCACCTGGCGACCGCCCGGGTCCACGTCGAAGGTGGCGAGCGCCGCGGCCAGCTTCACGCCCCCCCGGGAGACGTAGGGCCGCGCCTCGCCCTCCACCGTGACGGCGTCGTCGGGCGCGACGAGCGAGGAGGCCTTCGCCGCCACGCCTCCCGCGACCCGGACGCGGCCGGCCTCGATCGCCTCGCGCGCGTCGCTCCGAGAGGGCGCGAGGCCCCTGCGGACCATCTCCACGTCGAGCCGCCGCCTCAAGCCTTCGAGCCGGAGCGCTTGGCCGGAGCCTTCTTCCTCGAGGAGGTCTTCGAGGTCGAGGACTTCGAGGAGGAGGCCTTGGAGGCCCTCCCCTTCTCGGCCTTTTCCAGCCGTCGCTCCAGCGAGCGCACCCGCTTGCGGAGCTCCCGCAGCTCGTCCTGGGTCGCGGCGCCGGCGAGCCGGAGCTGCCGCTTGACCTCCCGCTGGACGAGCCCCACGACGCGCTCGGTGCTCCGCTTCGACCAGTCCATCAGCTCGCGGGCGAGCTCCTCGGCCCGCTCGACCTTCAGCGTGCCGAGCCCCGCCTCCACGTACTTGCGTACCACGTCTCGCATGGTGGAAGCATAGGACAGAGGAAGGGGTGCGGTCCGGGTATACTCGGCCGGTCCCCGCCTTCCCCTCCGGACTGGAGCGTCGTTGGCGAATCGAGTCGAGGTCGAGCGCAGCCTGCAGGAGCTGATCGAGCGCCTCCGCGGGACCGACGACGCGCGCGCCTCGCTCCGCGAGTCGGTCTCCGAGACGCGCGTCCTCACCCTTCACGTGAGCGACCTCGATATGAGCTACTGGGCCGAGCTGGTCGAGGGGCACCTCGGCGACCCGACGCCCGGAGCGCCCGAGGAGAGCGCCCACATCCGGGTCCGAGCGGCCTCCGACGACCCCGTGGCGCTCGTCGACGGGGAGCTGACGTTCGTCTCCGCGTACCTCACGGGCCGCGTCCGGGTGGACGCTGGGGTCGCCGACATGCTGCAGCTCCGCCGGATGCTCTGATGGGCGGGCGTCGATTCCTCGGGAGGTCCCTCCGGTCGGTCGGAGGGATGGTGGCGCTCGGACGGCTGGTCGCGCTTCGCGAGGGCCGCAGGCCCGACCCGGCCGCCGACGACCACCTCGGCGCGATCCGAGGCGAGCGGCGGATCATCCGCGGCCCCCGCGCCTCCTCGCTCTACACCGAGTGGTTCCCTCCCATGGACGAGGGTGGGCCCATCGTCGTGTTCACCCACGGGCTCTGTCTGACCGAGTCGGTCTGGCACTACCAGAAGCGCGACGTCTGCGGCGGCCCCTACGGCGTCGTCACGTGGGATCTCCCCGGCCACGGGCACTCCGACCGGATCGCCCCCGGGGAGCTCACGCAGGAGATGGCGACCGACGCGCTCGCCCGCGTGGTCGAGGAGTACGCCGGCCCCGCGGGGATCGTCCTCGTCGGCCACAGCCTCGGCGGCACGGTCACGCTCGCGTATCTGGCACGCCACGCGAAGGAGGCCCGGGAACACGTGCTGGGCGCGGTGCTCGTCTCGACTCCGCTCGTCCAGTTCGCCCACTCGGTCGCCGGCGGCTGGCCCGGGGCCGGCCTCGAGGCGCGGGTCCTGGGGAAGGTGGTTCGGTACCTCGTGGAGAGCGACATGATCGATCGCAGGCTCGCCAGAGACGTCGGGAGCGACACCGACACGCTCTCGTATCGGGTGGTGCGGGTGGGCTTCGGCAAGCACGCGTCGCCCTCGCAGATCCGGTACATCCGGGACGTGATCGCCTCGGTCCCGCCGCAGGTGCGCGCCGACGCCTACCGGGCGATGACCGCCTTCGACTCGCGGGAGCACCTCGCGCTCGTCGAGCACCCCACCCTCGTGGTGATCGGCGAGGAGGACCGCCTGGTCGACCCCGACGAGTCGAGACGGCTCGGGGCGGCGCTGCCCGACTCCGAGGTCCTCGCCCTCGAGGATGTCGGCCACGCCGCCTTCCTCGAGGTCCCCGCCGCCTTCAACGACGCCGTGACGCGGTTCGTGGAGACCGTCCGTCGGGACCGGCCGGAAGCGGACTCGGCGTGAGGCGCCCGTGATCCCGATCCGCGATGCGAACCCAGCCGCCCGCCGGCCCTACGTGACGTGGCTGTTCATCGCCCTCAACGTCGCGCTGTTCCTCCTGTGGCAGCCGAGAGGCGCATGCGACGATGTCTCCGGGTCCATCTCCCAGGCCTGCGCGGAGGAGATCGCGTTCACCTACTGCCACGGGGCGATCCCCGAGGAGCTGACCTCGTTCCGCCCGATGAGCGACCTGCCGGTCGATTCGCCGCAAGAACGCGATGCACGCATCCTCCAGGAGCTCCGATGCCCGGAGAAGGGCGTCCTCGGCTCGCTGTTCACCTCGATGTTCCTCCACGGGGGGCTCGTGCATCTCGGCGGCAACATGCTGTACCTATGGATCTTCGGGAACAACGTCGAGGACCGCATGGGACGACTCGTGTACCCGCTGTTCTACCTCCTGGGAGGGGTGACGGCCGCCTACGCGCATGTGGCCACCGACCCCTCGTCGGCGACCCCGTTGATCGGCGCCTCGGGCGCGATCTCGGCCGTGCTCGGCGCCTACCTCGTGATCTGGCCGCACGCTCGAGTGACCGCGCTGGTGATCTTCGTCTTCATCACCGCGATCGAGCTTCCGGCCGCGATCGTCCTGGGGCTCTGGTTCGTCCTCCAGACGCTCCAGGGGGTCGGCAGCCTGGGCGTGGACGTCTCGGGCGGGGTCGCATGGTGGGCCCACATCGGAGGGTTCGCCTTCGGCGCCGTCGTGGCGTGGCTCTTCTTCCGGAGGCCGACGGAGCCCGAGGTCGTCAGGCCGACGTTCAAGTACTAGGAGAGATACGTCGCCGCATCGCCGTGGCACTCACAGAGCACGCCCGCGAGCGCTCCGCCACCCAGTCCGGGAGGCCGTCACGGTCGGTCTCCTCGAAGCCCAGGCGACCGAAGAAGCCCGCCGCGTCCTCGGTGACCAGCAGGCAGGCTCGAGCGCCGGCGCTGACGGCTCGGCGCACGGCCGCGGCCACGATCAGGGTCCCCACGTGGAGACCGCGCGCATCGGGTCGCACGGCCACCGAGTGGAGGCAGGCGACATCGCCCCGGACCGCGACCGAGGCGGTGCCGACGATCTCCCCGTCGGCCGTCGCGGCGAGCGCTTCCTCGGCGCCTCCCTCGGCGGGCAGCCCGGCCTCCTCAGCCAGCGCCCGCGCCTCGTCGGCCCGATCGCCCGCCGGCCCGACGCGCACGATGGGGCGAGGCTCGAGGAGCCCGGCAACGTCGTCCATCGCGACCACCGCCGGGGCGTCGTGCTCGAGGAGGTCCGCCGGTCCGGAGGCCCCGCTGAAGACGGCCGCCCCGTCGATCCCCGCGCGGTCCGCTCCGACGAGGTCGGTCTCGACGCGATCCCCCACCATCAGGGTCCGCTCGGGGCGCGCTCCGGCCCTATCGAGGGCGGCCTCGAACAGGGGGGAGTGGGGCTTGCCGCCGACCTCGGCCCGGACGCCCGTGGTGGCCTCGACCGCGGCCACCAGCGCGCCGGCTCCCGGCCACAGCTCGCCGCCGGGGGCCGGGTAGGAGGCGTCGGTGTTCGTGGCGAAGAGACGGGCCCCCCGTTGGATCAGGACCGACGCGGTCCGGAGCGCCTCGTAGTCGACCGACCGATCCCACCCGATCACGACGGCGTCGGCCCGCTCCGTCTCCCCGCCCAGGACCTCGACCCCCGCGTCCGTGAGCGCGGCGCGGAGCCCCTCCTCCCCGATGACGAACGCGCTCCGGAGCCCGTCCAGCATCGAGGCGGTGGCCATCGCGGAGGTCACGACCCGCGACGGGTCGGCGGGGATCCCCATGCCCTCGAGCTTCTCGGCCACCTCCTCGGGCGTCCTCGCCGAGTTGTTCGTGAGGAAGACCACCTCGCGACCCTTCTCCCGGAGTGCGCGGAGCGTGTCGGGCGCTCCCGGGATCGAGCGGTCGCCCCGGTACAGCACCCCGTCGAGATCGAAGAGGACGGCGTCGTAGCGGTCGGCGGCGGCGGCCCAGACCACGTCAGGAGATGAGGCGATCCAGCGCCTCGCGGTACTCCTCGCGGGGAGACATCGCCACGGCCAGCTTGAGATGGGCGATCGCCCGGGTTCGCTGGCCGGTCCGCTCGCACGTCAGGGCCAGGGCGAAGTGCGCGTAGTCGTCGGCGGGGTTGATGGCGACCGCCTTCGCGAACTCGCGGCGGGCCCGGGTCCACCGGCCGATCCGAGCGAGGGCCCGCCCCAGGGTCTCCCGGATCGAGGCTTTGTCGGGCTCGACGAGCTTCGCCCGGTCGAGGTACATCACGGCCTGGTGGGGATGGCCGGAGGCGAGGAAGGCGCGACCTCGCTCGAGAAGGTGGTAGGCGTCGTCTGCCCGGTCGCGCATGCCGCTCCTCAATCGTCTATACAGGACGACGTGCCTCATGTCGCCCCCTTCGATGGGCTCGTCTACGACCCCGCCGTGGTGGGGAGCATCGCCTCCGCGACGGCCCCGCCCTACGACGTCATCCTGGCGGACGAGCTGGCCCACTTCCGGCGGAGCAGCCCCCACAGCATCACGCACGTGGACCTGACCGAGGACGCTCCAGGCGCCGCCCGCGACGATCAGTATACGGCGGCGGGTCGGATCTTCCGCCGGTGGCGGGTCGAGGGAGCGCTCGTCCGGGTGGGGCGGCCCGCCGTCTACCCCTACGAGATGTCGTTCACGTTTCAGGGGGGCGACCGGCGGATCCGGGGCCTGATCGTGGAGGTGGGCCTGGAGGAGTGGGGCCAGGGAGTGGTCCCCCACGAGAAGACGATGCGCGGCCCCGTCGAGGACCGCCTGGCGATCCTCCGGGCCACGGGGGCGAACCTGTCCCCGATCTACGCGGTGGTCGAGGGTCCCAGCGAGCCCCAGACCGAGATCCTGGAGCGCGCGGCGAGGACCGAGTCCAGGTTCGAGGTCGAGGACGAGCGGGGCGTCGTCCATCGCCTCTGGGTGGAGACGGAGCTCGGCGACCTGCCCGACTGGTATCGGGACCGCCGGCTGCTCGTCGCGGACGGCCACCATCGCTACCAGACGGCCCTCACCTACCGACGGGAGATGCGGGCCTCCCGCGGCCCCGGGCCCTGGGACGCGGTCATGATGCTCCTGGTGGACGCGGCTACCGAGGACCCTCCGGTCCTCCCCATCCATCGGGTCGTCCGCGTCGAGCCGCTGCCGGAGATCCCCGGCCACCTCGTGCGAGACCTGGGCGAGGTCCTGGCCGTCCTCCGCGAGGACGACCTGCGCTTCGGCGCGGCCTTCACGCGCAACGGAGAGCTCTACCACCTCGTCGGGAGGATCGACGGCGAGCCTCCCACCGTGCAGGCTCTCCACGATGTCCTCCTCGCGGGGATGGAAGGGGTCCGGGACGTCCGGTTCGTCCCCGACCCCGTGATCGCCGAGGAGGCGATCCGGACCGGCGAGAGCGACCTGGCGCTGTTCCTCCCCCCCGCGCGCGTCGGAGACATCAACCGCGTGATCGCGGGTGGAGGGCGCCTTCCCCAGAAGTCCACCTACTTCTGGCCGAAGCCCCGGACCGGCCTCGTGCTGCGGCCGCTCGACGCCGGCTGAGCGCGGCCGCGACTAGCCCTCTTCGGGCAGCTCCAGCCTCTGCACCTCCCTCGCCACCACCTCCATGATCGACCTCCCGCCTCCGGCCCCCCGGAAGAACCTGCGCTGGAGGTGCCCACGCACCATCACGGGATCGCCCTTGTGTAGGCGCTCGCAGCTCCGGCGCGTGGTGCTCGTCCAGGCCGCGACCGGGAGAGGGAGGACGCGCTTGCCGGTCTCGGGGACCTGGAGGCGGAGCCTGGCCACCGTGTCGCCCGACGGCATCTCGATGAACTCTGGGTCCGCCGAGAGCCGCCCGGCGAGCACGACCACGTTGACCGTGACCATGCCCACCTCCTTTCGGCCCGTACCGTAGCAGGGGGGTCCGACACGATAGACTCCGCGCGTGCCCCGCACCTTCGAAGCCGCCCCGGGGATCATCGCGATCGACACCCGGATGTTCGGACGCGAGAACGTCACCTCCGCGTACCTGGTCACCGGGCCCCGACCCGCGCTCGTCGAGACCGGCTCGGCGAACGTCGCCGACGAGGTGCGGGAGGGCCTCCGGTCGCTGGGCGTGGGACCGGAGGACCTGGCCCACATCGTGGTCACGCACATCCACCTCGACCACGCGGGCGGCGCCGGGACGCTCGCCCCGCACTTCCCGTCCGCGACCGTCTGGGTCCACGAGCGCGGCGCCCCGCACCTCGCCGACCCGACCCGCCTCGCCGCCAGCGCGGCCCGCATCTACGGCGAGGAGAGCCTCCGTCGGCTGTTCGGACCGGTCGAGCCCGTGCCCGCCGATCGCCTGCGCTCCGTCACCGACATGGACGTCGTGGACCTCGGGGACGGGCGGACCATTACCGCCTTCTACACCCCCGGTCACGCCGGCCACCACGTGGCGCTCCTGGACTCCGCCACGGGTGGGGCCTTCGTCGGCGACGCGCTCGGGGTCTTTCTCCCCGATGTGCAGATCCTCCGCCCCGCCACCCCGCCGCCCGAGTTCGACCTCGAGCTCGCGATCCAGAGCATCGAGCGGATCCGCGGGGTGGAGCCCTCACGGATCCTGTTCAGCCACTTCGGCCCCGTCACCGAGGTGGAGCACATCACCACCTTGGCGATCACGCGCCTCGAGCGATGGACCCGGGTGGTCGAGGAGGCGCTGCGCGCGACCGATGATCCCGACCGCGTCGCCGACCTGCTCCGCGAGGGCACCGCGATGGAGACCAACCCCGCCGACGCCGACGAGGAGCGCAGCCGCGGCGTCTCCGAGCGGTACGAGCTCCTCTCCAGCTACGACATGAACGCGGTGGGGATCATGCGATACCTGCGGAAGCGGCGGGAGGCGGCCCAGGACTGAGCGCTGCAGCGATCAGGACAGCGCCGCGAGCCGCTCGGCCACGTCGAACGCCTCGGGGTCGTGGCGGAGGATCCTCCGGAACTCCCGCTCCGCCTCCCGCGATCGGCCCGCGCGCTCGAGCACGTCCCCCAGCATGTACCAGACGCGGAGGTCGAAGGGGCGTGCGGCGTCGGGGTTGGTGCGGAAGGCGCGGAGGAGCGCCACCGCCTCGTCGTAGCGCTCGAGGTCGGCGAGCGCCGCGCCCCCCACCACGATCGCCTCGGCCTTGGACTCCGGCGGCACTTTCGCCCGCAGGGCCTCTCTGGCGAGCGGGACCGCCTTCTCGGGGCTCCCCAGCGCGCGGTGGGCGTCGGCGATCAGATGGTTGTGATCGGCTCTCCCACTGATACGTCGGTAGGCCAGGAGCTCGCGCAGCGCCTCCCGGAACCGCCCTCCCTCGTAATAGGCGAGGCCGAGAATCTCACGGACCGCCCCCGAGCGGTTGGCCAGCCCCTTCGCCTGCTCCGCGAGGCGCTGGGCCTCCGCCGACTTCCCTTTCTCGATGGCCGCCACCGCCGTCTCGAGCAGCCCGAGGACATCCTCCACCCGGCCCCGGCGCGCGGTGGCGCGGACCTCCTCGACGACCTCCTTGGGGAGCGTGGATCGGCGGGTGGACGGGCGCGGCCCGGAGCGACGGGGAGGGCCGCCCCCTCGCCGTCCTCGCTTCCGATCCCCCATGTCCTCACCCTACCCGAGGGGAGCCCCGACGCGACGAGGCCCCCGCCGTGGCGGGGGCCTCGAAGAAAGATGTCTCGGCAGCGACCTACTCTCCCACCCCGTCTCCAGGGCAGTACCATCGGCGCTGGAGGGCTTAACTTCCGGGTTCGGGATGGAACCGGGTGTCTCCCCTCCGCTATGGCCACCGAAACGCCGTGAGCGTGCGAGCCCCGGGCGGCGCCGAGACGCCGGCACCCCGGAACTCCATAGCGAGCGCGAGCAAGAGCCAAGTCCTCGGCCTATTAGTACCGGTCGGCTGAACACGTTGCCGTGCGTACACCTCCGGCCTATCAACCTCGTGGTCTTCGAGGGGCCTTACTCCTGGTTGCCCAGGATGGGAGACCTCATCTCGGAGCGGGCTTCGCGCTTAGATGCCTTCAGCGCTTATCCCTGCCGAACGTGGCCAACCAGCCGTGCCGCTGGCGCGACAACTGGCACACCAGAGGTCCGTCCGTCCCGGTCCTCTCGTACTGGGGACAGCTCTCCTCAAGTCTCCTGCGCCCATGACGGATAGGGACCGAACTGTCTCACGACGTTCTAAACCCAGCTCGCGTACCGCTTTAACGGGCGAACAGCCCGACCCTTGGGACCTGCTCCAGCCCCAGGATGCGATGAGCCGACATCGAGGTGCCAAACCCTGCCGTCGATGTGGACTCTTGGGCAGGATTAGCCTGTTATCCCCGGAGTACCTTTTAGCCGTTGAGCGACGGCGCTACCACCAGCCACCGTCGGATCACTAGGCCCTGCTTTCGCACCTGCTCGACCCGTCGGTCTCGCAGTCAAGCTCCCTTGTGCCCTTGCACTCGACGCCTGATTGCCAACCAGGCTGAGGGAACCTTTGGGCGCCTCCGTTACGCTTTGGGAGGCGACCGCCCCAGTCAAACTGCCCACCAGGCGCTGTTCCCGATCCGGATAACGGACCCGGGTTAGGGTCCCAGCACACGAAGGGCGGTATTTCAAGGTTGCCTCCACCCGAACTGGCGTCCGGGCTTCCCAGGCTCCCGCCTATCCTACACAACGCGTACCAAAACCCAACACCAAGCTGCAGTAAAGGTTCCGGGGTCTTTCCGTCCTGTCATGGGTAACGAGCATCTTTACTCGTAATGCAATTTCGCCGAGTCCCTGGTTGAGACAGCGCCCAAGTCGTTGCGCCATTCGTGCAGGTCGGAACTTACCCGACAAGGAATTTCGCTACCTTAGGACCGTTATAGTTACGGCCGCCGTTTACCGGCGCTTAGGTTCAGAGCTTCGCCCGAAGGCTAACCCATCCCCTTAACGTTCCGGCACCGGGCAGGCGTCAGTGCATATACAGCGCCTTACGGCTTCGCATGCACCTGTGTTTTTAGTAAACAGTCGCTTGGGCCTGGTTTCTGCGGCCCCATCGGGCTTCGGACGCGAAGTCCTACACCCTACGGAGGCCCCCCTTCTCCCGAAGTTACGGGGGCATTTTGCCGAGTTCCTTAACCAGGGTTCACTCGATCGCCTTGGCATTCTCTGCCTGTCCACCTGCGTCGGTTTGCGGTACGGGCACCTCACCAGCTCGCTAGAGGATTTTCTCGGCAGTGTAGGATCAGCCGCTTCGCCTTGTGTGGCTCGGCATCGCACCTCGGGGTTAACGGACCCCCGGATTTTCCTGGGGATCCCCCCTACATGCTTACCCCAGGGACAACCATCGCCTGGGTCGGCCTGCCTTACTGCGTCCCCCCATCGCTGGCCTACTACCGGGTGGGTCGGTAGCCCTCTCCCGAAGGAGGGGGTTCCCTTAGCAACCCGGGTTCGGCCTGGTCGCGGGTGAGGTGGTACGGGAATATCAACCCGTTGTCCATCGCCTACGCCTCTCGGCCTCGGCTTAGGTCCCGACTAACCCTGGGCGGATGAACCTTCCCCAGGAAACCTTGGACATTCGGCGGAGGGGTTCCTCCCCCCTCTTTCGCTACTCATGCCGGCATTCTCACTTCTCACGCGTCCACGGCTGGGTCACCCCGCCGCTTCACTCGCGTGAGAACGCTCCCCTACCCGTCCACCGGCCTGGACCCACCTGGTCTCCCAGGAGGGCCGAGCCATATGGTGAACGCCGCAGCTTCGGCACCGTGCTTGAGCCCCGTTACATTGTCGGCGCGGAACCACTTGACCAGTGAGCTGTTACGCACTCTTTCAAGGATGGCTGCTTCTAAGCCAACCTCCTGGTTGTCTGGGCGATCCCACATCCTTTTCCACTTAGCACAGATTTAGGGGCCTTAGCTGGCGGTCTGGGCTGTTTCCCTCTCGACTACGGAGCTTATCCCCCGCAGTCTCACTCCCGTGCTCTGGAGCAGCGGCATTCGGAGTTTGCCTGAGATCGGTAAGCTTGTAGGCCCCCTAGCCCAAGCAGTGCTCTACCTCCGCTGCTGAACGCACGAGGCTGTCCCTAAAGACATTTCGGGGAGAACCAGCTATCACCGAGTTTGATTGGCCTTTCACCCCTACCCACAGGTCATCCCCCAGGTTTTCAACCCTGGTGGGTTCGGTCCTCCACGGGGTCTTACCCCCGCTTCAACCTGCCCATGGGTAGATCACTCGGCTTCGGGTCTCGGGCACGCGACTGGGACGCCCGTTTCGGACTCGCTTTCGCTACGGCTTCGCCTGAAGGCTTAACCTCGCCACGTACCGCGAACTCACCGGCTCATTCTTCAAAAGGCACGCCGTCACCCCCGTCTGGTTGCCCAGAGCGGGTGGCTCCGACGGGTTGTAGGCTCACGGTTTCAGGTGCTATTTCACTCCCCTCCCGGGGTGCTTTTCACCTTTCCCTCACGGTACTGGTTCACTATCGGTCGCCAGGGAGTGCTTAGCCTTAGGGGGTGGGCCCCCCAGATTCACACGGGATTTCACGTGCCCCGTGCTACTCGGGAACACTGCCGGGAGATCCGTCACCTTTCGACTACAGGGCTGTTACCTTCTGTGGCCGTCCTTTCCAGGTGCGTTCGTCTAGGTACGGATTTTCTGACTCCCCGAAGGGTCCGGTGACCCTTCTGGCAGGTCCCACGACCCCGACGCGGCAACGCCACCGGGCTATCACGCCGCATCGGTTTAGGCTCATCCCCGTTCGCTCGCCGCTACTGAGGGAGTCGCGGTTGCTTTCCCTTCCTCGCCCTACTGAGATGTTTCAGTTCGAGCGGTTCCCTCCCTCGGGCCTATGTGTTCAGCCCAGGGTGACAGGGCATGACCCCTGCCGGGTTTCCCCATTCGGATACCCCCGGATCAAAGCCTTGTTGGCGGCTCCCCGGGGCTTTTCGCAGCCTCACGCGTCCTTCATCGGCTCCTGGCGCCTAGGCATCCACCGAAAGCCCTTTCTAACTTGGCCCATAGATGCTCGCGCTCGCTATGAAGTTCTCAAGGTGCTCGGGGCCGAGGCCCCGTCCCGAGGGCTCGCACCCTCAGCACCGAACAGCGTGCCCGGCCGGTCTCGGATCCCGCGGCCCGGGTTCCCCGAAAGGACCCCAGACGGCCGCCGGCTCCGATGCCGGCCGAATAGTCAGTGAATCAACCTGGAGCTACCCCGCTCCCCTCGTTCGCGCCCACCGCGGACGCGTCGTCTGAGGAGTCGGAGCTGTATGCCAATCGCTCCTTAGAAAGGAGGTGATCCAGCCGCACCTTCCGGTACGGCTACCTTGTTACGACTTCACCCCAATCGCCGGTCCCACCTTCGGCAGCTCCCTCCCAAAGGGTTGGGCCACTGACTTCGGGTGTTACCGACTTTCGTGGTGTGACGGGCGGTGTGTACAAGGCCCGGGAACGTATTCACCGCGGCGTTGCTGATCCGCGATTACTAGCGACTCCGACTTCACGGGGTCGGGTTGCAGACCCCGATCCGAACTGAGCGAGGCTTTTTGGGATTCGCTCCCCCTTGCGGGTTTGCTACCCTTTGTACCTCGCATTGTAGCATGTGTGCAGCCCTGGACATAAGGGCCATGCTGACTTGACGTCATCCCCACCTTCCTCCGGTTTGGCACCGGCAGTCTCCCTAGAGTCCCCGGCATTACCCGCTGGCAACTAGGAACAGGGGTTGCGCTCGTTGCGCCACTTAAGGCAACACCTCACGGCACGAGCTGACGACAGCCATGCAGCACCTGTGCAGGCTCCCGAAGGAGCACCGGCTTTCACCGGCTTCACCCTGCATGTCAAGCCCAGGTAAGGTTCTTCGCGTTGCGTCGAATTAAGCCACATGCTCCGCCGCTTGTGCGGGCCCCCGTCAATTCCTTTGAGTTTTAGCCTTGCGGCCGTACTCCCCAGGCGGGGTGCTTAATGCGTTAGCTTCGGCACGGAACGGGTTGATGCGCCCCACACCTAGCACCCATCGTTTACGGCTGGGACTACCAGGGTATCTAATCCTGTTTGCTCCCCCAGCTTTCGCGCCTGAGCGTCAGGACAGGCCCAGAGATCCGCCTTCGCCACCGGTGTTCCTCCCGATATCTGCGCATTTCACCGCTACACCGGGAATTCCGATCTCCCCTACCTGCCTCGAGCCCGACAGTATCGGCAGCAGGCTCGGGGTTGAGCCCCGAGTTTTCACTGTCGACTTACCGGGCCGCCTGCGCGCGCTTTACGCCCAGTGATTCCGGACAACGCTCGCCCCCTACGTCTTACCGCGGCTGCTGGCACGTAGTTGGCCGGGGCTTCTTCTGCAGGTACCGTCACTTTCGCTTCGTCCCTGCTGAAAGCGGTTTACAACCCGAAGGCCTTCATCCCGCACGCGGCGTCGCTGCGTCAGGGTTTCCCCCATTGCGCAAGATTCCCCACTGCTGCCTCCCGTAGGAGTCTGGGCCGTGTCTCAGTCCCAGTGTGGCTGGTCACGCTCTCACGCCAGCTACCCGTCGTCGCCTTGGTGAGCCGTTACCTCACCAACTAGCTGATAGGCCGCGGGCCCCTCCCAGGCCGCCGGAGCATTTCCTCGCCGGATCATGCGATCCAGAGAGAACATCCGGTATTAGCCACGGTTTCCCGTGGTTATCCCGGTGCCTGGGGCAGGTTGCCCACGTGTTACTCACCCGTTCGCCGCTCCGTACCCAGGTGGGTTACCCCTCCTGGGCCGATCGCTCGACTTGCATGTGTTAGGCACGCCGCCAGCGTTCGTCCTGAGCCAGGATCAAACTCTCCGTAGAGATCAGACCCGGACTCTGTCCGGAGTACATCACCGTCTTCGGTTTCGGACACGGCAAAACCGCGTCCTCCCCCATTGACGGAGGTACGCACTGACTTTTGGCACGCTGTTCAGTTCTCAAGGTACGCGCCCTGGTGGGCTCCGAAGATGAGAGGGTCGCCGGCGGAGGCCGGCGACCGGTCCTTCGTACGGCCCATGATAGCAGGCCGCCGTCTAGGCCGACACCTCGCGCTCTTCGGTTCTCAGGAGTCGGAGTCCGATCAAGC
>DATKBL010000032.1:0-4576 GCA_035513995.1 Actinomycetota bacterium
CGAGGGGCTGCGGCGGCGCCTCCGCGAGGAGCGCCGCCGCAGCTCCGAGCTCGTGCTCTACGAGAGCACGACGATCCTGCCGTGGGAGCGATGAGATGGCGTTCGATCCGAACAGGCTGACGGTGCGCTCCCGCGAGGCCCTCCAGGGGGCCCAGCGCGAGGCCGGCGACCGTCATCACCAGGCGATGGAGCCCGAGCACGTGCTCCTGGCCCTCCTCGCCGACCCCGAGGGCGTCGTCTACCCGCTCCTCCATCGGATGGGGCTCTCTCCCCGCTCGGTGGCCGACCGGGTCGAGGCGCGCCTCGAGGAGATCCCCAAGGTCTACGGCGTCACCCAGGAGGTGCGCCTCTCCGAGGCCGCCGCGCGGATGCTCGAGGCCGCCGCCGACGAGGCCGAGTCCCTCACCGACGAGTACGTCTCCACCGAGCACCTCCTCCTGGCCATGCTGGGCGATCGGGGGCCGCTCGGCTCGCTCCTCCGCGAGCTCGGCCTGGACCGCGACCGCGTGCTCGCCGCGCTGGCCGAGGTCCGCGGCCGCCAGCGCGTCACCGACGAGAACCCCGAGGAGAAGTACGAGGCCCTCGAGCGCTACGGCCGCGACCTGACCGATCTCGCGCGCCGCGGGAAGCTCGACCCGGTGATCGGCCGCGACGACGAGGTCCGCCGCGTGATCCAGGTCCTCTCGCGCCGCACGAAGAACAACCCCGTGCTGATCGGCGAGCCCGGCGTGGGCAAGACCGCGATCGCCGAGGGCCTCGCCCAGCGCATCGTGGCCGGCGACGTGCCCGAGTCGCTGAAGGGGCGCCGTATCGTGGCCCTCGACATCGGGGCGATGGTGGCCGGCGCCAAGTACCGCGGCGAGTTCGAGGACCGCATGAAGGCCGTGCTGACCGAGATCGCCGCCAGCGAGGGCCAGATCATCACGTTCATCGACGAGCTCCACACGATCGTGGGGGCGGGCGCCGCGGAGGGCGCGGTGGACGCCGGCAACATGCTGAAGCCGCTCCTGGCCCGGGGCGAGCTCCGCATGATCGGGGCCACGACCCTCGACGAGTACCGCAAGCACATCGAGAAGGACGCCGCGCTCGAGCGCCGCTTCCAGCCGGTGCTCGTGGGCGAGCCCTCGGTCGAGGACACGATCGCGATCCTCCGCGGGCTCCGCGAGCGCTACGAGGTTCACCACGGCGTGGAGATCAAGGACGAGGCCCTCGTGGCCGCCGCCATGCTCTCCGACCGCTACGTCACCGGGCGCTTCCTCCCCGACAAGGCGATCGACCTCGTGGACGAGGCCGCCAGCCGCCTCCGGATCGAGATCGACTCGATGCCCGTCGAGATCGACGAGGTGGACCGCCGCGTCAAGCAGCTCGAGATTGAGCGGGCCGCGCTCAAGAAGGAGACCGACGACGCCTCGAAGCAGCGCCTGGAGAAGATCGAGCGCGAGTTGGCGGATCTGAACGAGGAGCTGGTCGGGATGCGTTCTCACTGGGAGCGAGAGAAGGAGCGCATCTCCCGCATCCACGAGCTGAAGTCGCGCCTCGAGGAGAGGCGCGGCGAGGCCGAGCGCGCCGAGCGCGACGGCGACCTCGAGCGCGCCGCCGAGCTCCGCTACGGGCGCATCGTCGAGCTGGAGAAGGAGCTCGAGGCCGAGAACGCCGCGCTGGCCGAGGTCCAGGCCGACCAGAAGATGCTGAAGGAGCAGGTGGACGAGGAGGACGTGGCCGAGGTCGTCTCTGCCTGGACCGGCGTCCCGGTCTCGCGCCTCCTCGAGGGGGAGATGCAGAAGCTCGTCCGGATGGAGGACGCGCTCCACGAGCGCGTCGTGGGCCAGGACGAGGCCGTGACGGCCGTGGCCAACGCGATCCGCCGGGCGCGGGCGGGGCTCTCCGACCCCAACCGCCCCATCGGCTCGTTCATCTTCCTCGGCCCGACCGGGGTGGGGAAGACCGAGTTGGCCCGGACCCTTGCCGACTTCCTCTTCGACGACGAGCGGGCCATGGTGCGGATCGACATGAGCGAGTACCAGGAGCGCCACGCCGTGGCCCGGCTGATCGGTGCGCCCCCCGGCTACGTGGGGTACGAGGAGGGCGGCCAGCTCACCGAGACCGTCCGCCGCCGCCCGTACTCGGTGATCCTGCTCGACGAGATCGAGAAGGCGCACGCCGACGCGTTCAACCTGCTGCTCCAGGTCCTCGACGACGGCCGCCTCACCGACGGCCAGGGTCGCACGGTCGACTTCAAGAACGCGGTCGTGATCATGACCTCGAACCTGGGGAGCCGGTGGTTCTTCGAGGAGACGCTCTCGCCGGAGGATCGCCGTGAGCGCGTGCTCGCCGAGATGCGCGAGGCCTTCCGTCCGGAGTTCCTCAATCGCGTCGACGACGTGATCGTCTTCGACCCGCTCGACAAGCAGCAGATCGCGGAGATCGTGGACATCCAGGTGCGGCGGTTCGCGGAGCGGCTGGCCGAGCGGCGGCTCACGCTGGAGCTGACGGACGATGCGCGGAGCTTCCTGGCGGAGCGGGGGTGGGACCCGGCGCTCGGTGCTCGGCCGCTGAAGCGGCTGATCCAGAAGGAGATCCAGGACCGCCTCGCCCTCGCGCTGCTCGAGGGCCAAATTACCGACGGCGACCACGTGGTGGTGGACCGCTCCGGCGACGCCTTGTCGGTCGGGGCCGCCGCCCCCGTCTGAGAGCACATCCCCGCGAGCTCGACCGCCATCCGAATGAACCGTCGGCCCGAGGCCGGAGTAGTACTAGGGAGACGGACGCACACCGTCCCGAGCGAGCTCGATCTCGAAGGACGCATATGCCCGGACACCGCAGCAGAGACCCCCCGCGCGGAGCCTCCTCCCGATCCGACACCGCCCTAGGAAGGAGGAACCATGCGTACCCGACGCTTCGCCCCGATGCTGGGAGCGTTGCTCGCGATCTCGTTGAGCGTGCTCCCCGCCGCGCCGTCCGGCGCCCAGTCGCCGATGGGCGATCCCATGGACGTGGGGCTCGAGCTGATCGCCGAGGGTCTCACCTCCCCCGTTGCTCTCATGGAGGCTCCGGATGGGTCCGGCCGGCTGTTCGTGGTGGACCAGGCCGGCCTGATCCGGATCATCACGCCGGAGGGCGAGCTCCTCGCCGAGCCGTTCCTCGACGTTCGTGATCGGATGGTCGCCTTGCAGGCCGGCTTCGACGAGCGAGGGCTGCTCGGGCTGGCCTTCCATCCCGAGTACGCCTCGAACGGACGGTTCTTCGTCTACTACAGCGCCCCGCTCCGGGAGGGAGCCCCCGCGGGCTTCAACCACACCAGTCACATCTCGGAGTTCACGGTGTCGGACGACGCCGATCGAGCCGACCCGTCCTCCGAACGCATCCTGCTCCAGGTCGACGAGCCCCAGTTCAACCACAACGCGGGGGCGTTGGCCTTCGGCCCCGACGGCTACCTGTACATCTCGCTCGGGGACGGTGGCGGAGCGAACGACGTCGGCCTCGGCCACGTGGAGGACTGGTACGCGGACAACGCGGGGGGCAACGGGCAGGACGTCGAGCAGAACCTGCTCGGCAACATCCTGCGCATCGACGTGGACGGCGGCGATCCGTACGGAATCCCGGCGGACAACCCCTTCGTGGGCACGGTCGGGCTCGACGAGATCTGGGCCTACGGCCTCCGCAACCCCTACCGCATGTCCTTCGACATGGCGACCGGGGATCTGTTCGTGTCGGACGCGGGCCAGGCGCTGTGGGAGGAGGTGAGCCTCGTCACGCGAGGCGCCAACCTCGGCTGGAACGTCAAGGAGGGCACGCACTGCTTCGACGCCGAGAACCCCACGCAGTCGCCGGAGGAGTGCCCGGACGAGGTGCTGTCCGGTCCTCGGGCCGGGGATCCCCTCGTCGACCCGGTGATCGAGTACGCGAACGGCCGACAGCCGGGAGGGATCGGCCTCGTGGTCGTCGGCGGGTTCGTCTACCGGTCGTCGACGCTGCCCCAGCTGCGCGGCCGGTACGTGTTCGGCGACTGGAGCACGTCATTCGGGAACCCGGACGGCACGCTGCTGGTGGCCAAGTCGAGGATGAAGGGACTGTGGCAGATCCAGGAGCTGCGCGTCGCCACCAGTCCTACAGGCAGGCTGGATCACTTCCTCCTCGGGTTCGGTCAGGACATGGCCGGTGACGTGTACGTGCTCGGCACCGAGCGAACCGGCCCCACGGGAGCGACCGGGAAGGTCTGGAAGCTCGTGCGGCCCAGCGGGAGATAGCTCGTCTCGAGCGAAGGGCGTCCGACCCGCACCAGGGAAGGCCCGCCGCTACCGGCGGGCCTTCCCTGGTGCGCCGGCTTTACCTGATCCCTTGACGTTCCGATACTGAGCGCGTGGATCCCGTTCTGATCTTCGTCCTTGGGCTGCTCGGCGTAGCCGTCGTGGGCGGCATTAGCTGGTACCTCGCGCACAAGCGGCGGGAGGCGTTCGCCCTCTTCGCTCGTTCCCACGGGATGACCTACTCGCACAGCGACTCCTACGGCACGATCAACCTGCCCTTCCGCCTCTTCACCAAGGGCGATGGCCGCAAGGTCGAGAACGTCCTCTCG
>DATKBL010000033.1:0-16621 GCA_035513995.1 Actinomycetota bacterium
GGCCTGCACCTCCTGATGGAGGGCGGCGGCCGCGAGGTCCGCGGATCGTTCACCGTCACCGAGCATCATCAGGGCGCGCCGATGCTGGCCCACGGCGGCGTGATCGCCGCCGCGATGGACGAGGGGATGGGCTACCTCCTCTACCTGCTCCGCACGCCCGCGGTCACCGGCCACCTCGAGGTCGACTACCGCGCGCCGGTCCCCGTCGGAGCGACGCTGGAGCTCCGCGGCGCACTCGAGGACGTACGGGGACGGAAGATCCATGCGCGGATGACGGGGCACCTCGGTGAGACTCTGGCCGTTGAGGCGCGCGCGATCTACGTCGAGGTCGCTCTGGAGCACTTCCAGCCGGGACGCGGGTTCGACGCGCCGTACAACCCGTAGGAAAAAGGAGCGGACGGCGACCCGGGGGACCCGACTCGGGCCGCCGTCACGCACCATGGCCCCCGACGAGCGCCGGGGAGCTTACGGCTCTGGTATCGGCAGGTACAGCATCTGCGTTAACGTTGGGAGGCGATTTTTCCGGTAGCCTGGCCGGGCCCTGGAGGGAAGACACCGCCGATCGCGCCGTCCCATCGGCCCAATCGTGGGGTCGCTGCTCGCGCTCGCCGTCGTCGCCTCGGCGGCGGCCGCCGCCTGGATCTACCGAGCGGAGCTCCTCGATCTGTTAGGCCTGGGACCCGAGCCGGCCGCGGTCGGCCCCTCCCCCGGCCCCACGATCTCGCCGGAGCCGGATCCGTCGCCCACGCCGCCCCCGAAGGGTCGCCTGGTGATCCACGGCACCGGCGACGTCAACCTCGACCCCTCGTACATCCCAAACCTCCGGGCGAACGGGTACGGCTACGCCTGGTCGGGGCTCGGGGGGCTCTTCCGGGAAGACGACCTCACCGTCATCAACCTCGAGTGCGCCGTCTCGGACCTCGGGTCCCCGATCCCGAAGGAGTTCAACTTCCGGTGTGACCCGGGGGCGCTGCCGTTCGCCCGGCGGGCGGGCGTGGACGTCGCCAACCTCGCGAACAACCACAGCGGCGACTTCGGGTCCGAGGCGCTGCTGGACTCCCGTCGCCGGCTGCGCGAGGCCGGGATCGCCCCGGTCGGCGTGGGGAGGAACGAGGCTCAGGCCGCCAACCCCGTGATCGTCGAGGCGAAGGGTTGGCGGATCGCCGTGCTGGGGTTCGGGGGGGTGGTCCCCGCGCCCGACTGGATCGCCGGGGAGTCCTCGCCGGGCATGGCCGACGGCGACACGATCGAGTCGATGACCCGCGCGGTCCGGACGGCCAAGCGACGGGCCGACCTCGTGATCGTGACCATCCACTGGGGCGCCGAGCTCGAGATCACCCCGTCGCCCGACGACGTCGAGCGCGCCCACGCGATGATCGACGCGGGGGCCGACGCGATCTTCGGGCACCACGCCCACCGGCTCCAGCCCCTCGAGCACTACAAGGGGAAACCGATCGCCTACGGCCTCGGGAACTTCGTGTGGCCGAACTTCTCGGTCGAGGGCTCGACGACGGCGGTGGCCCGGGTCGTGGTCACGCCCGAGGGGGAGGTCCGGGGCCGCCTCCTCCCGGCGTTCATCGAGGACGCCGGCCACCCCGTCCTCGTGGATTGACCCGAGGCCACCCCCTGAGGCGGGCGGTGGCATCATGGGGCTCGTGAGCAGGCAGCTGATCCTGTTGGTGGACGACGACGAGCGCCTCCGCGAGATCGTGGGGATGGCGCTCGAGGGCGAGGGCTACCGCGTCCAACCGGCCGGCTCCGCCGAGGAGGCGACGGAGCTCCTCGAGCAGGAGGACCCCGACCTCCTGATCCTCGACGTCATGCTGCCCGGGCAGGACGGCTTCGAGCTCTGCCGGGCGGTCCGCACCCGCTCCCCCCTCCCGATCCTGATGCTTACCGCGAAGACCGACACCGTGGACGTCGTGGTCGGCCTCGAGTCGGGGGCCGACGACTACGTCACCAAGCCCTTCGTCACGAAGGAGCTGGTGGCGCGGATCCGGGCGCTGCTCCGACGCTCGCGCGGCCCCGAGGACGGGGACGGGCAGCGACGCATCGCCGTCGGGGATCTCGAGATCCTCCCCGACGCCGCCAGCGTCACCAAGCGAGACGAGCCGGTCCACCTCACGAAGACCGAGTTCCGGCTCCTCACCACAATGGCCTCGCGGCCGAACCAGGTCTTCACCCGAGAGATGCTGTTGAGCCAGGTGTGGGAGTACGACTACTTCGGCGACTCCAGGATCGTGGACGTACACATCCGGCGCCTGCGATCGAAGATCGAGGACGATCCCCGGCGGCCGGCCGTCGTGCAGACCATCCGCGGCATCGGCTACAAGGTGGTGGGGTGATGGCGAGGCGGCGGCGTGGACTGCGGAGGAGGATCATGCTCGCGTTCATCGGCGGCGCCCTGCTGGTCTCGGTGCTCGTCGCCGGCAGCACCTACTACCTGGCCGACCGCTACCTCGTGAGCCAGCGGATCGAGGCCGCGACGGAGCAGTCGTTCTCGAACATCCGCCTCGCCGTCCGCTACGTGGAGCCGGAGCAGGCCTCGCTCGCGGAGCTGGTGGGCCTGCTCGAGGCGCGCGGGACGTTCGACGTGCTGCTGACCAAGGGCGAGCAGTGGTTCCCCTCGTCGATCTCGATCACGCCGGGGTCGGTGCCCGACGCGCTGCTCGAGGAGGTGCGCCGGGGCGAGGTCGCCTACCACTTCCGCCGGGACGAGGCGCACCTCGTGTTCGGCTCGCCGATCCCCGGCTCCGACATCACCGCGTTCTTCTTCTTCCCGGTCCACGAGGTCGCCGAGGCCCTGGCCCTGCTCTGGAAGGTGCTGCTCGCCGTCTCCGTGGGCGCGGTCATGCTCGCGGCGATCGTGGCGGTCCGGGTGAGCCGCCGCGTCGTGCATCCCGTCCGCCTGGCGAGCGACGCCGCGCGGCGCGTGGCCGAGGGGCTCCTCGCCACTCGCCTCCCCGTCGCGGAGCGCGACGAGATCGGGACGATGGCGCACTCCTTCAACGAGATGGCCGCCGCCCTCGAGGAGCGGATCGCGCGCGAGCGACGCTTCGTCGGGGACGTCTCCCACGAGCTGCGCACCCCGCTGACGACGCTTCGGGCCTCCGCCGACTACCTGCTGGAGCGTGCCGAGGAGCTCCCCGAGGCGCACGGACGGGCCGTGGAGCTCCTCTCCGCCGACCTCGACTACCTCCGGCGCCTCGTGGACGACCTCCTCGACATCTCACGCCTCGAGTCGGGGCCCATCAACCTCTCGCTGGAGCGGCTCAACGTGGGCGACCTGGTTCGGGAGGTCGTCGCGCGGCGGTCCCGCTCGGCCGACGGCGAGGTGCGCGTCGAGGTGGAGGGCGCGGGCGACGACCTGACGACCCTGGCCGACAAGCGGCGCCTCGAGCGCGTCGTGGGGAACCTCGTCGACAACGCCCTCACCCACGGACAGCTGCCGGTCACGGTGCGGGTCGCCTCCGCGAACGGCACGATCAGGCTGGCGGTCGAGGACCGGGGTCCGGGCATCGGGGGGCGGGACCTCCCGCGGATCTTCGACCGCTTCTACAAGGCCGACCCCTCGCGTCCGCGCCTCGACGGGCGGGGCTCGGGCCTGGGGCTCGCCATCGCCCAGGAGAACGCCCGGCTCCACGGAGGGGAGATCGACGTCGAGAGCATCCCGGGCGCGGGGGCCACCTTCGTCTTCCGGCTCCCCCGGATCTCCGAGGAGGGCGGGTGAGGCGCGCCGCGGTCCTCGCGCTCGCGCTCGCGGCCTGCGGCGGTCCGGCCGTGACCGTGCTCTCGGACCCCGAGCTCCCGCAGGACGTCTACGGTTCGCCCGCGCCCGAGAGCCTCACCGAGCTCCCGGACAACGCGACCGTGTACCTGGTGCACCAGGGGCGCCTGATCGCCGTGCCTCGCCAGCTCCCCTCCGAGGCCCCGTCGCTCCCCGTCGCCGCCGTCGACGCCCTGCTCCAGGGACGCTCGGGGATCTGGAGGACGGCGATCCCCGAGGGCACCCGCGTGCTCTCGGTGGAGCTCGACGGCGTTGTGGCCACCGTCAACCTCTCCGACGAGTTCGAGCGCAGCGCCCCCGGGAGCCGCCTGGCGCTCCGGGTGGCGCAGGTGGTGTTCACCCTCACCGAGACGCCGCAGGTGGGAGCGGTGCGGTTCGAGATCGAAGGGAGCCCCACGGCCGTGGCGCTGGCCCGCGAAGAGGTGGTGGAGCGTCCGGTCACCCGCGCGGACTACGAGAGGTACGCGCCCCCTGAGGAACGCGACGAAGGGGACTCAACCGGCGCAGAGGCCCCGTCCTCCTGAGGCATCGTCACAGAACCGTCATATCTCCGTTATCCGAAAGACACGGGCCGGGGGCATCCTCGGGAGCGTGCAGGATCGAGCGCTCGTCCCCACCCCCTCCCCGGGGGGCGTCTCCGATCCCGGCCTCGCGCCGGGTCGTCGGACGAGCGCGCACGATCCGCCCCGGCACGACCGAGGAGCCGGAGCACATCCCAGATCGGCCCTCCTCCGGCGGCAGGAGGTCTCGTGAGCGAGACCCGCCTCCCTTCGGGGGATCCCCTCTCTACCCGTACCCGGCCGGAGGAGGGCACCTGGGAGATCCGGGTCGTGGACGACGACCTCGGGATCACGCTCTTCGACGACGATGCGGTGCTCCTCGAGGACAGCGACCTCAGCCGGTCGTCAGCCGACCCCGAAACACCCTCGCCGCGCCCAGGGTGAGGTCCCGGGTCTCCACGTCCACGAGCCCCAGCTCGCGCATCATGTCCAGGATGGCGTCCGGCTCGGGCAGGTAGGCGATCGAGCGGGCCAGGAACCTGTGCGCCTCGCCCTGTCCGAACGCCGCCCCGATCCGAGGGACCGCGCCGCGGAACCACAGGTCGAACCCGGCGCGCAGCGGCTGGCGGCGCGGCCGCCCCACCTCAAGGATCGCCACGCCTCCTCCGGGCCTGGTCACCCGAACCATCTCGGCGACGCACGCGCGCTGGTCGGCCACGTCTCTGAGGGCGAACGCGCTGACGGCCGCGTTGAAGACGCCGTCGCCGAAGGGGAGCCGGAGCGCGTCGCCGAGCACCCGATGGCCGGTGGCGCGGGCGAGCATCGCCGATGTGAAGTCCACGCCGACCGCGAGGCCCTCGGCTCCGATCATCTCCCGCACGGCCGCCAGCGAGGCGCCGGTGCCGGCACAGACGTCCACGACCCGGTGGCCCCGGCGGATCCCGGCGGCGCGCACCATCGCCCGGCGCCATCGCGCGACCTGCCCGAGCGTGAGGACGCCGTTCAGCCGGTCGTAGTCGGGGGCGAGATCGGTGAACATCCTCCGGATCGACCCCGGGCGGTCGGGACGGATGTCATGATCCCTCGGGGACACGCCATAGCCTAGCGTGTACGCTCGGCCGCGTGCAGCGAGCCGCCCTGTCGATCCTCCTCGGCGCCCTCCTCGCGACCTCGGTGGCCCCCGCGGGAGGCCGGTCCTCGGAGGTGCGATGGGTCACCTACGTCCGCGCCGACCGGACCGGGTCGGGCTCTCTCGTGGCCGTCCGATCGGGCGGCCGAGGCGAGCGCACGCTGCTCCGGTCCGGGGTCGTCGACGCCGACGCGGGTGGGGCGGGGGTCGTCTTCGCGCTCGTCCGCGAGGGTGAGACGACCGGCCTGGTCCGCGTCCAGATCGGGGGCGCGGCCCCGGACGCGCCCCTGGCCCGAGGCACGCTGGCCGGTATCGCGGCGACCCACGACCGCGTCGCGGTCGAGCGCGTCGTGGAGTCCCGAGCCAGAGTGCCGCGCCACCTCCGCGGCGCGGTGGAGGAGCTCACCGCCGCCACGATCACCGTCCTGGCCCCGCAGCGCAGACCCCCCGGCACCACCCACACGGTGGCGAGCGCCGCCGGGCGCAGCTACGAGCTCCGCTTCACGAACGACCCCGGAGGTGTGCTCTCCCACGCCGAGCAGGTCAACGTCTTCGTGAGCGCCGCCCCTCGCGGCCCCGGCGTGCTCCCGGGCGCCCTGACCGTGGAGGTACGCGGGACCGAGGGGTCGTTCTCGTGCGGCGCGTCGGCGTGCTTCCTCGACTGGAGAGAGGGGCCGAGCTACGCGGTGGGAGAGTTCGGGCGTCCCGAGGACGCGACCGACTTCGCGGAATCCCTCCGACCGATGGAGGAGCTGGCGGGGCCGTCCTGGCGCGAGGGTGCCGACTTCCCGGCGCCGCAGCTCGTGGTGCTCGACGACCGGAACGAGACCCTCCTGGAGTCGGTGGAGGGCTTCTGCGAGTGCTCCTTCCGGCCCGTGGACTGGGACGCGGACGGCGACCGCCTGCTGGTTGTCACCAGGGCCGAGGGCTTCTTCACGCTGACCGAGTACGGGCCGGGAGGGACCGAGATCCTGCACGATGCCGCCGGCGAGGCGATCCTCGACGCCTCCTACACCCCCGCCGGCGTGGCGCTTATCGAGTCGCCCGACGTCCGCACCCCCGGAGACGTGCGCACCCTGGATGGCGAGACGATGGCACGGGACGCGCTCTCCTTCGACGTGGAGGGGTCGATCCTGGCGCTGGCCCGTGCGGACGGCAGCGTCGTCGTCCGGGACCTCGACACAGGGCGCGAGCGGGTGGTCGGGACGGGGGGAGCCTCGGTCAGCGTGAGCCCCCAGAGGATCGCCGCGGCGGACGGGGACGGGCTCCCGCTCCCTCCGGTCGGGGTCGTCGCCGCCGGGGTGGCGGCTCTCGTGCTCCTCGGTGGGGTGACGATCCTGCTGGTTCGGCGGCGCGGGTGAGCCTCAGACCCTCCCGCTGCGCCCGGCGAGCTGCACGAGTCGCCGGTTGACCGCGTCGAGCACGGCACGGGCGCCGGTCCAGTCGGGCTGGTCGCGACGCTCCAGGACGGCGCCGACGAACCGCTCGCCCTCCATGCGGACCTCCGAGATCAGGACGTCGACGCCCTCCTTCGTGGTGGCGACGTACAGCCCCTCGATCACGACGTCGGTGTCGAGAAGGGGCCGCAGGGCGTCGGCCACCGCCTGCGCGGCCGCGAAATAGCGGCCCGCGCGCGTCGCGCGACCGTGACCCCGCCCACGGATCTCCCGCTCGTTCCACGCGACGCGGACATCCGCGGTCGCCTCCCCGTTCCCGCTGAGGGCCACGTCGATCAGACGGATCCGCGGCTCCTGCGTGCCGAGCGCCGAGGCTACGAGGCGCTGCTCCTCGATCCCGGCGGGCTCGGCCGTGATGCGCTCGGCCTCGGCGGCGGATTCAACCTTCGGCTCGACCGGCGCCTCAGGCTCAGGGATCTCGACGGCGGGCGGCTCGGGGACGGTCGGCCCGACCCTCCGTATGGTCCCTGCGGTCGGTCCGCCGCCCCAGGCCTCGATCGCCCGCCGCGCCTCGGCGACCTCGATCCACTCGGCCACGATCCCCGACCCCTCGAGCGAGCGCTCCACCTCGCGGCGAGCGAGCTCCGCGTTCGACTTCTCGGTGGGGAGGAGCCGGGCCACACCGCTCAGAACCTCCGCCCAGGCGACCCCCGTGATCGCCCGGAGGCGATCCTCGAGCTCGCCCTGCGGGCGCTCCCGGCGCTCCGACGCGCGAACCCAGTCCAGCAGGTAGCGGGAGAAGCGGAACGGCTCCTGGCCTCCAGAGATCGTCGTGCCGGTCGCCAACAGCACGTTGGTCCCGCCCGTGCCCAGCCAGCGAGCGATGCTGACCTCATCGGCAGGCTCCTCCACGCCGAGCAGCGAGCTTCGGGCGAGCGCCGCGAGCACCGCGATCGACGCCCCATCGAGCCCGCGCGGCTCGATCCGCAGGCCCTCGCCCCGAGGCGAGAGCTCGATAAGCGCGATGGCGTCGGCCTCGACCTCGCTCAGCAGCCAGCGGAGGACGCCACCGACCACGTCCTCGTCCGGAGTGATCGCTCGCAGGAGGGCCGGGGTGTCGAGCTCCACCCGCTCCGCGGCGGGCGTCCGCGGCCACGGCTCCTCGGTTCGGCCGCCTCGCACAAGGCGAAGGATGACGACGACGGTGAGGATGAGGGCCGCGACCCACCCGGCGACGGCGAGCCAGAACCACACGGGAGCGGGGAGACCCAGGACCTCCGCGGGGGAGATCTGTGAAACGAGGGACTCCGAACCCATGCCTGCTTCGGGCACTCGACCTCCTTCCGACGCACGGCACGAACGAGCGCGGTCCCCGGCCCAGGAAACCAGAGGAGCAGGCCCCTCCGCAATCGCCCAACGGCGTCATCCCGGGGGGGTGGTCCGTCTGTCGGTCGTCTGGGGGAAGGGTCCGGCCTCAGGCGTCCTTCTTGGAGAGGACGTCGAGGATCGCCTTGGCGTCCGAGTCCTCCAAGGGGGTCGCGGGGCGACGCTGGGCCGCCTCGATGATCCGCCGGAGGTTCGACTCGGTCATCTCGAGCCGCTGGCGGAGGGCCCGCGACTCCTGCTCGATCTGGGCGGCGCGCTGGCGGTCTCGCGAGGCCGCTCGGGTCGCCTCCAGCGCCTCTCGGCGAGCCGCCTCGCTCTCGGCTCTCGCGCGCTCGAGTGAGGCTCGCAGCTCGGCGGTCTCCGCCGAGAGCTCGATCAGGCGCTCCACGATCACCCGGCCCACCTGCTCGTAGGTGGGAAGGTCCTCGTCGCCGGACTCGGCGTCGCGCCGCGTCCGCTTCCGCGTGGGACGCCGCACGGTAGCAGGCTCCCCCGGCTCCAGCGGCCTCGCGTCGAGGAGGCGGTACCGCTCGCCCTCCTGCTCGAGGCGCCCGCGGGCGAGGAGTGCCCGGACCGCCCTGGCCACGGCCAGCCGATTCTCGATCCCGACCTCCTGCGCGAGCTCGGCGGGCGTAGCGGGCACGACCTCGCCGACCTCCGCCCGCTCGGCGGCGGCCGCGAGGATGCCGTTGCTCTCGCGCAGGCTCTGCTCGTTCATCGTCAGTATTTGTACACCGTCGGGAGCGGCGTGATCGGCTCGGGATCCGGACGAAGTCCCCGAACGGTGCCCGCCGGGGCGCCCGGCCGCAGAAAGAGTGACAAGACCATCCGCCCCTCTTGCGCGGGCGCCCCCCTCCGTGTACAAATCGTCCTGGAACCGCGGGAGTCTTCGGACTCTCGCGGTTCCGTCTTTCCCGCCACTTGCCCGCCTCTCGGCGCGGGGCCAGACTGCTCCGGATGCGCGTCGTCGCCACCGACCTCCATCGAGACCACCACCCGCGGACCGAGTTCGTGCTCGGACGGGTCGTCTCCGCGTTCGAGATGCCGGAGAGGGTCGAGCGGATCATCGAGGCCGTGCGCGACTCCCACTCGATCATCGAGTCCGCCGAGCACGGGCGCGGACCACTGGAGCGGGTCCACGAGCCCGCATACCTCGACCACCTCGAGACCGCGTGGGCCGACTGGGTCGCCGAAGGGGGCGAGGGGCCCCTCGTGGCAGACACGTTCGCGCTCGAGGCCGTGGCGGCGAGCTCGCCGCCACGCGGCGCGGAGGCGCGTGTCGGCGCGTACACCTTCGACGCCTCCACGCCGATCCTCGAGGGGACCTGGCGGGCGGCCCTCGCGGCGGCCGACTGCGCGCTCACGGCGGCGGACCTCCTGCTCGGCGGCGATCGCGCCGCCTACGCCCTCTGCCGGCCGCCGGGGCATCACGCGGGCCGGTCCTTCTCGGGAGGCTACTGCTACGTGAACAGCGCGGCCGTGGCGGCGGCCGCGCTGCGGGAGGCGGCGGGTCCGGTAGCGATCCTCGACCTCGACTACCACCACGGGAACGGGACGCAGTCGATCTTCTGGGACGACCCCACGGTGCTCTACGCCTCGCTCCACGCGGATCCCGACCTCGAGTACCCCTACTTCACGGGCAGGGCCGACGAGCGGGGTACGGGAGAGAGCGTCCTGAACCTCCCGCTGCCGTTCGACACCGAGGACGACGCGTACCTCGAGACGGCCCAGGGGGCGCTCGAGCGCATCGCCGAGCACGCGCCGGAGGCCCTGATCGTGTCGCTGGGGCTGGACGGGCACGAGGACGACCCGATGGGCCGGTTCTCTCTGACCGACGAGGCTTTCCGGGCGCTCGGGACCATGGTCGCCGGCCTCGGACCGCCGATCCTCGTGGTCCAGGAGGGAGGCTACGCCCTCGATTCGCTGGGGCGGGTCGTCCGCGCCTTCCTCGACGCGGTGGATCAGGGTCCGGTCGCGTAGGAGATGCGCTCCGGCGCGGGCGGGTGCGTGAACAGGAACCGGTAGGCGACGGGCCCGGGATCGAGGTCGGAGAGGTTCCGCAGCGCGAGGCCGCGCTGCGTCGCCGCGTACACCTCCGGGTCGCCGGTCAGCGACAGCGCGTACCGATCGGCTTCCTTCTCGAACGCGCGCGAGACGAGGTTCGCCGGAGGCAGGGCCGCCAGGTTGAGGAGCGCGATCGCGAGCAGAAGGGCCGGGAGCATCCGCGGGTCGGCGACCCCGCTGGCCCCCGTCGCCTCAGCCGCGGCGCCGCGCCGCGCGAGGAGCCAGAGCAGGACCAGCACCCCGGCCGCGCCGACGGCACCGATCAGCGTCCCCCACAGCACGTGGCCGCCGCGCCGATGCCCCAGCTCGTGGGCGACGACCACCTCGACCTCCTCGAGGGGTGCCGACCGCAGGAGGGTGTCGTAGAGCACCAGTCGCTTGGTGTCGCCGAACCCCGACACGTAGGCGTTCTCCTTCCTCGTGCGGCGGCTGGCGTCGGCGACCAGCACGCCCTCGATCGGTAAGCCCGCTCGGTCGGCCAGCGACTCGAAGCGCTCGGCGGCCGGCCCCCGGAGGGGCTCGAACCGGTTGAAGAGCGGCTCGACGACGACCGGCCACACGAACGAGGCGGACAGGACGAGGGCGGCGGTGGCCGGCGCGAGCAGCGCCGGCCACCGCCGCGGGAACCTCCTCACGACCCAGACCGCCGCCGCGTAGGCGGGGATCGAGACCGCGAGCGAGACCGCCACCGACCTCCCCACGTCGGACAGCCAGCCCCACACCGTCTGCGTCGAGAAGCCCCACTCGTGCTCGTGCAGGTACCCGGCCCAGAACGAGACCGGCAGCCTGACCAGGACGCGGAGCACCACGATCGCGGCGATCGCCAAGATCGCTCCCCGAACCCAGCGGGGGCCTCGCAGACGCCCCAGCCATGCCCCGGCGCCGGTGAAGGCGAGGGACGCCAGGAGCCCCAGGTCGAGCGCGACCCGGAGGGCGAACGCGCGGTGCAGAGGCGCCCGGTAGGCGTCCGCGCGGGCGATCGCTTCCTCGGGGAAGACCCGCTCGGCGACGACGTCGGCGCGGTCAACGCCCGAGATCACCCACACCGCGACCAGGAGGATGATCGGTGCTCCGATCAGGATGGCCCGGCGAGGCCTCACGGGGGGCTTCCCCGCCGGATCAGCGGTGCCGGTAGACGATGCGGCCGCGCGTTAGGTCGTACGGGGAGAGCTCCACCGTTACGCGGTCGCCCGGGAGGATGCGGATGTAGTGCTTGCGCATCTTGCCCGAGATGTGGCCGAGGATGTTGTGCCCGTTGTCGAGGTCGATGCGGAACATCACGTTGGGGAGGGCCTCCACGATCGTGCCATCGACCTGGAGCGCGTCCTCCTTCTGAGGGCCCGCGCGCTCTACCCGCCTGGCCCGCTGCTCGGCCGTGAGCGGCTGCCGCCTGCCCGCGGAGCGGCGAGGTGGCGGTCTGCGCCCCTTCCTCCGTGCCATGCGCCCAAGGGTAGCAGGTGGTCGATCAGCCGATGCCGAGCCCCGTCATCAGCGCGCGCAGCGTGAGCCCGAAGATGAAGAAGGACCCCACCGCGAAGGGGGCCCACGGGCGGTCGACGAAGGCCTCGCGCGCCAGCCAGTGCGCGCCGACGAGGATCAACACGGGGAAGGCCACCCCGTAGAGGTAGTGGAGAATGCCCCGGGTGCCGCCCATCGCAAGCAGGGCCAGCCCGACCAGGAGCTGGAGGATCAGGGCCGCCTGGAGGGTCCCCAGCAGCCACCAGAAGGCCTTCCCCGGGCCCCTCCTGATGAGCCACGTCGCCAGGCCCCACAGGGCCAGCAGGGCGAAGCCGCCCACGATCGCGAAGCCGACGAACGAGTGCACGCCGTTCACGGGCAGACCTCAGAGGTACTGGCCCGGGGGGCCCTGTCCCGGCTGGCCCGGCAGGCCGCTGGGCAGGCCGCGGCGGCGCATCTCCTCGAGCTGCTGCCGCGCCTGCATCTGCTGGGCCCAGAGCGCCGCCTGGATCCCGTGGAAGAGCCCCTCGAGCCAGCCGACGAGCTGCGCCTGGGCGACGCGGATCTCCGACTCCGTGGGCGTGTCGTCGAAGGGCACGGCGAGCGCGTCGAGCTCGCGCCGGAGGTCCTCGGTCAGCACGTCCTTGAGCTCGACGAGCGATCGATCGTAGATCTCCTGGAGCCGCTTGCGACCCCCCTCGTCGAGCGACGAGTGCCTGGCCTCCTCGAGCAGCTCCCGGATCATCGATGCGATGCGCAGGAGCTTGGCCGGTTGCTCGACGACGTCCCCGCCGCCGTCGTCCTCCTTCTCCCCCGCCCCGGCCGAGGGCATGATGACGTCTGGCTTCCGCTGATCGTCGTCCATGGCTACAGCGTACACGCGGCGGCTCAGACCGCCTCAGCGACCCCGCCGGGGGGCGACGAGCGCAGCCGTCCCCATGGCCACGAGGCCGGCCGCCCACGCAGCCACGCCGATCCCGAACATCGCGAGCAGCGCCAGGAACTGGGCGAACCCCGCCACGAGGTTCGGCAGGCCCCACGCGAAGCCCCATCCGAACACCACGAGGAACGCGGCCACGCCCATCCCTGCGACGAGCAGGATCCACGCGGCCAGGCCCAGGCCGGTCTGGAACGCCCCCGCCCTCTGCCGGCGACCCGCCACTAGGCCGGCAACCACGGCGGCGACGGCCAGCGCGATCAGGGTGTCCACCAGCCGGGCAAGAAGGAAGGCGTCCACCTGGTCCTCGGTGTTGAAGTGCGAGAACGAGAACGTCAGGCCCCGCGCGAGGAAGATCCCGGCCCAGGTCGCGAAGAAGACGGCCGAGCCGAGGAGGATCGCCACCGCGTCGAGCCCTCGGCTCGCGAGGGCGACGGCGATCGCCAGCAGGGCCACCACGCCGAGGGCGATCGGGAGGCGGGCGATCACGTCGTGGCGGTGCCGTTCCTCCAGGGCCCGCTCGAACGCCGCTTCCGTCGAGCCCGACCCCCCGACCACCCGCGCGGCCTCGGTGTAGAAGAGAGAGGCCGCCTCCTCGTGCGTCCCCGAGATCTCGGCGCGTGTGTCCTCGTCTGCATCGAGCAGCTCGACGCGGAGCGTGCCCGTCGCGTGCGCGGGCCGCCCGATGCCCAGGAGCGCCGCGACCGTGGGCGCCACGTCGGACTGGGCGACCATGCCCCGCGCGCCGGGGACCAACCCGTCTCCCCACAGCGCGAGCGGCGTCAGGATGACCTCCTCCTCGGGCCCGCCATGCCCGCCCGCCTCGATGTGGCCGTGGTCGGACGTGACGATCATCGCGGCGTCCCCAGCAGCCTCCGCGATCCGCTGGATCACGGTATCGGCCCCGAGAGCCGCGTCGCGGTAGACGGCGTCCACGCCAGTCTCGTGGCCGCGGTGGTCGACATCGGGGAGGTGGACGAGCAGGAAGTCGGGGTCCTCCTCCGAGAGGATGCGGAGCGCCGCATCCCCGATCCGCTCGTCC
This sequence comes from Actinomycetota bacterium, assembly GCA_035513995.1. GTDB lineage: Bacteria > Actinomycetota > UBA4738 > UBA4738 > CALAEC01 > DASUTW01. Next base: position 13,701 of record DATKBL010000033.1, read on the forward strand.
GCGAACCTCCGCGCGTCGGGCACGTAGAACCTGTGGTCCCAATCCCCCCTGAACAGCTGACGCCACCCGGCGCCCCCCGCCACCGCCGTGGTCAGGCCGGCTCTGCGGGCCGAGGCGGGGATCGAGTCCACGGCAACGCGACCTTCGTACCAGTTCGTCGTCACACCCGAGATCTGGGGCGGCGCTCCCGAGACCAGATTGGTCCAGCCCGGGAACGAGAGCGAGGGCTGAGAGGCGCGCGCCACGAGCGCGGATCCCTCCTCCCCCAGGCGCTGCAGCCCGGGCATCGCCTCCGAGGTGTCCACGCGCAGGCCGTCCACGACGACGAGGATCACGCGGTCGGCGAGGCGAGGGGTCTCCGCCGCCGGCGCCAGGTCGAAGACGTACGGCGATCGATACTCGACCACCCGGTCCCACTGGAAGTCGGCGAGCATCCGGGCGGCCACACCGACGATCGCCAGCGCCAGCACCGCCGCGGTCGTCCCCACCCATCGCGCGCGGCGGGGGGTCGCCTCCGGCTCGGCGGTGAGCGGCTGCGTGGTCGTCATCTCCTCACTCCCATGTAGATCTCTCGGACCCGATCGTCGGCCTGCAGATCCTCGCTCGTGCCCACGAGGGCGACCCTCCCGGACTCCAGGAGGTAGCCGCGGTGTGACGACTGGAGCGCGATCCTCGCGAGCTGCTCCACGAGCAGCACCGAGCGGCCTCCCGCGGCGAGGCCCGCGACCGCCTCCATCACCACCCCGACCACGCGCGGCGCGAGCCCGAGCGAAGGCTCGTCGAGCATGAGGAGCCGGGGCCTCCCCATCAGCGCCCGCCCGATGGCGAGCATCTGCTGCTCGCCGCCCGAGAGCGCGCCGGCGGGTCGCTCGGCGAGCTGGGCGAGCACGGGGAACAGCCGATGCACCTCGTCGAGCCCCTCGCGGACCACCGCCCGGTCCCGCCGGAGACGATACGCACCCAGCAGCAGGTTGTCGCGCACGCTCAGCGAGGCGAAGACCTGCCGCCCCTCGGGGACGAGCACGACCCCCTCCCCCACCATCTGCTCGGGGGTCCGCCCGGTCACCTCGTCGCCCGCCACCCGCACGCTCCCCTCGACCGGTCGGATCGCGCCGGCGAGGGCCGCGAGCAGGGTGGACTTCCCGGCGCCGTTCACGCCGAGCACGCAGACCACCTCGTTGGGATGCACCTCCAGGTCCACGTCGCGGAGAGCGGTCACGGCCCCGTAAGCGCAGGTGAGGCCGCCAACCTCGAGGAGAGGGCCCGAGGTCATCGCGCCTCCTGCCCGAGATAGGCCTCCACCACCAGTGGATCCGACTGGACCTCCTCTGGGGTGCCCTCAGCGATCTTCCGGCCGGAGTCGAGCACCGTCACCCGGTCGCACAACCCCATGAGGAAGTCCATGTTGTGCTCGATCAGGAGGACCGTCACCCCTCCCTCGCGCAGACGCGCCAGCAGAGCGGCGAGCCGGCCGAGCTCCACAACGGTCAGCCCCGTCGCCGGCTCGTCCAGGATCAGCACGGTCGGTCTGGCGGCCAACGCCCGGGCCACCTCGAGGAGCCGGCGGTCCCCGAACGGCAGCGACGCCGCCGGAAGGCGCGCCCGTCCCGCCAGACCGAGGGCCTCGAGGAGGGTCGACGCCTCGCGCTCGAGCTCCGCGTCGCGGCGTCGCGCTCCCGGCGTGCGGAGGACGTTCGGGACGAGGCTCCGGTAGGCCACGAGGTGGAAGCCCGCCATCACGTTCTCAGACGATGCGATCCCCGCGAACACCTCGGTTCGCTGGAAGACCCGTCCCATGCCTCGAGCGGCCATCGCGTGCGGGCGCGGGCGCGTGACGGTCTGGCCCAGGAAACGGACCACGCCCGCGTCCGCCGGGAGCGCGCCGGTCACGAGGTTCACCGTCGTGGTCTTGCCCGAGCCGTTGGGACCGATCAGCCCGTGGATCGTTCCGCCTTCCACCATGAGGTCGAGCTCGTCCACCGCTCGGACGCCGCCGAAGCGCTTCGTCAGGCCGGACACCTCGAGGGCCGGGCCTTCCGACGAAGGGATCCGTGGCGTCGGCAGTACCACCGCCGCCGGCCGGTCTTCGGGTTCCGCGACCCCTCGGCGTGAGAGGCGCGCCGCCAGGACCCCCGCCATCCCTCGCGGCACGAAGACGATCACCAGGAAGAGCAGGACCCCCGAGACGAGCGCCTGCCAGACCACGAGATCCAGGCCCGGGAAGGCCGCCCGGAGGGCGATGAGCACCCGATCGATCAGCAGGAAGTTGGCCACGCCCAGGACGGGACCCCAGAGGGTCCCGGCCCCGCCCACGAGCACCATCGCCACGAAGAGGGTGGCGTCGTCGAACCCGGAGATCTCGGGGCTGATGAAGCCGTCGAGGTGCGCGAACAGCGCCCCACCCAGCGCCGCCGCCGCGCCCCCGAACGCCATCGCCAAGACTCGGTACCGGAAGGGGTCGACGCCCACCGACGCCGCGGCGTCCTCGCTCTCCCGGACGGCCACCAGGGCCCGGCCGAGCGGCGAGCGCACCAGGTTCCGGATCGCCAGCAGGCAGACGGCCGCGATCACCAGCGTGAAGAGCCAGTAGCGGCGGGAGAGGAGCGCCTGGCCGGCGATCTCCGGCCTCCGCACCTGCAACCCCGCCTCACCGCCGGTCAACGAGGTCCAGCCGCTCAGCAGCTCGGACACCGCGAAGACGAGCACCAGCGAGACGACGGCGAAGTGGATCGCCCGCGCGCGGAAGGTGGCGAGGGCCAGGACGCCTCCGGCAACCACCCCGACGAGGAGCGCCAACCCGATCCCGGCCCAGACCGGAAAGCCCTGCTTCGTGACCGCGATCGCCGTCGCGTAGGCGCCGAGCGCGAAGAGCGCCACGTGCGCGAAGGAGAAGAGGCCGGTGTAGCCGAGCGAAAGGTTCA
>DATKBL010000034.1:0-3057 GCA_035513995.1 Actinomycetota bacterium
CACAAGCGGCGGGAGGCGTTCGCCCTCTTCGCTCGTTCCCACGGGATGACCTACTCGCACAGCGACTCCTACGGCACGATCAACCTGCCCTTCCGCCTCTTCACCAAGGGCGATGGCCGCAAGGTCGAGAACGTCCTCTCGGGGAGCTGGCGCGACAACCCCGTCCGGGCCTTCGACTACTGGTACTACACGGAGTCGACCGACAGCGACGGCCACCGGAGCAAGACCTACTACCGCTTCACCTGCACGCTTCTGGACATCGAGGCCGCGTTCCCGCCGCTGGCCATCACCCGCGAGAACCTCTTCACGCGCATGGCCGACGGGCTCGGGTTCCGCGACATCGAGTTCGAGTCGCCGGACTTCAACAAGCGCTTCCAGGTGAAGGCGAAGGACCGGCACTTCGCGTACGCGTTCATCGACGGCGCGATGATGAAGTGGCTCCTCGGCCTCCCCCGCAAGTGGGAGTTCGAGATCGTGGGCGCCTGGATCCTCGCCTACGAGAAGAAGCGGATGAAGCCCGAGGAGTTCCCTCCGCTTATCGAGATGGCGCTGGCCTTCCGTCAGCAGGTGCCGCGGGCCGCCCTGAGCCTGTATGGTCAGGACGTCTCATCGTCGAGGGAGGAGCGCGCATGACCGTCCTGTGGGTCGTCCTGGGCATCGTCGCCCTGCTGCTGATCGCGGGCATCGTGTCCTACAACCGATTCGTTCGGCAGCGTCAGGGCATCAGGGACGCGTTCGCCAACATCGACACCGAGCTGCGGCGCCGCTACGACCTCATCCCCAACCTGGTGGAGACGGTGCGCGGCTACCAGATCCACGAGAAGGAGGTCCTCGAGGAGGTCACGAGGGCCCGGGCCGGCGCTGCTGCGGCCACCGGGTCGCCGGCCGAGCAGGCCGCCGCCGAGGGGCCGCTGGTCGCCGCCCTGCGACAGCTGTTCGCGGTGGCCGAGAACTACCCACAGCTCCGAGCCAACGAGAACTTCCTCGCCCTGCAGCAGGAGCTGGCCGTGACCGAGGACCGGATCCAGACCTCGCGTCGCTTCTACAACGCCAACGTCCGCGACTACAACCAGCGGGTGCAGGGCTTCCCGTCGAACATCATCGCCTCGTGGTTCAGCTTCGAGGAGGAGGAGTTCTTCGAGATCGAGGAGGCGATGCGGGAGACGATGGAGCAGGCCCCGCAGGTCGACTTCACGGGGACGCGAGAGGAGGCCGCGCCTCCGGCTGGGTCTCCTCCGGCGGCGGGGGAGTCGCCTCCTCCGCCTCCGCAGGAGCCGCCGGCCCAGGCGTAGCGGGTTCCTCGAACGAGCCCTGCCGGCGGAGCCCGGAGGTCAGCGCCGTCCAGGCGACCGACCAGGCGAGCGAGACGCCGGCCAGCACCAGCATCACCGTCGTCGGCGGGAGATGGTCGGCGGCCCAGCCGGCGAGCGTGAGCGACCCGGCGATCGTCAGCGTGACCAGCCCGTAGTCGAGAGCGAACACCCGCCCGCGGTGGCGGTCGGGCACGATCCGCTGGAGGCCGTACGTGGAGAGGGTCCACTGCGCCCCGCCCCCGAGATGCGCGAGGAAGACCGGGATCGTGGCCAGAGCGATCCCCGGCGCGAACGGGAACAGTCCGTAGCCGATCCCGTACACGGCGAACGACACCCCGATCGCCAGGAACAGCCCGCGGAGCGAGTCGGTGAAGCGCCGCACGAGGAAGGGGCCCACCACCGCGCCGAGCCCGCGCGCGGCGAACAGGATGCCGGTGCCCCGATCGCCCGCATGCCAGACCTCGAGCGCGAAGAGCGGCAGGAGGCCGAGCACCCCGACCGAGAGGCCGAAGCCCGCCTTCACCGCGAGCAGGGCGAGCACCCGGGGCTCGCCGCGCGCGTAGCGGAGGCTCTCGCTCACCGATCGGGCGAGCCCGCGTTCCGACTCTTCCTCCTCCCGAGGTTCGGAGAACCGCGCTCGGATCCCCAACAGGAGGAGCGCCGAGACGATGAACGTGAGGGCGTCGCCGAGGAAGGCCGCGTCGCGGCCGAGCGTGGCCGCCACGAGCCCTCCCAGGGCGCCGCCCACCGCGAGCATCGCCCCCCACGCCGAGCCCACCAGCACGTTCGCCGCCGGCAGGTCCTCGGGGTCCACGAGGTTGGGCACGGCCGCCTGTGCCGCGGGGGCGAAGAGCGCGCCGATCCCCCCGACCGAGGCCATGACCGCGAAGGCCAGCCACACCTGTCCGGAGGAGTCCACGAGCAGGTAGAGGGGCGCGAGGGCGGCCCGGGCCAGGTCCGCGACGATCATCAGCCTACGCCGATCGAAGCGGTCGGCCAGGTGCCCTCCGATCGGCGCCAGCAGGGCGAAGGGGATCGTGTGCGCCACGAGCACGAGCGACACGAGCACCGCCGACCCGGTGAGGTCGGAGACGAGCCCGAGCAGCGCGACCGTCGTGAACCAGTCGCCCATGAACGAGATCAGCTGCGCGCCGTAGAGGCGGGCGAACGGCCGGTTGCGTCGCAGAAGGGACAGCGTGTCCCAGAGCCCGACGCGGCCGCGCGCGTCCGCCGCGGAGGTGACGGCCATGCGGGCGAGGGTAGCAGGGATGGTACGGAGCGCCGCGGGCCGGGTAGGCTGTGGAACGAGCGTCTCGAGGAGGTTCCGATGCTGGACCGGTTCACCTGGTACAAGCAGTCGTCCTATCGGTGGAGGGGCGACGACCTCGTGATGTACATCGACCCCTGGCAGATCACCGGCGACCCCGAGCCCGCCGACGTCATCTTCCTGACGCACGCCCACTACGACCACTACTCCCCGGACGACCTGGGCCGCCTCAGCAAGGAGGGCACCCAATTCGTGGCGCCTCACGACATCGCGGCCGAGCTGACGGGCAAGGTCCAGGCCGTGATGCCTGGCGACACGGTCGAGGCCGGGGGCGTCAAGGCCCAGGCCGTGCCCGCCTACAACACCGTGGAGGAGCGGCTGAAGTCCCACCCCAAGAGCAGCAACTGGGTGGGGTACATCCTCGAGCTGGGCGGGGTCTCCTACTACTTCAGCGGCGACACCGACCACCTGCCCGAG
>DATKBL010000035.1:0-24059 GCA_035513995.1 Actinomycetota bacterium
GGCTTCTAGGCGAAAACCTACGTACTCGCGTCCCAGAGTAGGGAGAAGACTTCACGCTCGAGCAGGTCTGCGGGAATCTCATTGGCTTCAGCTAGAGCTTCAACGATCCGCCGCAGCGTCTTCTGTCTAGGTTCGCTCCCGTTCTCCACTTGGGAGATTGTTTGCTTCTTGACGCCCGAGGCGGCCGAGAGCTGATCCTGCGTCATCCGGGCTCGGCTGCGATATAGGAGCACGAGCTCCGCCATGTCCCTGGCCTTGATGGGTAGGTCGTTGCGATCCATATGTCTCTGAAGCGGGATTGTAGGCGGGATGGAGCGCTCGTGTCGCCAGTGTGTGACCCAGAGTGTGACCCGCCCAGGGGTCCTGAACGCACGTTCGCCAAGAAACCGCAGGTCGGGAGTGGTGACCCCTACGGGATTTGAACCCGTGTCTCCACCTTGAGAGGGTGGTGTCCTAGGCCACTAGACGAAGGGGCCGGGGCGCCGGGGCGAGCCGACGCGGTCCGCTGGGTCGCCTGGATTCGAACCAGGACTAGCTGATCCAGAGTCAGCCGGGCTACCGTTACCCCACGACCCACTACCAGACAGCAGTCTATCAAAGGGCCTGCCCGGGACAGGAGGAAGCGTGAACAAGACCGACCTGGTGCACGAGCTCGCGGCCCGCACGGACGTGGAGCGCAGGGACGTGGTGAAGGTGGTGAACGCGCTCCTCGACGTGGTGCGCACCACCGTGGCGAAGGGTGGACGGGTCACCCTCGCCGACTTCGGGACCTTCGAGCGGGTCCGCAGGGCGGCGCGCGTGGGGCGCAACCCGCACACGGGGGAGGCGGTGAAGATCCCCGCGACGGTGAAGCCCGCGTTCCGTCCCGGGAGGGGGTTCCTGAAGGCCGCGGCGCCGAGGCGCCGGAAGGCGGCGACGAAGCGCCCTATCCGGAGAAGGTGACGATCCGAAGGGTCCGGGCCAGCTTCTCCCCGGACTCCTCGGCCAGGTCGAACTTCACGCGCTGGCCGATGCGCAGGTAGCGGATCCCCGACCCCTCCATCGAAGTGGCGTCGATCGCTACTTCGGTCTCGTCGTCGAGCAGCAGCGATCCGGTGCGGCTCTCTCGGTCGTACTCCTTGATCGTCCCCTGCGGCACGCGTCGCTCCTCAGGCCCGCTTCCGGAGCGACAGTCTCTCCGGGAGGCCCATCTCGAGGCAAGTCGCCTTCGCCCGGCTGCGGGTGGGCGAGCCGATCAGGTCGGCCAGGTCCGCGGGCCGGTCGAGATCGAAGGCGAGCTGGGGGAGACGCACCTCCGCGAAGGGGATGTCGTGTAGCTCCGCGGCCTCGCGGTGCTTGCGGAACGAGTCGTTCCCGAAGCGAGGGGGGATCGCGTCGGGAGGTCGGCGGAGGAGGAGGTTCGTGCCGGCGTCGGAGTGGGCGGGCACGGCCACGACGCTGCCGAGGGTCTGGAGCGCCCGCATCAGCGCCGCCGGGGTGAGGAGCGGGAGGTCGGCCAGCACCACGGCGAGCGCGTCGGCGTTCGCGGCCTCCTCCTCGACCTGGCGGATCGCGGAGACGAGCCCGGGGTCCTCCTCCTCGAGCGGGCGGGCCCGCATCCGGGCGGCCACCTGGAGGGCCGAGGGGTCCGGCGAGACCACCCACGTCTGCCATCCGGGCATCTCGACGCACGCCGAGAGGACGTCCTCGAGCATCGCCAGGGTGAGCGCGCCGCGCTCCATCGGGGAGAGGATCCCCGAGAGGCGGCCCTTCGCCCTGGAGAGGTCCTTCACGGGAACGGCGATGACCCGCATGGGGGAGTAATGCTAGCCCTTGCGGCCGTCCCATGGAACCATCCGCGGGGCGGCGGGTAGGATGGCGCGCATGAGGCGGATCGAGCCCTGGTACCGGGTGGCGGAGACGGTGCTGATCCCGCCGATCGCCCTGTGGTTCCGGTGGCGCTTCGAGGGGCTCGACGAGGTGCCGCGCGAGGGGCCGGTCCTCGTCGCCGCGAACCACGCCTCCTACCTCGATCCGCTCGCGCACGGCTACTTCATCGAGAAGGCCGGGCGCCGGCCGCGCTTCCTCGCCAAGACCGAGCTGTACAAGAACCCGATCGTGAGGACCGTGCTCCGGGGGGCCCGTCAGATCCCCGTCCGGCGCGGGTCGGGGGACCACGCGCCGGTCGAGTCGGCCCTCGCGGCCCTGCGGGCGGGCGAGGTCGTCGTCGTCTACCCGGAGTCCACCGTGACGAGGAACGCCGACTTCTCGCCGATGCAGGGGAAGACCGGCATCGCCCGCCTCAGCCTCGCGTCCCGCGTCCCGGTCCTGCCGCTCGCCGTCTGGGGCTCTCAGCACGTGTGGCAGCGTGGCTCGCGGAGCCTGAAGTTCGGCCGCCCGATCTGGGTGAAGGCCGGGACGCCGCTGGACCTCTCGGCCTACGAGGAGGGGGCGAGCGACCCCACGGTGCTGCGAACGGCGACGCGGAAGGTGATGGACGAGCTCTCGGTGCTCGTCGAGGACCTCCGCGCCCAGTACCCGAAGAAGTGGGCGTGACCGTCTCGGTGGTCGGCGCCGGGTCCTGGGGCACTGCCTTCGCCTGCATCACCGCGGAGAAGGGGGTCGACACGGTGCTGTGGGCCCGTCGACCCGAGCTGGCCGCGGCGATCGGGGCCCGCCACGAGAACCCCGACTATCTCTCGGGCGTCGAGCTGCCTCCGTCCTTGACCTCGACGCCGGACGTCGAGGAGGCGGTCGGCGGGGCCGAGGTGGTGGTGATGGCCGTCCCCTCTCACGCCTTCCGGGACGTGTTCCGCGAGGTCGCGCCGCACCTCGGCTCGGACGCGCCCGTGGTCTCGCTGACGAAGGGGATCGAGCAGGACTCGCTCCAGCGGATGACCGAGGTCATGGCCGAGGAGGCCGACCTCGACCCGGCTCGGATCGCCGTGGTCTCGGGGCCAAACCTGGCGAAGGAGGTGGCGGCGCGGATGCCGTCGGCCTCGGTCGTGGCCTGCGCCCACGAGGATCGAGCGGCGATGCTGCAGGACCTCTTCATGGCGCCGCACTTCCGCGTCTACACGAACCTCGACGTGATCGGCGTGGAGATGGCCGGGGCGCTGAAGAACGTGGTCGCGATCGCAGCGGGCATCGCCGACGGTATGGGCTTCGGTGACAACTCGCGCGCCTCGCTGATCACGCGCGGGCTGGCCGAGATCACCCGGCTCGGGGTGAAGCTCGGCGGCGCCCCGCTGACCTTCGCCGGCCTGGCGGGCATGGGCGACCTCGTCGCCACCTGCATCTCGAGGCTGTCCCGGAACCGCACGCTCGGCGAGGCGCTCGGCCGGGGCCGCACCCTCGAGCAGGTCGTGGGCGAGATGCGGATGGTCGCCGAGGGCGTGAAGTCGAGCAGGCCCGTGCTGACCCTCGCCGAGCGTGAGGGCGTGGAGATGCCCATCGCCGAGCACGTGGTGAAGGTGCTCTACGAGGGCCTGACCCCCGCCGACATGGCGGCCTCCCTGATGATGCGCGCCGCCCGCCCCGAGCTCCACGGCATCGACTCCGGAGCTTCCGGCGTCGGGTAGGCTTCCGGGGATGGACGAGCGAGGCTTCACCACGCGGGCGCTCGGCGGGAGACGCGAGGACCTCGGCGATGCCGTCCCCGTGGCCCCGCCGATCCACCCCGCCGCCACCTTCGCCTTCGAGGACCCGGAGATCCTCGCCGACCTCATCCGGCGGGGGAAGGACGTCGGCTACGTCTACACGCGCTGGCACAATCCGACCCGCGACACGCTCGAGCGGCTGGTGGCCGAGCTCGAGGGCGGCGAGCGCGCGGTGTCGTTCTCCTCGGGGATGGCGTCCATCGTCACGACCCTCTCCGCGCTGGCGATGGCGGGCGACCACGTCGTGTCGAGCCCGGCACTCTACGGCGGGAGCTTCTCGACGATGTCGAAGCTGCTGCCCCGGTGGGGCGTCGAGGTGACGCTCGCCGAGAGCCACCGGGCCGAGGACATGATCGCGGCGGTCCGCCCCGACACGAAGCTCGTCTACACCGAGACGATCGGGAACCCGCTCCTCTCGGTGCCCGACCTGGAGGCGCTCGGGGCGGCGTGCCGGGAGCGCGGGGTGCCGCTGGTCGTGGACAACACGTTCGCCAGCCCCTACCTGTGCAGGCCGCTCGGGCTGGGGGCGGCGGTCGTCGTCCACTCGACCACGAAGTACATCGGGGGTCACTCCGATCTGACCGGCGGGATCGCGGCGGGCGACGGCGACGTCCTGCACGAGATCCGCGAGACCTCGGTGGACATCGGGGGGACGGCCAACGCCTGGGAGTCGTGGCTCGCCCTCCGCGGCCTGGAGACCCTCGCCCTCCGGATGGAGCGGCACGTGGAGAATGCCCGAGCCCTCGCGGCCCTCCTCGAGGACCACCCCGTCGTCGAGCAGGTGTGGTACCCGGGCCTTTCGTCGCATCCCGACCACGAGGTTGCCCAGCGCATCCTCCGGGCGCCGGGCGGCATGATCTCGTTCGAGCTCGCGGGGGGGCTCGAAGCGGGGCGCAGGTTCCAGGAGTCGCTCGAGGTCGCGCTGGTCGGCCCCAGCCTGGGGAGCACGAGGACGCTCGTCGTTCACCCGCCCAGCGTCACCCACACACAGATGACCCGCGAGCAGCGAGAGGCCGCGGGCATCACCGACGGCTTCGTGCGGGTCTCGACCGGCATCGAGGACGTCGAGGACGTCCTGGAGGACTTCCGGCGGGCGCTGGAGAAGGCGTGACGCGGGTCGCGGTCGTCTTCGGGGGGCGATCCGAGGAGCACGAGGTTTCCTGTGTCTCGGCCGCATCGGTGATCGGCGCGATCGACCGGGAGCGCTACGAGGTGATCCCCGTGGGCATCGACAAGGAGGGCCGGTGGATGCTCCTCCACGGCCCTCCGCCCCGCGACCCGGGCGCCGATCGGCTGCCCGCGATCGAGCCGGGAGCGGGGGAGCCGGTCACGCTGGCGGGAGCGGGGGAGTCCGCGCTCGTGCGCTCCTCGGGCGAGAGGATCCCGATCGACGTGGTCTTCCCGGTCCTCCACGGCCCCTACGGGGAGGACGGCACCATCCAGGGCCTCCTGGAGTTCGCGGGGATCCCCTACGTCGGCGCGGGGGTGCTCGCCTCGGCCGTGGCGATGGACAAGGCCGTGGCCAAGGTCCTCTTCGGGGCCGCCGGCCTCCCGCTCACACCGTGGGCCGCCGCGACCGCGGCCGAGTGGGCCGAGGACCCCGAGGCGGTCGAGGCGCGGTCCGAGGCGCTCGGCGTGCCGCTGTTCGTCAAGCCCGCGGCCCTCGGCTCCTCGGTCGGGGTCTCGAAGGTGAAGTCGCTCGCGGACCTGCCCGCGGCCCTGGACGAGGCGCTCGCGCACGGCCGCCGGGCGATCGTCGAGGCGGCCGTCGAGGACGCGCGCGAGATCGAGTGCTCGGTCCTGGGGAACGATGAGCCGGTCGCCTCGGTGCCGGGCGAGATCGTCCCCGCCGGCGAGTTCTACGACTACCGCTCGAAGTACCTGGACGACCGGACGCGGCTGATCGTCCCGGCCGACCTCCCCGCCGAGACCGTCGAGGAGGTCCAGCGGATGGCCGTGGCGGCCTTCCAGGCCGTCGACGGAGCGGGGATGGCCCGCGTGGACTTCTTCCTGGGGGCGACCGGCCTGTACCTGAACGAGCTGAACACGATCCCCGGGTTCACGGAGGTCTCGATGTACCCGAAGATGTGGGAGGCATCCGGCCTCGCGTATCCCGATCTGATCGATCGCCTGATCCGTCTGGGCCTCGAACGTCACCGAGGAGGTGCCGATGTCTGACCCCGATCCGCGTGAGCTGAAAGAGATCCTCGACCTGGCCAGGGTCGAGGCCGAGCGCTACCTGGATGAGCTGCCCTACGACCCGGTGCGGACGCAGCGCGCGAACGAGGCCGCGCTCGCGTTCGACGGCTCGCTGCCCGAGGAGGGGAAGGGGGGCGTCGAAGCGCTCCGCGAGCTGCTGGACGGCAGCGACGCCCTGATCCGCTCGTCCGGCCCCCGCTTCTTCCACTGGGTGATCGGGGGGACCACGCCCGCGGCGCTCGGCGCCGACTGGCTAACGTCGACGTTCGACCAGAACGGCGGCGCCTGGGACTCCTCGCCGCTGGCGGCCCGCCTCGAGGTGCTGGCCGTGGACTGGCTCCGCGACCTCTTCGGTCTCCCCCAGGGATGGGGAGGCGTGCTGACCACGGGCGCGACGATGGCCAACTTCGTCGGCCTGGCGTGCGCCCGGAGCTGGTGGGCCGAGCAGCACGGGGTCGACGTGGACGTCGAGGGCCTCGGCGAGCTACCGGCCGTGCCGGTGCTCTCCAGCGGGTACGTCCATCCCAGCGCGACGAAGGCGCTGGCGATGTTGGGGATCGGTCGGGAGCGGGTGCGGCGGCTGGCGCGCGACGCCGCGGGCCGCCTCGATCTCGGCGCCCTCGAGCGAGAGCTCGCGGCGCTGGGAGACCAGCCAGCGATCGTGATCGGGAACGCCGGGGAGGTGAACACCGGCGACTTCGACCCGATCGCCGCGATGGCCGACCTGTGCGAGGAGCACGGCGCCTGGCTCCACGTAGACGGGGCCTTCGGGCTGTTCGCCGCGGTCTCCCCAAGGACGGCGCACCTCGTGAGCGGGGTCGAGCGCGCCCACTCCGCGATCTCGGACGGCCATAAGTGGCTGAACGTCCCGCACGACACCGGCTTCGCGTTCCTGCGGGACCCGTCTCGGCTGGGCCGGGTCTTCTCGGTCGCCGCCGCGTACCTCCCCGCTCCCGACGACGAGCGCCCGGTGTTCTTCAACCTCGGGCCCGAGTCGTCCCGGCGAGCCCGCTCGCTGGCCGTGTGGGCGACCTTGCGCGCCTACGGCCGCGGCGGCTACCGACGCATCGTGGAGCGCCATCTCGACCTGGCGCAGCGGATCGCCGCCAAGGTGGACGAGGCGCCCGACTTCGAACGCCTCGCCGAGGTCCCCCTCAACATCGTGTGCTTCCGGTACCGGCCGCCGGACGTCCCCGAAGAGGAGCTGAACGAGCTGAACGAGCGGATCGGCCGGGAGGTGATGGCGGACGGCCGCCTCTACGTGGGGACGACGATCTTCGAGGGGAAGGCCGCGTTCCGCCCGGCGATCGTCAACTGGCGAACGGCCGAGGAGGACGTGGACCAGATCGTGGAGGTGATCCGCGAGCTCGGGGCCCGCGCCTCGGCGTAGTCAGGCGACCCGGCGCCCGGTCTCGGGGGCCCGGTCGGTCGACTCGCGCTCGACGCCGCACCTCGCGCAACCCCACCGGACGACCTCGAGCTCCTGCGTCTCCTCGAGGGCGAGGTAGGAATCCACGACGCGCAGGTCGGTCTGGCAGCCCTCGCAACGTTCCGACATCCGCTTCCACCTCCGCGTCGATCATGCCACATGGGTACGACACGAATCACACGGATGTGATTATCTCACTCCCGCGGCGCGGATGGGGGAGCGGCTCAGAGGTGAACGACCGGGCAGGTCAGCGTGCGGGTGATCCCGTCCACGCCCTGGATCTTCGCCACGACGAGCTTCCCCAGGGCGTCGACGTTGCCGGCCTCGGCCCGCACGATCACGTCATAAGGACCGGTGACGTCCTCGGCCGAGGTGACACCGTCGATCGCGGCCACCTCCTTGGCGACCTGCGCAGCCTTGCCAACCTCTGTTTGGATCAGGATGTAGGCGTTGACCACGTGGGACCTCCTATCCTCGAAGTGCCACATTCTACGCCAGTAGCAGCGCGGGTCACCACGGAACCCCGGGGGATAATGCCCGTGTGGACGAAGGCTTCACGCTCCCCTCCGGCGGGTTCGCGGACCGGGCCGAGGCCGGGCGCCTCCTCGCCGACGCGCTTGACGACCTCACGGGCGAGGTCGTCGTGCTGGCGATCCCCCGGGGCGGGGTCCCGGTCGCGGCCGAGATCGCGCGGCGCCGGGGCTGGCGCCTCGACGTGGTGATCCCGCGGAAGATCGGCGCCCCCCGCAACCCCGAGCTCGGCCTGGGCGCGATCGCGCCCGGCGTGCGGGTGCTCGACGAGCGGATCATCGAGCGGCTGGGGGTCCCGCGCGAGTACCTCGAGCGGGAGATCGAGCGCCAGGAGGCCGAGATCAAGCGGCGGGCCGAGGCCTACCGCCGAGGCCGGCCGCCCGTGGACGTCGCCGGGAAGACCGCCGTGATCGTGGACGACGGCGTGGCCACCGGAGGCACCGCCGCGGCCGCGCTGCGTTGGGCCCGGGCGCAGGGGGCCGAGGCAGCGGTCCTGGCGGTCCCCGTCGGCGCGCCCGAGTCGCTGCGTCGCCTCGCCCCCGAGGCCGATCGGATCGTGGCCCTGGCGGCGCCCCAGCGCTTCTACGCGGTCGGGCAGTGGTACCGGGACTTCGAGCAGACCTCCGACGAGGAGGTCATCCGGCTGCTCGAGGAGGCCAACCTCTGATGCCGGAGGTGCTCGGCTGGGCGCTGGCCGCGGTCTTCTTCCTCGTCGGCGTCCGGACCACGCTCACCCCGACCCGTCTCGACGAGCGGATCTCGGGCCGCGACAGGCTGCTGATCGCGCTGCACGACGCGTCACGCGCGGGGTTCTGGCTGGCCCTAGCCGCGCTCTTCGTGGGGTTCAGCCTCGTCGACGAGCCCTTCGAGTTCCGCTGGTTCGTGATGGTCCCGATCGGGATGGCGGCGCTCCGTCTGCTCGCCGCGGTCGGGCTCAGCCGACGGCCTTGATGATCTCCTCGGCGAGCCCCTCGAACTGCTTCAGGAACTCGACGCGCTCGGTCTTGAGGCGATCCACCAGCGTGTCGTACTCGTCCAGCCGGCCCTGCCGCTCGTAGAGCTTCCGTGGCTGGAGGAGCTCCTCGTCGTCGAACCCGGGGACGCTCTCGGCCACCTCGTAGCCGAAGTCGGGGTCCTCGGTCCAGGTGATCGTGCCCTCGGCGATCCCCTCGACCACCGCCGAGGAGTGGGGGATCTTCACCTTCTTCGACCGCTCGTCGTCGTCCTTGCCCCCGACCCGCCCGGTGTTCATCAGGTAGACCTCGATCAGGTGGGAGTCGAGCAGCTCCAGGATCCGGTTGCCGTGCTGGTCCTGCCGCAGGGGGAAGAACGGGTTCGTCCCGGGCACGCGGAGGAACTTCCCCGCCTCCGCCTTCCCTCCGGCCGAGGTCCCGGTCGTCTCGCCGAGCATGAAGTAGGCGGCGGCCTGGCTCCGGGTCAGCCGCGCTACGGCCGGGATGATGTTCTCGTTGCGGTTGAGGATCAGCATGAAGTCCACGGTGCCGAGGTCGCGGGGGTCGGCGTAGGCGCCGAGGTCCTCGAGGCCGAAGACCGCCCGCCCGTTCATCGTGTAGGACGTCTCGAAGAAGTCGACCTTGCCGTCCTCGTCCTGGTAGACGTTCTCCAGGTAGGCGGTGGGCTTGGTGACGGCGCCGAAGATCGCGGGCTCGAAGTCGGGGTCGAGCGAGAAGGTCTTGGCGAAGCACCCGTTCTCGGTGCCGTGGACGTGCCCGCCCGGCATCAGCGCGACGAAGTCGTCCTGGGCCGGGAGCGAGTCGTTCTGCTTCGTGAAGGTCGTCGTGGTCTTGCCGGTCCCCGAGAGTCCGATGATGAGGCCGACCCGCTCCTTCCCGTCGACGGGAATCGCCTTCAGGCCCGCGTGGAGCGAGAGCCCGCCGCGGTCGAAGACGATCTTGTTCCACATCCGCAGGCCGCCCTTCTTCGACTCGCCAAAGTAGTCGGAGTTGAGGACGCGCGTCACGCCGGCGTCGAGGTCGACCGCGATCATCCGGTCGTCGGGGTAGCCGGGGGCGGGGAGGTTCGGGGTGTAGATGACCGTGACCTCGGGCTCGCCGTCGCCCTCGGGCGGGTAGTAGAGCTTCTGCTGCATCCCGGCGATGTTCGCGTTGGCCTTCTCGATCACGAGCCGGGCCCTCGTGCGGAAGTCGGGGTCGTTGCCGATGAAGCCGTCGATCACGAGCATGTCCTGCTCGCGGATGTACTCGTCCTGCATCCGCGCGACGCGCTCGTACTCCTCGCGCGAGATCGTCTGGGAGTCGGTGATCGAGGGATCGTCGGTGGCGACGTAGGTGCTGCCGGCGCTCCGGGAGACGACACGGGTCTGGACGTTCGGGTTGCCGAACTCGGTGATCCGGCGGGTCGGCATCTCCTCGGTGAACGCGCGCAGCTCCTCGGGGGACGGGTTCTCGCGGACGCTCTTCGCCTCGATCACGTGCTCCTCCTCGAACGGTCAGAGTGGGCTCGGTGGCGGGAAACCCGCCAATGGTACACCCAGCGGACCGGGCTCATCCGGCGCGCATGGGGAGGTGTACCCTCGCGGAGCGCGCTCGGAACTCGAGCTCGGGGCTAGCGCTCCGACTCGACCTGGAAGTAGATGCGGACGTGGGTGCGGTAGCGGGCGATCTTGCCGTCCTCGACCTCGGTCCCGTACTCGATCACCTCGAGGCGGCTGATCTGGCGGATCGTCTTGGCCGCCTCCTTCAGCGCCTCGCGCGCCGCGTCGCCCCACGACTTCTCGGAGACGCCCTCGAGATCTAGCGTGTTGATCACCGGCATGTTTGGTCTCCTCTCCACGGGGTCATCATGCTCGCGAGCCTCGTAGGATTATCCCCGAGGCGACCCGAGGAAGGGAAACCGTGGCCACCGAGGAAGAGCTGGTCCGTGCCATCAAGAAGCTCCTCTCCGGGGAGGCGCCCGGGGTCGTCGTCCCGATCGGCGACGACGCCGCGGTCGTGGAGCCGGGAGGGCACCAGCTGGTGATCACCGTGGACACCCTCGTCGAGGGGGTCCACTTCGACCCCGACGTCACCCAGCCGAGCGACCTCGGCTACAAGGCCGTGGTGGTGAACGTCTCGGACGTGGCGGCGATGGGTGGGAGTCCGCGGTACGCGGTCATCTCACTCGGGGTTCCTCCCGACACGAGGCCGGCCTGGGTGATCGAGGTCTACGGAGGGATGCGCGAGGCCGCCGAGGACTACGGCCTGGCGCTCGTGGGCGGTGACACGGTGCGAGCCAGCGAATGCGTCCTGACCGTGACGGTCCTGGGGACGGTGGCCAAAGGCAGGGCCGTCACGAGGTCGGGCGCGCGGCCGGGCGACCGCATCGTCGTCACCGGGGCCCTGGGTGCCGCCGCGGGCGGGCTTCGGCTGGTCCGGGGCCGCGAGACCGACACGCGTCGCGCGGTGATGACCGACTGGGGTCGCCAGCTCGTGGGGGCGCTCGACCGCCCGGCCGCGCGCGTCGGCGAGGGCGAGACGCTGGCCCAGGCCGGGGCGAGCTCGATGATCGACGTCTCCGACGGGCTGGCGCTCGACCTCTCGCGCGTGTGCGAGGCGAGCGAGGTCGGCGCGCGCGTCGTGCTGGCCGACGTGCCGGTCTCCCCCCTTCTCGACGAGCTGGCCTCGGCCGCGGGCGTCGAGCCCCTCGATCTCGCCCTGCACGGCGGCGAGGACTACGAGCTCGTCGCGACCCTGGCGCCCGAGGCGGTCGAGGCGGCGAGCAGGAAGCTCCTCGACCGTTTCGGCACCAGGCTCACCGACATCGGCGAGATCACCGAGACGGGGTTCGTGGCCGTGGGGGAGGATGGGGCCGAGCGACCGCTCGAGGCGAAGGGGTGGGATCACTTTGGCTGACGTTCGCATCGCGCTCACGATCGCCGGCTCGGACTCCGGCGGCGGGGCGGGGATCCAGGCCGACCTGAAGACCTTCCAGGCGCTGGGCGTGTTCGGCACGACCGCGATCACCGCGGTGACCGTCCAGAACACGAAGGGCGTGGAGAGCTATGAGGAGCTCTCGCCCGAGACGGTGGGCGCGCAGATCCGTGCCGTCGTCACCGATATCGGCGTGCACGCGGCCAAGACGGGGATGCTGGCGTCGGCGGCGATCATCGAGGCGGTGGCCGACGCGTTCGTCGAGACGCGGGTGCCGAACCTCGTCGTCGACCCGGTCTTCGTCTCCAAGCACGGGCATCCTCTGCTCCAGGAGGACGGGGTCGAGGCCCTGCGCAGGCTCCTCCTGCCCCTGGCCACGATCGTCACGCCGAACCTCCCCGAGGCGGCGGGCCTAACCGGCCTCAGGGTCGAGACCGAGGAGGACATGCGGCGCTCCGGCGAGGCGATCCTCGAGCTGGGGGCCCGGGCCGTGCTGATGAAGGGCGGACATCTCCCCGGCCCGAACGCGACCGACCTGCTGGTCACGGCCGAAGGCGCGACGCCGCTCTCGACCCGGCGCGTGGACACATCCCACACGCACGGGACCGGCTGCGTGCTCTCGGCGGCGATCGCGGCACGGCTCGCGTTGGGCGACGAGCTCGATGAGGCGGTCCGGGGGGGGAAGGAGTTCGTGACGGGGGCGATCCGCGGCGCGCTCGAGATCGGCGAGGGCATCGGCCCCGTCGACCCCTCCTGGCGATCGGCGCGCTAGCCGGCGCGCTGGACCTTGCCGCCCTTGATGCACTTCGTGCACACGTGGAGCCGGCGGGGGGTGCCGTTCACGACCGCCCGAACTTTCTGGATGTTCGGGTTCCACCGGCGCGGGGAGCGGCGGTGGGAGTGGCTCACCTTCATCCCGAAGGAGGGCGAGCGACCGCAGATGTCGCAGACGGCAGCCATCAGGTGAGCGATGGTACCAGAGGATCGGTCAGGCGACGCGGCGAGTGGCCCTGCGGGCCGGGGCGGTCTTCCGCACTGACCGCTTCCTCGTGCGGGAGGTTCGAGCTCGGCGCAGCCCGACGTCCGTGGGCGCGTTGAGGTCGAGGACCTCGCTCCAGAAGCGCTTGGCCACGCCGTTCATGGAGTCTCGTATCGGCATGAAGGAGCCGGCCTTGAAACGGGCTCAGTCGGAGCTCTTCGACCGGTTGCGGCGGGGGGGCTTCTCCTGCGGGTCGTCGTTCTTGGAGATCATCACCCGGTAGGGGAACGGGATCTCGACGCCCCGCTCGTCGAGGCGCTCCTTGATGCGGCGCCGGAGCTCCCGGGCGACGTCCCACTGATAGGGCGGCCGCACGTCGGCCACCACCCGCACGACGACCTCGTACTCGCCCAGGTTCTCAACGCCCAGCACGTTCGGACCGTCGTAGATCCTTCGCTTGAGATCGGGGTCCTCGCGCAGATCGTCGAAGAGCTCCTCGAGGATCCCCCTGACCTTGTCGACGTTCTCGCCGTAGCCGACACCCACGTCCACGACCGCGCGGGCCCAGCCCTTGGTCTTGTTGCCGATCATCGTGATGTTGCCATTCGGGATGATGTGGAGGGTGCCGTCGAACGCGCGAAGCTGGGTCACGCGGAGACTCATCTGCTCCACCTTGCCCGAGACCCTCTCGTCGGCGTTCACCGAGATGATGTCCCCGACCGCGTACTGGTTCTCGAGCAGGATGAAGAACCCGGAGAGGAAGTCCTTGACGACGCTCTGGGCCCCGAAGCCCAGCGCGATGCCGGCGATCCCGGCGCCCGCGATCAGCGGCGCGAGGTTCGCCCCCAGCTGGTCGAGGATCAGGAGGATCGCGAGGGTCCACACGACCACCCGGATCACGTAGTGGAGCGCGTGCGTGAGGGTCGCGGCGCGCTGGAGGTCGAGCTCGGCGGTGACCGACTCGGCCGCCTCCATGCGCCGCTGCATCCGCTTCACGGCCTGGCGAGCCAGCCACCCCAGCAGGACCCCGGCGACGATGACGATGAGGATGATCAGTCCGTGGCTGGTCATCCAGTCCACCGAGGTGATCGGGGCGTGGTCGGCGACGAGCGGCATCATCGTCGATGTAACCCCCTGCGGCGGCCCAGGGTCAACACGAGCCCGAGGAGGAGCGCGGCTCCCGCCCCCACGATCAGCGGCACGGTGGCGGGGCTCCCCTCGTCCTCGGGCTCCGATCCGGAGGCCTCGGGCGTGGGCTCACTGGGGGAAGCGCTGGGGCCCGCCGTGGCGCCCTCCTCGATCATCACGGCCCGCGTCGACGTGAGCAGGGTGTCCACCCCGTCGGTGATCCGGAGCCGGACCTGCGCCGGCCCGGGTGGGAGAGGCGCGCCGAGCCGGAACCGCATCTCGCCGCCCTCCAGCGAACGCCACGCGGTCGTCGCCACCTCGTCGCCGCGCAGGTACTCGGCTCGCACGCGGACGGGCGTCTCGCTCGCCAGCCGGACCCGGAGCCCGACGCCCGCCTCGGCGCGCGGGCGGGTCCCGAACCCTTCGACGCGGAGCCGGGGGGCGGAGGGCGCGGAGGTGCGCACGCGGACGCCCCTCCCCGTGGGCTCGACCCGGAGAGGCGGAGAGGGCGGGTTCCGGACCCCGCGCAGACCGACGCGGGCCTCACCCGACGGCTCGATGGTCACCGAGCGGAGGCCGGTCGCGACGAGAACCCGGATCGTGCCGGGGAGATCGTGGGCCTGCGGGCGCAGGCCTCCGTAGTAGAAGGAGAGGATCTCCTCGTAGGAGAGCCCCCGGTCGGCCTTCCCCTTGGCGCCCCACTGGACCATCCCGACCCCATGCCCCCACCCCCGCCCCTCGAGCAGGAGCGCGGAGCCGTCGGTCCTCGTGCGGAACCACGTCGAGGGAACCGTCTGCGGGAGGCGCGAGCCGTCGGGCTCGGTGGTCGGGTAGCGATCGGGCATGAGGCAGCGGGCCGTGTCGTTGAGCGCGTCGCGGAGGTCGGCCTTGCTCAGCCGGGCGTTCGCCCCCCGTCCCCTGACCGTGATCCCGCCGTCGCCGGCCTGCACGCGCCGGATCGTGCCGCCGCTCCACCGCCCGTCCGCGCGGAGCAGTCGGTCGAGGTCGGCGAACGGTACCTCCACCCGCCAGCGCGAGACCGGCGACTCGCCGTCGTCCTCCTCCGGCTGCGTGGGCAGATAGGGCAGCGGATCTCCGCCCCAGACGTCGGCGTTGGAGTAGGTTCGCCCGTTCGAGGTGGAGGAGTAGAAGGTCTGGGCCGGCCCGCCCTGATGGAGGAGCACCTCGCCGGCCGTCTCCTCGACCGCCCGCGCCCACCGGCGTCCGAAGGCCCCCGCCTCCACGCCCATCCCCATGTAGACCTGGCAGGCGTCGGTGGCGCAGAGGTCGTACTCGCCGCCGGGGTCGAGTCGGCTCGCGGCGTAGGAGCGGGCGGCCACGACCTGCGCCTTCAGCGCCTCGGGGGGCCACGAGCGGGGGACCTCGGCGATCCCCTTCAGGTAGTCCTCGAACGGCAGCTCCCCGAGCACGGTGAGCGAGCCGTCAGAGGCGCGGAGGACCTCGACCGCGCCCCGGTAGCGCTCGTGGAGCACCGGCTGGAACGGGTCCACGCACGAGGACCCGGTCGGCGGGTACTCGCCGTGGACGAGGATCGAAGCGTTCTCGGGCGCCGCGACCCGCACGCGGCGGGGAGGCTCCTGTGCGGTCGCGGCGGGCGCCTGCGCGAGCAGGGCACAGGCCACGATCGCCGCCGCGAGGAGACGGGGGCGGGGCATGGGGTCCACCGTAGCACCGGCCCCCGGCTACGAGGCGACGGCCTCGAGCTCCGTGCGGAGCCGCTCCTCCGAGACCGCCCCGCTCCACTCGAAGACGACCTCGCCGTCCCGGTCGACGACGAGCGTCACGGGCTGGCCGAGGGTCCCCAGGCTGTCGCGGATCTCTCCCCGCGGGTCGAACACGCTCGGGTAGGGCCAGTCGAGCTCGAGGATGAAGTCGCGGGCGGCCTCCCGATTGTCGAGGATGTCCACCCCGAGGAACTGCACCCGGCCCTCGTACTCACGCGCGAGCGATGCGAGATGCGGGCCCTCCACGCGGCACGGACCGCACCACGAGGCCCACACGTTCACGACGACGGGGGTGCCCTCCAGGCTCCGCAGGAGAGCCCGGAACCCGTCGGGGTCGTACTCGGGCAGGTCGAGCCGGTCCTCGTGGAGCGTGGGGACCGCCTCCGGGGCCTCGGCCGGCGCCCCCGCGCCGCCGCAGGCCGCCGCGATCGCCGTAAGGAAGGCCAGCAGTGCGCGCCGCATCGTCATGAGGCCACGGTACAACGGCGCGGTGCCCGGGGAGGGGCGGGATAGGATGTGCGCGAGGTGGGGACGCTCGACGCGCCGACGCTCCGGCGAGCGATGGCCCTGTACGCGCAGGCTCTAGAGGCGCACCGGGAGGAGATCGACTCGCTGAACGTCTTCCCCGTGCCCGACGGCGACACCGGCACGAACATGCTGCTCACGCAGCGGGCGGTGGACGAGGCCTGTGTCGGGCTCGACGGTGCGCCGATCGGGACCCTGGGCGAGACGATCGCCAGGGCCGCCCTGCTGGGGGCGAGAGGGAACTCGGGAGTGATCCTGTCGCAGATCCTCAGGGGTCTGACCGAGGGGCTGGAGGGCGCCCAGGCTGACGGCCGAGGTCTGGCCTCGGCGCTGGCTCGCGCCCACGAGGAGGCCCGGAAGTCGGTCGCCGAGCCCGCGGAGGGGACGATCCTCTCCGTGCTCGGGGACGCGGCGCGCGCGGCGAAGGGCGGCTCGGTCGAGGAGGTGGCGCGGGCGTCGCTCGAGGCCGCGCGGGCGTCGCTCGAGCGGACCCCCCGGCAGCTCGAGGAGCTCCGGCGGGCGGGCGTCGTGGACGCCGGCGGCAAGGGGCTCGTGCTGCTCCTCGACGCGTTGGCGGCCGCGATCGAGGGCCGCCCGCTGTCGGAGGAGGTCGGGCCGATGGGCCCCGTCGGTCACGAGGAGGCCGCCGGCTCCCTGGGCACGCGGTACGGCTCGGAGGTGATGTACGTGATCCACGGGCCCGCCGAGGGCGTGGAGGGGCTCCGCGAGCGGCTGTCGGCGATCGGCGACTCGGTCGTGGTTGTGGGCGGCGGCGAGCTGCACCAGGCGCACGTCCACACCGACGACCCCGGGCTGGCCGTCGAGGAGGGGATCCGGACGGGGGGCAGGCTGGCCCAGATCCGGATCGTCTCGCTCGACGAGCAGGTCGCCGCACGCTGCCTGGCGGCCGATGCGCTCGGCGAGGTCGCCCCGCACTCCCTGGTCGCGGTGGCCGAGGGCAAGGGGATGGCGGGGATCCTCGAGTCGCTGGGCGCCCGGGTGGTGATCGGAGCCCCGTCCGTCGGCGAGCTCGTCGAGGCGATCGAGCAGGCGCCGGGTGGGCAGGTCATCGTGCTGCCCAACGACCCGAGCGTGATGGCGGTGGCCGAGGCGGCGGCGACCCGGGCCGCCAAGGAGGTCTCGGTCGTGCCGACCGCCTCGATGGCCCAGGGGGTCGCCGCAGCCTCGGCCTACCTCGCGAACGACCCGGACCCTGCTGCGGTGCACGCGGCGATGGAGGCCGCGGCCTCGGGCGTCCGCTGGGGAGAGCTGGGCGCCACCGCCGCGCCCGCGGCCGCGGCCGTGGACCTGGCCCGCGCGCTGGAGCCCGACGGGGCGGAGCTGCTCACCCTGTACCTGGGCGAGGGCGCCTCCGACGAAGAGGGCGAGCGCATCGCGGCCGCCCTCCGCGAGTCGCACGCCCACCTCGAGATCGAGGTCCAGCGCGGCGACCAGCCGGGCTCCGCCTACCTGATCGGGATCGAGTGAAGGTCACCGCGCGCACCTCGATCTCTTCCTTCGCCGGTTGGGCCAAGCGGTCGGTCCCGGGGCTCCGCAAGCTCGGGGTGGCCACGGTGGGCGACCTCCTCCACCACTACCCGCGCCGGTACATCGATCGGTCGAACGTGGCCTCGATCGGCGACCTGCACGTGAACGACGACGCCACCTTGATCGGTACGGTCCGCCGCGTGCGGCGAGCCTTCACCCGGAACCGCCGCCAGATGGTCACCGTCACCGTCTTCGACCCCAGCGGCTCGATGGACCTCTTCTGGTTCAACCAGTCCTGGCCCGCCCAGCGATTCCGCGAGGGGATGGAGGTCGCCGTATCCGGGAGGGTGGGGGCCTTCCGCGGGAGGCTGCGCGTGACCAACCCCGCGGTGGAGATCCTCAAGGGCGGGGGCGACGAGACCGTGCACGTGGGGAGGATCGTCCCCGTCCACCCTGCGGGGGAGGGCGTGACCACCGGCGTGATCCGCCGCCTGGTGCACGACGCGCTGGAGCGGGCGGAGGACATCCCCGACCCGCTGCCGGAGGAGGTCCTGGAGCGCCACGCGCTCCCGCCGCTCGCCGACGCCCTCCGCGACGTCCACTTCCCCGAGACCGACGCCGCCAGGGACCGGGCGATCGAGCGGCTGAAGCTCGACGAGCTGTTCTTCCTCGAGCTGGGGGTGGCCTTCCGCAAGCACCGCGTCGAGCGGGAGGCCGAGGGGATCGCCCACGACCTGTCGGGCGACCTCGCCGAGCGGTTCGTCTCGGCCCTCCCGTTCGCCGTCACCGACGCGCAGCGCCGGACGATGGACGAGGTGGCCAAGGACATGGCCGAGCCCAGGCCGATGCACCGGCTCCTCCAGGGCGACGTCGGGTCGGGGAAGACGGTCGTGGCGCTCTACGGCGCGCTGCTGGCGATCCAGTCGGGGCGTCAGGCCGCGGTGATGGCGCCTACCGAGGTCCTGGCTCAGCAGCACTACCGGAAGATCCGGGAGCTGCTCGCCGGGATCGGGGCGCGCTCGGTGACCGAGGGCCCGCTCGAGCCCCAGGTCGACCTGTTCGACCAGGGGCCCAAGGAGCACACGCTGACCTACGCGCTGCTCACCGGGGCGGTCACGGGGAAGGAGCGAGAGGCCGTCCTCGAGGGGCTCGCCGACGGGAACGTCCACCTCGTCGTGGGGACCCACGCCCTCGTCCAGGAGAAGGTCGAGATGCGGGACCTCTCGGTGGCCGTGGTGGACGAGCAGCATCGCTTCGGCCTCCACCAGCGGATCGCCCTGAAGGAGAAGGGCGCCCAGCCAGACGTCCTCATCATGACGGCCACGCCGATCCCGCGGACCCTGGCCCTGACCTACTATGGCGACCTCGACGTCTCGGTGCTCGACGAGATGCCGGCCGGCCGCCTGCCCGTCACCACCCGCGTCGTCCGCACCCCCCAGCAGCGGCGGAAGGCCTACGAGCTCGTCCGGGGCGAGGTCGAGCGCGGCCGGCAGGGCTTCGTCGTGTGCGCCGCGATCGACGAGGGCAACCGGCTCGAGGTGAAGGCCGCCGAGCGCGAGGCGGAGCGCCTCCAGACCGAGGTCTTCCCCGACCTGCGCATCACCCTCCTCCACGGGAGGATGCGTCCCAAAGAGAAGGACGATCGGATGGAGACCTTCCGAGCGGGGGCGTCGGACCTGCTGATCGCCACCACGGTGATCGAGGTGGGCGTGGACATCCCCAACGCCACGGTGATGCTGGTCGAGAACGCCGAGCGGTTCGGGCTGGCTCAGCTCCACCAGCTCCGGGGCCGGATCGGGCGCGGGGAGCACGGCTCGCACTGCATCCTGTTCGACGAGTCGGAGCCCGACAACGAGGACGCCCGCGCGCGCCTGGCGGCGATGTCGCGGACGACCGACGGCTTCGAGCTCGCCGACGAGGATCTCCGGCTGCGCGGCGAGGGCACGCTCTTCGACATCCGGCAGTCGGGGATGCCCGACCTGCGGCTGGCCCAGCTCGCCCACGACACCGACCTCGTGCGCGTGGCGCGACGTGACGCCTTCGCGCTGATCGAGGCGGACCCCGATCTCTCCGAGCATCCCGAGCAGCGGGCCGAGCTCGAGCGGCGGTTCGCCGAGCGGATCGACTGGCTCTTCCACAGCTGATGGCCCGGCCGATCTTCTCGCGCTGGTACGAGCTGCTCTCCCGGGCCGAGGACCCCATGATCCGGAGGTTCCGGGACGAGACGGTCGGGGGCGCGCGCGGCCGGGTCCTGGAGCTCGGCGCGGGGAACGGGCTGAACTTCGCGCATTACCGCGACGTCGAGGTGGTCGCGCTCGAGCCGGAGGAGGGGATGCTGCGGAAGGCCGGGCCGCGGGCGGCCGAGGCGCCGATCGGGGTCAGGCTCGTGCGGGCCTCGGGCGAGCGCCTCCCGTTCCACGACGACGCCTTCGACACCGTGGTGCTCAGCCTGGTGATGTGCAGCGTGCCCGACCCGAGGCGTGTGGCAGCCGAGGTGGGCAGGGTGCTGGCGAAGGGGGGAGAGGTTCGGTTCTTCGAGCACGTCCGAGCGCCCGACCCGCGAGTGGCCCGGCGCCAGGACCTGATCATCCCCCTGTACAGCAGGTTCTCCGGAGGGTGCCACATCAACCGCGACACGCTCGGCACGCTGCGCAACGCGGGGCTCCGGGTCCGCTACCGGCGCCTCGCCTACGGACCCCGTCACGCGCCGCACGTGATCGGGGTCGCGTCGCGGCCGTGAGGATCATCGCGGGGACGGCGAAGGGCGCGCGGCTGGCCCCAGTTCCCGAGGGGACCCGGCCCCTCTCCGACCGGGCCCGTGAGGGCCTCTTCTCGAGCCTGGGGGGGCGGGTGGTGGGTGCTCGGGTGCTCGACCTGTTCGCCGGGACGGGGGCGATGAGCCTCGAGGCGCTCTCGCGGGGCGCCGCCTCGGCCGTGCTGGTGGACGCCTCCCCGACGGCCGTCGCGGCGATCGAGGACAACCTGACGAGGACCGGCCTCGACGGCGAGGTCGTCCACGCGGACGCCGCCAGGTTCCTCGCCCGGCCGTCCGGGGGATGGGACCTCGTCCTCCTCGATCCCCCGTGGGACCACCCCGAGCCCGACCTTCGGGACATCCTTGTCGCTCTGGAGGCACATGTGGCGACAGGTGGAACGGTAGCGCTCACGCGCCCCAAGCGGGCTTCCACGGATGTGATTCCTGTAAACTTGCAGGTCGTCAAGCACCTCGACTATGGCGAGACGCGCATCCTCGTCCTGGAGGCTCGGTGACCCTGACTGCGCTGTGCCCGGGGACCTTCGACCCGGTCACGAACGGACATCTCGACATCGTCGAACGGGCGGCCCGCCTGTTCGACCGCGTCGTCGTGGCCGTCGTCGAGAACCCCTCGAAGGAGCCGATGTTCTCGCTCGAGGAGCGCCGGCAGATGCTGAAGGAGTCGCTCTCGCACCTCGAGAACGTTGAGGTCGACTCCTTCTCGGGTCTGCTCGTCGACTACGCGCGCGACCGCGGCGTGAGCATGATCGTGAAGGGGATCCGCGCGATCTCCGACTTCGACTTCGAGCTCCAGATGGCCCAGATGAACAACCGACTGGCCGAGGTCGAGACGTGCTTCATCCCCACCAGCCCGACGTGGTCGTACCTCTCCTCCTCGCTCGTCAAGGAGGTGGCCCGCCTCGGGGGCGACGTGCGGGGACTGGTGCCCGACCACGTGCTGGAGCGGCTCGGGGAGCGTCTGTGATGGACATCGCGTCGAGGCTGAAGCAGCTCGAGGAGATGGTGGCGGAGGCGAAGAGCATGCCGCTGTCCTCGTCGGTCCTGCTCAACCGGGACGAGGTGCTCGAGGTGCTGGCCGGCATGCGCGAGGACCTCCCCGAGGAGATCAAGCAGGCTCGCTGGGTGGTGAAGGATCGCGAGGAGCTCCTGGCGAAGGCGCGCCGCGACGCCGAGGCCCTGATCGAGGAGGCGAGGGCCGAGCAGGCCCGGCTCGCCGCAGGCGACGAGGTGTCGCGGCGCGCCGAGGACGAGGCCGGCCGCATCCTGGGAGAGGCTCGCGAGGAGGCCCGGCAGATCAGGCTCGAGGCCGAGGACTACGTCGACCAGCACCTCGCCTCCCTCGAGGCCGCGGTCGGGAAGCTCCGCGAGTCGCTCGAGGCCAGCGCCGACGGCGTCGGGTCGCTCCTCGAACGCCTGGAGAAGACCACCCAGCAGGTGCACGCCGGCCGCGAGAAGCTCGCCGCCGTCCCCGAGGAGCAGCCGGAGGAGGTGTCGTGATGAAGCCCGTGGACGTCCGCGACCTCCTCGAGCGGCCGGGTACCTCGCGCCGCCTCCGCATCGAGGAGCCGGTCCAGGGGATGCGCACCGAGCTGGCCTCGGTGCCCGACGAGGAGCCGGTGGTGATGGAGCTCCTCCTGGAGGGAGTCGTGGAGGGTGTCTACGTGACGGGGCCGGTCGCCGGGACGTGGCGGCTCTCGTGCGCGCGCTGCCTGCGCCCCATGGAGCAGGACTTCCGGGTCGACGTCTCCGAGCTGTTCGCCAGGGAGCCCGACGAGGATGCCGACGAGTACGCCGTCGGTGACGCCGAGCTCGACCTCGAGCCGATGGTGCGGGACGCCGTCGTGCTCGCGATGCCGTTCTCTCCGCTGTGCCGGCCCGACTGCCTCGGCCTCTGTGAGCGCTGCGG
Source organism: Actinomycetota bacterium (assembly GCA_035513995.1). Lineage (GTDB taxonomy): Bacteria > Actinomycetota > UBA4738 > UBA4738 > CALAEC01 > DASUTW01. The sequence continues at coordinate 22,235 of DATKBL010000035.1, forward strand.
CGGCGACCGGAACCTCGGGGAGTGCTCGTGCGGTCCGCGGATCGACCCCCGCTGGGCCGAGCTGGATCAGCTGAACCTGGATTAAGAGGAGAGCAGATGGCCGTACCCAAGAGGAAGAAGTCGAGAAGCCGGACGCGCAGCCGGCGCTCGCAGTGGCAGGGCTCCACGCCCTCCTACAGCGAGTGCCCGCAGTGCCACCAGCCGAAGCTCCCGCACAAGGTGTGCGGCAACTGCGGCTACTACGCGGGCCGGGAGGCGATCGAGCTCGAGTAGGAGAGCGCGCGTGCGGCTGAAGCGACAGGGCCGGCTCGAGCGGCGCCTCGGGCTCCGGTTCCGGGACCCCGGGCTCCTGCGGACCGCCCTCACCCACCGGTCCTTCGCCTTCGAGCAGGGGGCCCCGGCCAACAACGAGCGGATGGAGTTCCTCGGGGACGCCGTCCTGGGCCTCGTCGTGACCGACGTCGCCTACCGGCGCTTCCCCGACCTGCCCGAGGGCGACCTGGCGAAGCTGCGGGCGGCGACCGTGAACATGTCGACCCTGGCCGAGGTGGCCCAGGAGCTGTCCCTCGGCGACGAGATCCTCCTGGGCAAGGGCGAGGAGCAGTCGGGCGGGCGGGCCAAGGCCAGCATCCTCGGCGACGCCATGGAGGCGATCATCGGCGCGATGTACCTCGACCGGGGGATCGAGTCGGTGCAGCGCCTCGTCCAGGAGCGCTTCTGGCCCCGGATGCTCACCTACGTTGGCGGCGGCGGCGAGCGCGACTACAAGACCGGCCTTCAGGAGCTGGCCGCCCGCGACCTGGGGGGCGTGCCCCAGTACCGCGTCGAGGACCACGGGCCCGACCACGCCAAGGAGTTCACCGCGACGGTGTTCCTCGGCTCGCGCTCCTACGGGACCGGACGGGGACGCTCGAAGAAGGAGGCGGAGCAGGAGGCGGCGCGGGCGGCTCACGAGCTCCTCCGGCGCGCCTCCGCCTCGGACGGAGACGCGGCGGAAAGCCTCGAGCACGAGGGGAGGTCCTGAGTGGAGCTCCCCGAGGTCGAGGTCCTCCGCCGAGACCTCGAGAAGGAGGTGACCGGTCGCCGCATCGACGCTGCCGAGGTCCGCTCGTCCAAGAACTCGATGAAGGTGATCTCTCGGCACCACCGCACCCGCAAGGACTTCACGAAGCGCATCGAGGGGCGGAAGATCGTCCGCGTCGAGCGCCGAGGCAAGTACCTGCTGGTGACGCTGGACGACGACCAGGTGCTCGTCGTGCACTTCGGGATGAGCGGGCGGCTCCTCAAGGGCACGAAGCGGCAGGAGGTCGACCAGCACACCCACTTGTATCTCGAGTTCGCCAGGGGCGGCGACCTCCGCTACGTCGACCCTCGCGCGCTGGGCAGGATGTTCATCGTCCCGGGCGAGAAGGTGGACTCCGCGCGCGAGCTCGCGAGGATCGGGGTCGACCCGCTGGAGCATTCGTTCACGTGGCCGCAGTTCTCGGAGGCGCTCGCGGCGAGGAAGCAGAAGCTGAAGCAGCTCCTGATGGACCAGGAGTTCATCTCGGGGCTGGGGAACATCTACTCCGACGAGGTGCTGTTCGCCGCGGGCCTCCGCTACGACCGGCGGTCGGACGACCTCTCGTCGCAGGAGGTGCGGCGCCTCTACCGGGCGATCCAGGAGACGGTCCAGGAGGCGATCCGCGACCGCGGGACGTCGCTCGAGGACGAGGCGTACCTGGATCTGTTCGGGAAGCCGGGGGAGCACCGGGACAACCTCAACGTCTACGGACGGAAGGGGCTCCCGTGCCGGCGCTGCCGCTCGCCGATCGAGACGGTGAAG